>NZ_JHEG04000001.1:9000934-9327529 GCF_000760695.4 Tolypothrix bouteillei VB521301 | reverse complement strand
GTGCCTGTAAAACCTCCAAATGCCGAGTTACTGTTTTTTATCCCCAAGCGGTTTTGGTCGTGTCATCAATGGGGGAAACTGGCGCATAATGTGACGTGATTTTGGCGCAAACTTATTTTCATTCTTACTGTTCCACTCCTTTTGCTACTTTTCTCGCTAAATCCAAACACCATGAAAAACCTGCTTCTTTTTCTATTTATGGTTATGAGTAACCTTGTTCAGGCCCAATTCTTCAAACAAGACAAGGGCCTCGCCCACACCTTTTCCATCGTGGCCCGCGATGAAAAAACCGGGGATATGGCCATTGGTGTACAAAGTCACTGGTTTAGTGTGGGTACTGTGGTATCCTGGGCCGAGGCAGGCGTAGGGGCGGTAGCCACCCAGTCTTTTGTCAATAAATCTTTCGGAATCCGTGGACTGGAATTGCTCAAACAGGGTAAAACCGCCCAGGAAGCCCTGGATATCCTACTCTCCGACGACCCCGGCAAAGAGGTGCGCCAGGTAGGTATTGTAGACGCCCTTGGCAATGTAGCCAATTTCACAGGCAAGGGCTGTGTTGATTTTGCAGGCGACCTGAAAGGCAAAAACTACGCTGTACAAGCGAATATGATGCTAACCAATCAAGTACCGGGAGCTATGGCCAAAGCCTTTGAGGCCAATGCCCAACTCCCCCTGGCCGAGCAGGTACTCGAAGCGCTAAAAGCAGCCCAAAAAGCAGGCGGCGACATCCGGGGCAAACAATCTGCCGTGATCATCGTAGTAAAGGGTACCGCCACCGGCAAACCCTGGGACGACAACCACCTCGTGGATCTGCGAGTAGACGACCACGCCAACCCCCTCGCCGAACTGGAACGCCTGCTCAAACTGCACCGCGCCTACGAATACATGAACAATGGCGACCTGGCCGTGGAAGTCAACAACATGGAGCTAGCCATGCAGGAATACGGCGCAGCCATGAAAATGTTTCCCGACAATCTGGAAATGCAGTACTGGACAGCGATCACGCTGGCAAATAGTGGGAATGTGCCGAAGGCGGCACAGATGCTGCAAAGCATTTATGCCAAAGATGCGAACTGGCGGGAAATGACGAAACGGTTGCCGAAGGTGGGATTGTTGACGGTGAAGGAGGAGGAGGGTTTAAAACTATTGGTTATGAAATTTTAGAAGAAGCTTGTATGACATACAGGCGCAATATACATAATTTATGCAATCAAGTTAATCTCACACAAGCATCCAGGTTAGTCGAGCGTGCTACAGTTATTATAGGTGGTCCTCCTTGTCAGCCCTTTAGTGTCGGTGGACATCAACAAGGTTTAAAAGATAGTCGCGATGGCTTTCCTACTTTTATTTCTGCGGTTCAACGTTATCGCCCAGAACTGGCTTTATTTGAAAATGTGCGGGGAATGCTCTTTCGTAATAAAAAGTATTTTGAAGAAATTGTTTGTGCTCTGCAAGAACTTAACTACGTTGTTGAATGGCAAATATTAAACGCAGTCGATTATGGTGTACCTCAAAAAAGAGAACGTCTTTTTTGTGTTGCCCATAAAGGTGGCTGGAGATGGCCTGTAAAAACCCATATTCATGGTTCACAATATACAGCTGGTGACGCTTTGGGAGAACTAGCGAATTCAGTCCCGCCTAACTCAAGATTTCTGACTCCTAGCATGGATGAATATATTAAGAAATATGAAATAGCTTCTAAATGTATAAAGCCTAGAGATGTTCATCTTGATACACCTTCTAGAACACTTACCTGTCGTAATTTATGCGGTGCAACGGGTGATATGTTACGAATCCGCTTACCGGATGGACGCAGAAGAAGACTGACAGTGCGTGAAGGTGCTCGTCTTCAAAGCTTTCCAGATTGGTTTGAATTTCAAGGTTCTGAAAACAGTCAGTTCAACCAGATTGGCAATGCTGTTCCTCCAATGTTGGCAAAGGCTCTAGCTCGTTCTGTAAAAACGTATTTAAATGGTAACGACAATAAAACCGTAACGCATCTCTAGTCAGCAGTGGCAAAACGATAATTTTGTGCCTCCCCCATCAGTTCATAGCCGAGCGCTTGATACATCCGGTTGCTTGAAGCATTCTTTTTATCCGCATACAAAAAGCAGTAACGCTGACCTTCATCTAGCAACCGTTGAGTCAGGGCTGCAGTACAGGTTTTTCCATAACCTTTTCGGCGATGTTCTCTTGGAGTGAAGACGAGCGAGACTCGAAATCCGTTGGCGGTTTTTCCAATTCTGCATCCCATCGAAACCGGGTTGCCATCTTCCCAGAGAAATACATGACCCCGGTCGATTTGACGAGTTGCCCAATCCTGACAGTTGTTTGGAAGCTTGCCCAAGGCTTCTTCGGAAAAGGAAGCATACCACTGGCTAACGAGAGAGAGATCTGAAGAAGTTGCTTGTCGTAATTGACCTGTTGCCCAGGTGAAGGGGCGAATCTGTTCCGAACGATAGGCATATATTGTCATTTCAGGTGTATGGGCTTGTCCCGTAAGCTGAGTCCAGATTTGGGCAAAGCGTTGAGCGACATCAGACGGAGCATTTACCAGTGACAAAGTGCCCTGCTGCTTCAAGTGTTGCGCCAGTAAATCGACTCCGCATCCAGGAGTTTCCATTGAAATGAAAACGGAGTTGTCCCAATGCTTTATCGCCACTGCAAGGACTTCTCCATTAGACTCTAAGGTGAGCAAGTTTGGGCATTGTTTTAACGGTTCTGGTGTATGAGTGAGTGCATAACATTGGGATAGCATATTGTGATGCAACGCTTCATTACGCAGTAGGAAATCGCGCACCCTTTGATTGAAGCTACAAGCATCCTGATGCTGAATGAGTTCTACTTGGTTGCTCACTGTTATTTCTTACGAATGAGTGACTGCGTTGGTAGGTAGTTTTTCATTGTAGGACAATTATGACATTCAGTAGCGTCCTAACGGTTCAACTACGACTCGGTTCTCCTGTTCATTTACTGTTACCTTTGCCAATCCAAACAGTTCAATAATAGAAGCATTCGTCGTTAAATGATTGCTAACAACAGCCACTTGGTACTCACTTGTTGTTGATGCTAAAGCAGCTGGCAATAGTAACCTTTCTTTACAAACCCTCTTCCCCGTAAGGGGACAAATAGACTGCTGATAAAAAAGCTTCTCAACTAAGCAAGCAATACGGCTTGACCCATTAAGCTTTGCTTATACAATTACCCGTTGACCACAGCAATACAGACTTAAGTTGTTATCAATAAGTGTTAGTACTATTTTTTCCGTATAATTTACAAAATTTTACATTATCTCCCGGAAATGTACGTATCTAGTATTGTTGTTTATTACAACCAAACGTATCTACTCTCACTAACAATTATGAAATCCGTTGTTCTTAACTGTTTGTTTGTTATGACCTCCGTTTTGGGAATTGCAGGTCAAGCTTCGGCTGAACGTCTTGTAACTGCTGCGATTAGTACAGATGGAATAGTTTATCAAGTAGATTTAGACAACCGATCTGAATATAAAACTAAGGCTGGATGGAGGCACGTCAACTTCTGGCTTAGTACTAAAGGAGACATCAAAAAACATTCTGCGATTGCAGCTTGTTCTCCGTATGATGTCCAGGCAGAATACTACAACTTTGACTGGCATCCTAATAATAGCGGATATCCTGAAGGGACAGTGGCTGGAGATATTGCTAGGGTTGCTTGTGACCATCCATGAGAGGTTAAAATAAAGTGCCATATTACGAGTCCTAGCATTATGGATAAGTACAATTTTGAATGGAACAAAGTTCAAGGGTTTGAAATAGCGTTGCTTTTTCCACAACCTAATTATCAATAACTGGGTGAGAGAACGTTTATGAATGAGTGGGGGTCATGAGTTGGAAAGTGCTATTGCTACAAAAACAACAGTTGAAAAATACTTTGAGTCGAAAGATAAACAGTACACGTACTATCAGGACAAAGAGTTCCTGATGTGGAATTAAAGGAACAAAAAAGAAGGCAATGGGGCTTGTTTTCTTTGTGTCTCTGTAACATTCGACTATAATTACACTATCTAACAGATGCAAACATAGATTCTATGTCACTCATCCTGATTCTGCTCGGACTAGGTGGACTATACTATTTTTTCCTATATCCCATTCAAAAGGTATGGCAAATTAAACGCCTTGGTGTCTTGAGAGTTCCTCATTCAAGCGTTGGCTCCAAGCACCAACATTTAAAATTTGGTATCCTTTATCAAGTTAATTGGACTGAGCTAAGCCCTTCTGTTATTTGTATTACTTATAATGATGGTGAATATATCTTTTACACTAAAGAAACGTTTAATATTAGACGTGTTCGCGTTCCAGTTTTATCTAAACTTAGGACTCAAGATAAGATAAGACTGAGAGGCTACCAAGAAATCGTACCTCTAGTGAATGAGTACTTTCATCTTGAAGAAGAAATTAAGAAGTTGTGCTCTCAAAGAGACAAGATACAAAAAATAACCACATTGATGGCAACCTCCTCAGACATCTATAGCAATCAACTAAAGGTGTATCAAAAATCCTTTTCTCAAATTGAGAGTTTAATTACTAAAGGAAAAGAATTACAGCATTTTTATCACAATTTTATTGGAGAGATTTTGATGAGCAGTGAGATAGCAGCTTGCGAGATAGATGTACTGTTAGATAACGATTTAAAACTTAATATACAAGCAATAGATGCACAGTTCAGAAGAATTAAGGAAGAATATCGGTATTTAAAAGATAGAGAAACAGCCTATCACAATCTCCTTAGAGATGTTGGCAATTGAGTTGATTAGATTTTTTGACGTAAATCATTTAATACCAATTTTCTATGAAGATGCATACAATTAGCCTGCGAAGGCAGGCTTTGTTTGTATAGCTCCACATTTCTAATGTGAGGGCAATAATGTGCAACTTCACATAGAATTGGTATAAGTAAGTTTTTATCAAATTACCTCTTTATACCCAGGCGTTTTAGTTGGAGATATGGTTAAACAGTGAGGCGATAGTGCGGTAAAAGAAAATCGGAGTTGAAGCAGCAGTATACACAATGGTTGTCCAAGTCATTGAGGGGCTGTAATTAACATGGGTTCCGCCCCGGAGTATTACATGGGAATTGCCATTTGCAAGCACCAAAGGTAACAGTACAGTTTGTAACACCATACCAACAGCACCAGCGGAACCACCTTCCCGTGCCTCGCTCACGTCAAAAGTATAATTTCCTACTTGTACGGTACTACCGGGAATAAACTCCAAAGTCATTGAACCCATTGCATCTCCACGGACTTTAGCACCACAAATCGTTGCTGTAGAACGAACCGATGTTAGGTGTTGTGCGGCTAGCCATGGTTTATCGCGTTCAGCACGGATATTATTTATCCGGATTGGATGACCGGTGATGGCAGATAAACTGAGAGAAGTACGGAGTATCTGTCCTCTGCCTTCTCCATAGGAACCGTCAATATCAATCATGGGTGACTTTGAGTTTTTAACTTTAAATTCAAGCCAACCTTGCAACTGTTAAAATCAAACCAGCGAATGATACAACTATAAGTATTCTCTTCCAGCCTAAGGATTATCTATTTAAATGAACCGCAAAGACGAGCCAGTGCGTTGCGGTGAATCCAGCCCTGGAGGCGGGTTTCCCGCGCCCTGGGGACTGGTGAACCCGTAGGGGGGTTTCCCCCCAACCCCACAAAGTGGGGACCCCAAAGCCCCCCGTTGAAGCACCTGGCGTCGCAAAGGACACGAAGAAAAATGTAGAGACGCGCCATGACGCGTCTTCAGAAGGTTTTGACTAACTTGCAACTGACTGATGCCAACTGGTATAAGGTAGTTTTGTTGCTGTTGCCCGAATTTGGTCTTTGTTCGCCACTAGCTGACCGCAAGCATCCCAACTTCCAGATAAAAACATATTTCTGGTGCTTTCATTGATTGAAACGGAAGCTGAGAAGTCACCGCACTGAATCTGCAAGCTTTCCAAATTCACTGAGATGGTGACTTGAGGATTGGCAGCAAGCTTCTCTTGCAGTTCTTTAGCAGTTTCTGTATCAACAGTCACGCAAGGAATTCCTATAGCAACACAATTCCCAAAAAAGATTTCACTAAAGCTTTCACCAACTACCGCTTGAATGCCCCATTTGGCAAGGGCTTGTGGTGCGTGTTCCCGTGATGAACCGCAACCAAAGTTGCGGTTTACTACCAAAATATTGGCTCCTTTGTACTGAGGCTGGTCAAAAGGGTGCTGTCCTTTTAAGACTGTACGGTCATCAGCAAATACGTGTTCGCCCAATCCATCAAAGGTGACACACCTTAAATATCTGGCGGGAATGATGCGATCTGTATCGATATCATTGCCTACTAAAGGAATACCCCGTCCTGAAACTAGTTTGACTTCACTTACCATAAAAGAATTTTGAATTTTAGATTTTGGATTTTGGATTCCTCTCGTTCCCAGTCTCTGGCTGGGAATGCAGATTGCGAGGCTCTGCCTCGCGTGTGAGCTAGATCGGGAGGCGGAGCCTCTTCTCAGGCATTCCCAGGCTCAGCCTGGGAAGGAGGTAAGTCCGCAGTCTCCAATCGCTACTCCCCATCAGGACAGCATTTCCCGCACGTCAAACACTTCCCCTTTAATCGCTGCGGTAGCAACCATTGCGGGGCTCATTAACAAAGTCCGACCGGAAGCAGAACCTTGCCTTCCTTTGAAGTTGCGATTGGAGGAAGATGCACTGATCTGCCTTCCCTGAAGCTTGTCGGGATTCATCGCAAGGCACATTGAACATCCCGGTTCGCGCCACTCAAATCCCGCTTCTAAAAAGATTCTATCGAGACCTTCACCTTCAGCCTGTTGCTTTACCCTTTCCGAACCTGGGACAACAAAAGCTTTCACGCCTTGTGCGACTTGACGACCTTTAGCAATTTTAGCCGCTTCTCGCAAATCGCTAATGCGTCCGTTAGTACAGCTTCCAATGAAGCAAACATCAACTTTCGTTCCCTTAATAGGTGCGCCTGGAATCAGATCCATATACTGGTAAGCTTCCTCAGCTATGAACCGTTCTTGTTCTGGCAGTTCTTCGGGGGTGGGTACGAGTTCGTTCACTCCTATCCCTTGACCGGGTGTGATCCCCCAGGTAACGGTGGGGGGAATCTCAGCAGCATCGAAGACAACGACATCATCGTATTCTGCATCGGCGTCACTGCGGATGGAATTCCACCAAGCCACGGCTTTATCCCAATCTTCTCCTTTGGGGGCAAAGTCTCTGTCTTTAAGATAATCGTAAGTGATTCGATCCGGATTGACGTAGCCGCAACGAGCACCACCTTCTATGGACATATTGCAAACGGTCATCCGTTCTTCCATGTTCATTTGCTCAAAAGTCGTGCCTGCATACTCGTAGGCATATCCTACACCGCCTTTAACTCCAAGTGTGCGGATAATGTGGAGAATGACATCTTTGGCATAAACACCTGGTTTTAAAGTGCCGTTGACTTCGATTTTCCGGACTTTCAGCTTTGATAGGGCTAAGGTTTGGGAAGCTAAAACGTCCCGTACCTGGCTGGTTCCAATCCCAAATGCGATCGCTCCAAATGCACCGTGACTGGATGTGTGGCTATCTCCGCAAGCGATCGTCATTCCCGGTTGGCTTAATCCCAGTTCTGGAGCAATCACGTGAACAATACCCTGACTTCCAGAACCAATATTATAAAATTTTATACCATTCTCTTGACAATTTTGCTCTAGCGATCGCATCATTTCTTCTGCTAAGCTATCAGCAAAAGGACGTGCTTGATTGTCTGTAGGGACAATATGATCTACAGTAGCGACAGTCAGTTCTGGAAAGAGTGGCTTCAGACCTCGTTCCCGTAACATAGCAAAGGCTTGAGGACTGGTCACTTCATGAATTAAGTGCAATCCAATAAAGAGTTGCGTATGCCCTGAAGGAAGTATACCAACCGTATGTGCGTCCCACACCTTGTCAAATAAAGTCCCTTTACTCATAAACCCAAAATCTATATTTTTTGAGACAATCGACTTTTCTTTTAAGAACTTAGCTTCCGAAGAAGTCAGGATTTTTATCTTATCATCAACTAAAACCGTAAGGAGTTCCACACCGTAATCTTTGATTCGGTGTCGGAAGGAATTGCGCTTAATTTGAGTGGCGTCCTTATTCTTCTTGTCTTTAGCCAAGCCTAGTTATATATACTCATTTCTAGTGAACGAATCACACATACATAATCCGAACTAGGGAAATATTCAGAAGTTCTTAACAAAACAAGTCTCGTGGGCTAGTCTCATATGGTTGTTTCAAGCCCACACCAACACTTCGTGTATAGTGTGGGTAGTTAACATTGCCATCGTGCGATCGCTTAAACTGCTACAGGTTTCTCAAACTCAGTTTTAACTGTAGCAAAAGCCCAATCCAACCAAGGTAACAAGGCTTCGATATCCGAAGTTTCTACCGTTGCACCACCCCAAATTCTAATTCCAGGAGGAGCGGAACGATAGGATGCAATATCGTAAGCGACCTCTTTTTGTTCCAGAACTTTAGCCAGTTTTTTGGCAAATTCTGCTTGTTTTTCCAAGCTTAAAGTCCCAAACCAAGCATCCTTGATTTTCAAGCAAATAGAAGTACAGGAGCGAATTTCGGGATTCTCAGCAAGGAATGCAGCCCAACTGCTTTTCTCAACCCAACGGGCGATCGCAGCGAGATTGGCTTCACTGCGGCGAATCAGTCCTGGAAGCCCACCAATACTTTCCGCCCAGATTAAACCATCAAGTGCATCTTCCACGCACAGCATTGATGGGGTATTGATAGTGTCTCCTTTAAAGATTCCTTCAATCAACTTACCTTTTTGGGCAAGACGGAAAATTTTTGGTATGGGTCTATCTGGTTCGTAACTTTCCAAACGTTCTACTGCGCGTGGTGAAAGCACAATGACTCCATGCTGTGCTTCTCCACCCAAAACCTTTTGCCAAGAATAGGTGACGACATCAAGCTTTTCCCAAGGGATATCCATTGCAAATACAGCAGAAGTCGCATCACAAATCGTCAGCCCTTGGCGAGCGTCTTTTATCCAATCACCATTAGGTGACCTTACACCAGACGTTGTCCCGTTCCACAAAAACACCACATCATGACTAAAATCAACTTGATGTAAATCGGGTAAACTACCATAGGGTGCCTTCATAATGCGAGCATCAGGTAACTTTAGCTCATCTACGACATCTTTCACCCATTCCTGACCAAAACTTTCCCACGCCAAGATGTCCAAGGGAAGCTTTCCCAGCAATGACCACATTGCCATTTCCACTGCGCCTGTATCGGAAGCAGGAACAATACCCAGACGATAGTCTGAGGGAACACCAAGAATTTTCTTGGAACGTTCGATAACTTCTGCTAACTTGGCTTTACCATCTGTGGAACGATGAGAACGACCCACACAAGCATTTGCCAGTTTTTCCACCGACCAACCAGGACGTTTTGCACAGGGACCGGAGGAAAAATGGGGAAGATTGGGTTTAATTGTTGGGATAGAGAGATGCTCTGACATAGAGTGAACTTAGTGCGGCAGTATGGCATTAGGTTAGCTAGTTTACAGCATACCGAGTAATGTCTTCAAAATTGTTTACATTTTTTTAGTAGTTCGGGCAAAAAAAATGACAATTGGGGTTTGGGTATTAGGGGATCAACTTTGGTCAGAACAAGCAGCTTTGCAAAGTTGTCTTAAAACCGATAAAGTACAAGTCATCATGATTGAGTCATTGCATCACGTCCAAGCTCGACCCTATCACAAGCAAAAGCTAGTTTTAGTATGGTCAGCAATGCGGCATTTTGCTGAAGAATTGCAACAGCTAGGTTACTCAGTCACTTATAAAACTGCAGAAGATTTTGAGACACCGCTTCAACAGTGGATTAAGGAAAAACAAATTACTGAATTACGGGTAATGATACCCAACGATCTCCCCTTTCTTAAACTGATTGAAAATTTAGAAAAGCTTTACCTGTCATCTTTAGATTGTCAGCTTACCTTAATTCCCAACAATCACTTTTTATGGAATTCTGAAGAATTTAAAACCTGGGCTAAGCTTCGCAAAAGATTGTTAATGGAAGATTTCTATCGAGAAGGAAGGCGGCGTTTTCAAATTCTTATGGAGGGAGATAAACCAACCGGAGGACAATGGAACTTTGATAAAAACAATCGTCAGCCGCCAAAAGGAAAATTAAAGACACCACCAGCTAAATGGTTTGAACCAGATGACATAACTCAAAAAGTCATTACCCACGTTAACTCTTTACCCATCCCAACCTATGGTACAGAAATATTGCAACCCCAGCCTGTAGCAGATACACGCCCGCAAGATAACCAATTCTCCGCTTCCGTCAGCGCCCATCTGCGGTTAAATAATCGAGAACCCTTTCGCTGGGGGGTCACCCGTTCTCAAGCATTAGAAGTATTAGATTGGTTCGTCAACAACCGCCTCCCTGATTTTGGTCCTTACCAAGATGCAATGGTTACGGGAGAAGAAACAATGTGGCATGCCATGCTTTCCCCGTATCTCAACGTTGGATTACTCCAACCTTTAGAGGTAATTCAAGCAGCAGAAAAAGCATATCACCAAAACAAACTGTCTTTAAATAGTGTTGAAGGTTTTATCCGTCAGGTGTTGGGTTGGCGGGAGTATATGCACGGGATTTATCATTTGGTGAGTGCAGATTATCCTGAAAAAAACTGGTTTAACCACACCCAACCTTTACCTGAATTTTTCTGGACGGGTGACACCGATTTGAATTGTTTGCGTCAAATTTTATCTCAGTTGCAACGCACTGGCTATGCTCATCATATCCAAAGGTTAATGGTATTGAGTAATTTTGCTTTGATTGCAGGAATTTCACCACAAGAAGTAGAAAATTGGTTTCATGCTACTTTTATTGATGCTTACGATTGGGTAATGCAGACGAATGTTATTGGTATGGGATTGTTCGCTGATGGCGGAGTGTTGGCATCAAAACCATATGCAGCATCTGGGAATTATGTCAATAAGATGAGTGATTATTGTAAGGGATGCGATCGCAATCCAAAGGAACGTATTGGAGAAAAAGCTTGTCCGTTTAATTTCTTTTACTGGGATTTTCTCGACCGTCACCGCGATAAACTACAATTTCAGGGACGTATGAACTTTATTTTGGGACACCTTGACCGCATTTCTCACGAAGAATTAGAAACTATCCGCAAACAAGCACGAGATTGGCATGCTACTTTCTAGTTAAAGAAGGCAGTTCTTCAAAGTATATGAACGAGACACAACAAATAGCTTATGTTAACAATTCTCGTGACAGGTGCAACTGGAAATGTCGGTCAAGAGGTGATTCGCTTACTGCTAAACCAAAATTGCCAAGTCCGTGCTGCTATTAGAAATTCCGACACCGCTACAGAAATACTGAGCGTTCGCTCTACAGCAGGTTTCTCCGGTCACAGCATTGATGGTGTCCCATTTGATTTTACCAACCCCGCAACTTTTGCAACTGCTTTTCAAGGAGTTGACAAACTTTTTTTGGTACGTCCGCCGAATTTAGCTAATGTTCGCAAACAAATTGCTCCCGCGTTAGATGCTGTCAAACTTGCAGGAATCAAACAAGTTGTGTTTCTTTCTATTTTAGGAGCCGATCGCAACCCCATTGTGCCGCACTCGAAGATTGAGCGTTACATTAATCTGTTGGGTATTCCTGCTACCTTTTTACGTGCTAGTTTCTTCATGCAAAACCTCAACACCACGCACCAAGAGGATATCAAAACCCGTGGGGAATTGTTCTTGCCTGCAGGACACGGTAAAACGAGTTTTATTGATGTGCGCGATATTGCTGCTGTTGCAGTGCGTACTTTAATGGAAGAGGGACATTCTCAGAAAGCTTACACGCTTACTGGTGGAGAAGCTTTGACCTATTACGAAGTCGCAGATATTTTTACAGATGTTCTGGGTAAACCAATCCATTACACAAATCCCTCTATTTGGAACTTTATCCAACGAATGCGCGATCGCGGACTCCCGATGGATTTTATTATGGTCATGGTAGGAATTTACACAACTGCTCGTTTGGGCTTAGCAGGTCATCTCACACCAGATGTAGAGCAATTGCTGGCTCGTCCACCAATAACTATGCAGCAGTATGTTGAAGATTATCGGCAGTTTTGGTTATAAGCACTCGCGAGTGTAATTGTAGCAGCTTGAGAAACTACAGAAAGTTCTCAACGTCAGTTAGCTTAAAAATTCAAGGTCAGATTATCAGAGGCAAATGATTATTTTCAATCCTACCTTCACTACTATCAGCTATATTCTGAGTAGTACTGCTGCAATTGTCTTTAGCACTCAAAATTCATTTAGCTTAAGCGTAAGTGAAGGGAACAAAAATCTCCTTGCCCAAGCAACCCTAACAGCCTCAAAAACCAAATGCGGTTTCGGAAAACCGCGAGACAAACACTTGTGGCCTTTTGCTTGTAACAGTATTTGGAATGTACCCATTGGCTCAAACGCAAAATACGTTGATGCTTATATCGGTTCAAAGGGAGCTGGAGTTGATACTGATTGGTTTGTAGTGACTAAAAATACCGACAAATTGCAAAATGTCTATATGGTAGGTAGTTGGGATAAAAATCGCTGTAGCGGTACTGCACCCCAGGAACAAGCACAGTGGCATCCGAAAGCAGGTGAGAAATTGAAGGTTCCTCACAATCTCATTATTCCAGATGCAAAACCAAATTTTACTCCAAACAACTCCTCAGCATTTTTGAAACCAGATGGCAAAACTCTAGTGTCGTTTAACATCACAACTCGATGCGAAAAGGGCGGTCCTCTTTACGGCTACTGGTTTGGAGAACAAAATATTTATGGTGATGGCATTGGTGGCGGACATGGTGGCTCGAGAATGTCCAGCATTGGTGGTAGTATTCGTCAAGGCGAGCTACTAGGCAAAAATCCTATTCGTCACGCACTCAAGCTAGTGATTTGGAGCAAGTGGTTACACTACAATTCCTCATCACCAACTCCCGGCTATCGTTGGCCAGCCCTTGCTGCCGATAGCTACGCATCCAAGCAATACCAAGGTTCTAACCTAGCGCTCGTTATGGGTTCCTTGTTAGCTGTTCCACCTAACGTCTCGGCAAAAAGCTTGGGACTGACCACTAAAGCAGGCAAAAAGATTTTCCAAGCAATGCAAGACTACGGCGCTTACGTCGTTGACGATTCAGGTTGGGATTACAACTACATCTGCTTAGAAAGGGCAGCTGAGGAAGAATATGAAAAAGTCACGGGGCGTCACTTCAATGACGATAAAGACCTCCAAGCTGACATGACAAAGATTATTAGCGCCTTAAAAGTTGTGGACAACAACAAACCTAATAACATTGGTGCAGGTGGTAAACCCCGTCAACCGTTAGCACCACCAATTGGAAATTAAATGCCAATTATTAGTTACACGTCCAGCAAGAGACAGTACTGTTCGCGCAGCACCCGACGCATTATCTTATTGGAAGCAGTGCGTGGCAAAGTATCAAGAATTACAAGGTCATGAATCTTGAAGAGGGGATTGAGACGTTGCTTAAGTGCTGCTTGCAAGGAACTCACCAGCGCTGCTCGATCTTGTTGAACGTCCGGTTCGACAACTGCGTAGATTACCAATCGGCTCGGTCCTCCTTGTGGAGGAGAAACTGCGATCGCAACAGTTTCACAAATTCCCGGTTCGCTATTCAAAACTTGTTCAATTTCAGCAGAACTGACCTTAATACCTCCGAGGTTCATCGTATCATCAACGCGACCGCGAGCTCTGTAGTAGCCGTTAGGTAACCGTTCTATTTGGTCGCCATGACGGCGCAGAGGAGTTGAGGAAGAAATCACAGGGGTATTGGCAAAGTAAACCTGGTGGTGGTCTTTGTTCAACAATCGATCTGACAAACCAATGGATGGCGGTACGATAAACGCCTCGCCTTTGTCAGCAGAATTTCCCTCTGTGTCAAGAATAACAAAATCCAATCCCAAAGCAGGTGTGGTAAAAGTTGAAGGTACGCAAGGTTGTATTAGAGTACCAGTGATATAGCCGCCACCGATTTCCGTACCTCCACAGTATTCGATAACGGGTTTGTATCCAGCCAGGGACATTAGGTAATGCATATCTTGGGGCTTGGAACACTCACCTGTCGAACTAAAAGCTTTTATCGCACTCCAATCCAACCCTTGCATGCAAGCAGTCGTTTTCCACTGACTGACAAGACTGGGGATGACACCAAGTATATTTACTTTAGCATTTTGTATAAACTGACCATATTCCCTTTCTGTAGGTACTTCAGAATAAAGGGCAATGGTGGCTCTATTGATTAAGCAAGCATAAATCAACCACGGTCCCATCATCCATCCCAAGTTAGTATGCCAAGCAACT
This sequence comes from Tolypothrix bouteillei VB521301, assembly GCF_000760695.4. GTDB lineage: Bacteria > Cyanobacteriota > Cyanobacteriia > Cyanobacteriales > Nostocaceae > Scytonema > Scytonema bouteillei_A. The sequence goes on along the minus strand of NZ_JHEG04000001.1, from coordinate 9,313,101 downwards.
CTATCGCCGGAATGGATATCGTGATGCAGATGAGCGTCAACAGCGCATTTGATGGGAGTCGTATGCGTCCAAGGAATAGCTTTGGGTTCTCCCGTCGTACCGGAAGAAAATAAGATATTGATAGGAGTAGCAGGATGAGCGGGGATAGCATCGAATTGATGGTTGGAACTGAGAAAATCTTCCCAAGCCAAATCACCACGACGCAGTTTTAAAGATGCCAACAAGGAAACACTTTCATTATCCTCATTGTTCATTTTAGTTCCTAAAACAATTGCTCTCGGTGAATTGGCTGCTATCACTTTCTCATACAAAGGCAACTGCTTGCTACCACGCAAAATATAGCTTTGGGTAAAGATGGCTTGAGCGTTAGATAAGCGCAAGCGCATGGCAATTTCTGTCGCAGAAAAACTGTCAGCTATGGAAACAACCACGCAACCAGCTTTGATAATTCCCAAGTAAATTGCCACAGATTCAGCTATCATGGGCATCACAATGGCAATAGTATCTCCAGGAAGAAAGCCAGCCTCCACCAATCCACTGGCAACTCGGTTAGTTAAAGCTTGGAGTTCGCCATAAGTCATGGTAGAGATTGAACCACGATCCGATTGGAAGAGAATAGCCAGTGCATCAGCTGGTGCTAAAAAGCAACTTTCAATGATGTTAAATCGAGCACCTACCAGCCATTGGGGAGACTCTACTCCATTGCTCAAATCAATAATTTGGCTGTACTTTTCTGAGAAATGAATGCCCAAACGCTGAATCATTATTTCCCAAAACTCAGACCGATTTTGTGCTGACCAAGCATGAAGTTCTGGATAAGAATCTAATTCCAGAGATTTCATTAAAGCAGCGATATTGGTTTTCTGAATTTGCTCTTTGGAAGGAAACCAAGCAGGAGGCGATCCTTGAGTGCTATCCCAATCAGAGAAGGTAGTTTTGTAGAGGAGTTCGTGTAGTGCAAAGGGGAGATCGGGTTTAAGAATATATTGCACTAAATGCTGCCAGCAATCAGCAGGTTGTAATGAAGCCAGCCACTCATCGATCTGTGACAGAATAGCGATCGCAGTACTGACTTCGACACCACAAGCAGTGATTTCTTCCAGTGACAATTGCTCCCTCATCGCCTTATCTCCCTTATCCCCTCATTCCAAGACGATCCGCCTCCAATCCATCCCAAAAAACAGTAATAGCATCCAGAATTTCTCGTCCTCCCTGAATAAACTTGGCTTGGTCAAAGTCAGCTTGAAAATAAACTGCTTCGAGTTCCTCTAGAGTGTGTCCGGCGTGTTGCATCTCAACACGATTGTGCCAACTAAAGAATGCCAAACGCAGATGCGGGTATCGTGCTTGTTTGATGCGCGTAAGCCCTTCCTCCAATTCTTGCCAAAAGCCTGCTGCTGCCCAATTTTCCACTGCAAAGCTAGCACCCTCAGCAATATGTGGGTCATCACTTCCATAAAGACGTTGCAGTTCATCGCAGAAGTGTAAAGTGGTTGAACTTCCGTGCTTGCGCTTGCCAATGTCTTCATAATGTAACCCCAAGCCCTCAGCTAAATTGACCAGCCATTCAAAATGTGCGGCGCGGAAACGACAAATACCACCGTCCACCGTACCTTCGGTACTGACTAATTCGGGATCTCCTTCTTTATCCTTATCATCTTCTGTCTGACCCAGGTTAGTGCTAATGGTTTGGTCTGGCTTGCGATAAATTACGCCCAGTTCGTTCAGCAATATCTCGCGACTCTTGCGCGATCGATCGAGGGTGGGTGAGTTAATGGCTTTTAACAGTGCTGCTATGAGGAACTGATTGGAGAATACCGAGAATTGCTGAATGAAATAACGCAATTCTTTGTCTGTAGCGGTACCGCAAGAAAACCAACGAGTATAGGCGTTGTTGGTGATGATGCGGTGTTGTAAAAATTCTCTATCGATCCTCGTGAGGAAATCTTGAAAGTTTTCTACTTGTTTTTGGGTTAATTCGCCTTGATGCGATCGCTTTTCGATGCGAGAGGAGATAGTTAAAGAACCTGAGGTATTCACGTTAGTATGAGTCATAATATTTACATGATTTTCGTGTCAGTTTTACCTAACTTTAACCCGAACCTTTCCAAGGGGAGGAAACGAGGAGTATAGGGCTGGAAACGAAGGTAGTTCATACTTTCAACCAATCTGGAAAACTTAGAATATCAAGCAATCCAACTATAGGCGTAGTCTTTATCCTCCAAAGCCAGGGCTTGTTTTGTCAGTTGCAATGGACGAAAGGTATCAATCATGACAGCCAGTTCATTGGTGCGTTCTTTGCCAATAGAACCCTCGTACATTCCTGGATGAGGACCGTGAGGAATACCACTAGGATGAATGGTAATTGACGATCGCTCTATCCCCTTACGGGACATAAAGTTTCCAGAGACATAATAGATAACTTCATCCGAATCAACATTGGAATGGTTATAGGGAGCTGGAATTGCCAGAGGGTGATAATCAAAAAGGCGTGGTACAAAGGAACAGATAACAAAGCCAGGAGCCTCAAAAGTTTGATGTACTGGAGGGGGCTGGTGAATTCTCCCGGTAATGGGTTCAAAATCCTCAATGTTAAACGCAAAAGGATAAAGATGCCCATCCCATCCCACAACATCTAGAGGATGATGGTGATAGAGATAGCTAATAATTCTATCTCTAGTTTTGACCCGCACTTCAAATTCCCCCACCTCGTCATGAGTTCCTAACTCCTCTGGCGGACGAATGTCGCGTTCATTGTAGGGAGAGTGTTCGAGAAATTGCCCGTAGCGATTGAGATATCTTGCTGGTGGTTCTATATGTCCGCTAGCCTCAATCACAAGCATGCGCTGCTCTACCCCCGCGTCAGGTATAATACGCCACAGCACTCCAGAAGGAATTACTAAATAATCTCCTACTTGATAGTGTAGAATACCGTACTGGCTCTCCAATACACCAGTGCCATCATGGATGAATATCACTTCATCACCATGAGCGCATCGATACCAGTACAACATCGGCGATTGGGGACGAGCGATGGAGATGCAGACATCTGCATTTGCCATTAACGGAACACGCGCCTCTACAGCATTTGTTCCCAATTCTACGGTTCCCGTTCGTAGATGGCGATGACACAGGGGACTGGATTCTTCATAGGACAGATTGACTGTCCTCTCTAACAAAATCTTCTGTATTTGTGTAGGTGGACGTAAATGATAAAGCAAGGATTGAACACCCGAAAACCCTCGCAGCCCCATTAATTCTTCATGATATAGAGAACCATCAGGTTGACGAAATTGAATGTGTCGCTTGTGGGGAAGTTTTCCTAATTTATAGTAGTAACTCATGTTCGTATCCCCTTAGCTTCCTGTATTTGGTGCATCATAAATTACCCCGCATCGCTTGTTCGCGTTCTATCGCTTCAAACAGGGCTTTGAAGTTCCCTTCACCAAAACCTTGCGCTCCATGACGCTGAATCACTTCAAAGAAAAGCGTTGGTCTATCTTGCACGGGCTGGGTGAAAATCTGGAGTAAATACCCATCTTCATCCCTATCCACTAAAATCCCTAAATCTGCGAGTTGCTCGATAGGCTCATCAATGTCACCGACTCGTTCTTTCAAGTTTTCGTAATAAGTTTTCGGTACGTGTAGAAACTCCAACCCTGCTTTTTTTAATTGAGAGACTGTTTCGATAATGTTATTGGTCGCGCAGGCAATGTGTTGTACTCCCGGACCGTTATTATATTCCAGGTATTCTTCAATCTGAGATTTGCGTTTTCCTTTGGCTGGTTCGTTAATTGGTAATTTAATCTTACCCGTACCGTTCTGCATCACTTTAGACATTAAGGCAGAGTACTCTGTGGAAATTGCCTCATCGTCAAAATGCACCAGTAGGCTAAAGCCCAGTGTATCGGTGAAAAACTGTACCCATTTGTTCATTGCTCCTAACTCGACGTTTCCTACGATGTGATCGATAGTGCATAAACCTACAGAGTTAGTACTGTTAGCAGGGTATCGAGGTATAAAGCCAGGAGCAAAGACGCCAGAATAATCGCTCCTTTCCACAAACTTAATTAACACATCACCGTAGGCGTGGATAGCCGCATAACGCAACACGCCATATCCGTCTTCTTCTTCAGTGGGTGCGATCGCTCCTACAGCGCCCCGTCTGGTGGTTTCCTTGTATGCCATTGTAGCATCTGGCACTTCAAAAGCTACGATCGCAACTCCGTCACCGTGCTTTAACACGCTTTGCGAGATGGGATGGTTGGAAAAGAGCGCTGCACTTAAAACAAAGCGAGTCTCCCCTTGCTGCATAACATAAGATGTTATTTCACGGCTGCCAGTTTCTAAACCCCGATAAGCTATATTAGTAAACCCAAAAAACTTGGAATAGAAAAGCGCCGCTTGCCTTGCATTCCCAACATAAAACTCAAGGTGGTCAAAGCCCTTAATAGGGCAGAAATCAATCATCTGAATTCCTCCCAGTTCAGAGGAAATACTGGAAATAAATTTTTCACAAGTATTATATTTATTATATGAGATGAAATAAGTAATTTTGAATACAAGTAATGCAACTTTGGGAATCAAAGCAAAGCATTATCTTCTTCAAAAAATCCGCGTTTAGTCAGTCATACCACTTCACATAAATCGCAATACACCTAAATTCTGTAAAGACGCACTCTGGTGGGTCTCTACACGATCGCTTTGTATTGTCCTTTTTGTGAAATGGTATAGTACCAATTCACAAAATGTTGGCGACAAAGACGCATATCTCCCTTACCAAGGGAAGGGGTTTTATTTCCGTGCCGCATTCTTTTTTTAAATTGGTATACCCTCTAATCCGATTATAAAATTAACTTTTTCTTTTGCCAGGGTATCTTTTGTTAACTTATGTGCTTAACCGATATAGGACTCCTATTTGATTTTTGAATTACGGATGGGGTGGATACGGTCAACCAAAAACCTTGTGTAGGGCTATACGGTTCAGTTAACAATATCTAATCCTTGGAGATTCCCCCAATCCCCCGTCAGAAGCTACGGTGGTGTACACAAGTCTTCTAAAGAGCACTCTTGCGGTTTCGATCCCCCTCTAGCCTTAAAAAGGGGAGGAACTTAATTCCAATTTTCCTTTCTCACAATGTTTCATCTCTTTTCTAGAGATCTGTACACAAATCCCCCAATTCATCGGGAGATTTAGGAGTATCTAGAAAATTAAGAGACTAAACCAATACGCGTGAAAACACGCCCTAGGGGGGCTCGAGTTTTATCTGAACGGTATTGTTATATAGCAGACAATGCCCACCCTACAGTACTAGGAGTTACGCATTGACAAAAAATCTCATTCATCAAATAACTTGAAAAAACCACTGTAATCCTTGAAATACAAAGCACTTCGAGGCAATAACTTTGTTACTACCTCCGGTAGATCGCAATCATTTCACGTTTTCTTCTCTGTAGCTTTGTATTTTTTTCTATTTAATGTGGCACATTAAACAGGTGACGGGGAATACTAAACATGAACCCAACCAATTTTGAGGCATGATTAAATAAAAACCTCAATAGCGAATTGCTGCAACATAGTGTTCAAGTAGTTAGTAAGTTGTAAAGGGTATGGAGTATGTCTTTTTGGAAAGATGAGATTGAAGCGGAGTTACAGCAAATGAAAGCAGAGCTAAAACGCTCTGGTAATAAGAGTTTTATTCAGCAGTCTGATGAGTCTACAAATCTGGAAACTGTTCTTGAGCAGCTAAATAATCTTGTAGGTATGCAAAATGTCAAAGATGAGGTACATACTCTAATCAATTTCCTTAATATACAGAAGCTTCGCCAGGAACAGGGACTTGCTAGCATTTCTGTAACACTACACTCGGTATTTTGTGGTCCCCCCGGAACAGGGAAAACGACAGTTGCTCGTCTAATGGGTCAAATATACAAATACTTAGGAATACTTTCATCTGGGCACGTGATTGAAACCGATAGAGCGGGGTTAGTTGCAGGATACGTTGGACAAACTGCAATCAAGACAGACACAATTATCTCAGAGGCATTAGACGGTGTGTTGTTTATTGATGAAGCCTATGCACTAAAACCAGAAGATGCTAAGAATGATTTTGGACAAGAAGCTATAGATACTCTACTAAAACGAATGGAGGATTACAGAGATAGGCTAGTAGTTATTGTTGCTGGCTACAGTGAAGAAATGTCAAGATTCATTGATGCCAACCCTGGGCTCAAGTCAAGATTTAATAAGTATTTCTACTTTGATGATTGTAGTCCTACCGAGTTATTGACTATTTTTGAAAAAATTTGCGAGCAGAACCATTTCAAGTTAACGGAGAAATCGAAAACAGTATTGCTCGATCGATTAACTGATTTATACGTTAATAGAGATAAAAAGTTTGGAAATGGAAGGCTGGTGAGAAATATCTTTGAAAAAACAATCGAGAGACAGGCAAACAGACTTGTAAAATCTTCTAGAGTCAGTAAAGAAATGATGATGACGATCGTGCCTGAAGATATTTCTTTTTCACCTTGCAGGTGAGATCCTATCAGACACGCTTTTAGTTAGAAATAGTCAATTAATTTTAAGCAGTATGTTATTAACCTTAGAATTTTAAAAACGTCATTCTCTCGAGAAGTAAGAATTGGTTTTTTTGAGCTTGTATTAGGTACAATGCTATCTCTAGCAAACAGTTGAATGAGATACTCTAACAAACTAAGCCGATTCAGTAGCGGACTCAGACCCTTTAGCCGATAATCCAATAGCTACTTTTATTAGTATATTTGTTCTTATAGAAAATCGTAAGATATATGACTTTCATTTTCTCGCCAATGAACGAAGCAAACGCACGTATTATTCTGACATGGCGTTATGACGAGCCATATGACTTTTACAATCCAAACCCTACTGGAATTGAAGAGAATGTACGGCAATTTTTAGATTCAACGAATGCATACTACACCATTACCAATAGTGGTGGCGATCTTACCGCTTACTGTTGCTTTGGTCGGGATGCACGGGTCAGTGGAGGAGATTACACTATTGCCGCACTTGATGTTGGGTTTGGTATGTGTCCTAGCCTAACGCGACGGGGAGTGACTCTTCGTGTCATTGATGCTGTTCTCAACTATGGTAAAAGCACATTTGCACCTGCTTTATTTCGCGTTACTGTAGCTGAGTTTAATTTACAAGCATTGCGGATCTGCGAAAAAGCTGGATTTCAACCAGTACAAAAATTCCAACGAGATTTTGATAGTAAAGCTTTCGTGGTACTTACAAAAAAAGCTTGAATGCGATCGCGCTAAATGCTAAATTTTGGTTATCAACGACAGAGTCAAAATTTAGGTTGTTCCTCAAATATTTCTACACTTCAAATATTAGAGCTTACCACCTCCATCGACAACCACAAGGCACAACGAGCGTACAGCAAAGCAGGTTTTAGGGATTTGCGAGAGTACGATCCACCGGGCTACGGTAGGTGTCTACTTATGGTCATGCGCTTGAGCAACAAAGTCTAAACCGAACAAAGAGCGGAATTAGCTGGTGATACAGCAGTATAGCCGCGATCGCTTTCTTAGGTTGCCCCAAGCTATCAGTTGGGTTACAGGAGAATAATGTGACTGCCCTGCCAGGGTTTGAACCTGGAATCTCCTCGTTCAAAGCGAAGGATGTTGCCAGTTACACTACAGGGCAATGTGCCAGTCCCCCAGGTCGGAATCGAACCGACGACCTCTGGTTTTTCAGACCAGCGCTCTCTACCAAAACTGAGCTACCAGGGGATAAGGCGGAACGGAAGGACTTGAACCTTCACTTCATGGCTACGCCACGCTACGCGAACAGTTTCGTAGACTGACGTGTTATCCCGTTACACCACGTTCTCATTATGAACTTGCATACACGACTGCGTTAGCGCTTACGCCCGCCGAAGGCACCGCAAACAGCTTGCTCTGCCAATAGCAATCTCTCCGTAATGGGTCGGGCTAGAATTAAACTAGCAATGCTCTTTCTCGGCGGTTTTACAGACCGTTTCCTAGACCAAGCTTGCAAGCCGACCTATACATCTTGGAGTCATTACTTGAGATTTCTGGGTGAAATAAAGGAATGAAGAGACCAGTTTTCCTGCTCTCTGTCATTCCAACTCAAGTCAGCAGTGCCGACGGGGGTCGAACCCGCAATCTCCTGCTTGAAAGACAGGTGGCTTTACCAATTTGCCTACGGCACCATTAACGCAAAAGACTTGGATTTGAACGCAAGTGCGTCTCCGTAAGGAGATACCTTGACCAAAGGTTTTAGAGACCTTAATGCTTCCGTTACACCATTTGTGCATTGGTCGCAGCGACGGGAGTTGTTCGCGTATAGCCCTTACGGGCATAGCCTGCAGCATTGCGAAGCGTGCGCGTGCGCTTTGCGTGTGCCTTGCATATAGCGTCTCCGTAAGGACCCGCGACAAGGCAGTGCTTTGCAGTGAATCCAGCCCTGATAGCGCAGCGTGGCACGCTCATTGCTATAAAAGGGTTTCCCGCGCCCTGGGGACTGGTGAACCCGAAGGGGGGTTCCAAGCGTTGTAGCAACTGCCGCCAAGTTATGAGCTTGGGGCACTAGCTATTAAACTGCGCTGCAATATTTGGAGTCCAGGGCGAGAATTGAACTCGCACAGTCGGTTTTGCAGACCAACGCCCTACCGTTAGGCAACCTGGACATATTTGGAAGCCTTGACGGGAGTTGCACCCGCTTCTTAGTGCTTGAGAGGCACAACGACTTGTCTGTTCGTCCACAAGGCTACACGGGGATGACGAGATTTGTTCGCGAAGCGTCTCCGAAGGAGATACTCGCGACTTCCTGTTCGACAGACAGGCACTCTTGACCAACTGAGCTACATCCCCAAATGTGGCAGTTATTAACTTTTCAAGGAACGGAAGTGTTTGCACTTTGCCTTTTTGAGAGGTTGTCTGGTTAGAGTCGATGAGGAAATCGCTTTCCTTCACCTCTCATTCAGAACCGAACATGAGAGTTTCCAATCTCATTCGGCTCCTGCGTGTGGTCTTGTGTCAAAGATAGTCGTATGGATTACTCGCAATTTGACCTTGGCTTCTACTATTTCACCCTTTCCTTGTACCGCCTTGGGGCTATTAGACCGTTCGACGTTTTGTGGTCGCCTTTACTACCGGACAATTACGGTATAGTCAATCGTTTACCCTGTACGCATAGAATTCATCCCACATTACCCGAAAGTATGTATTAGGCTTATCAGGAGTTACTATTCTGGAAGCTTCCACAACCGCTTATCCTGCGTCAGCATATCCCTAACATTACTTAGGGCATTGGCTTCTCAGGATATCCCTGTTGTTCAACCGTGCGGTTTGGCTCACCTTATCGTTTTCAGTTAGGATTACTGCTATGGAAGCAATTTGCCTCAAAGGTTGTTCCTATTCAATTGTCGGTTAGCAGTAATTAACATGTATCCGATAGCATTGAACAAGTTACTTCGTTCCTAGCACTCCTTTCGCGGTAAATTTAGGATTGCAGTCTCCGCCGAGGTTTAGACACCCATACATGGCTACGAAGCACTTAGCCACAGTCTGTATAACCTAACTCTGGTATCGGGGACGTGCAACTCTTAGGTAGGGCGCATTGGGGTGATAATTCCCTAGACTCTCCCCACTCTGGTTAGTCCAATAGAGTCATCCGAGGACTATTCTCAGTCACTTTCGTTTCCCGTAGTATTACGACGAGTTGTACTGCATTCACTGTACGTTATCCATGTCTACCAACTCTTGCAGAGATTTGGGGAGGTGACTACCCATTATCCGCATTTAACCCATGCACCGAAAGTAACAGTTGCCAACCTGTTAAATCTGGGCTATGAATTCAACCCTTGGGTTTGGGTGGTAGGAATTGAACCTACAAGAGTACTAAGTTGTAAAAGGTTATGTAACCTTTCCCTCTCTCCCCCTAATTCTTTGATATGGAGAACTCCACTTTACAAAGTTAGGTTTTGAGAGAACGAATCGCACTGCTTTACTACATACATACTACATATTATATTACAGAGTGTCAAGGGTGTACTACAAAATTTTTTGATTTTTTTGAGAAGTGAGAGGGCGCTTAGCGAACTAATAGCCATCGGCAATGCATCGCGCTCTTGTCAGTTGAAGATAATCGACCTATCAGCACTCTTGTAGTATTTGTAATCAAGTTTCTCTACATGATACTACAATGGAATATAGAGTGTAATAGATTTTTAATGGGCTGTTGTAAGAATTGATAATTTGAACAAGAGTGCGATCGCTTCCCGAATTCAACAACTAGTGTTGGAGAGGAATTGCGACAAGTTAGGGGGCATCGAACGTGTATGTACGAAATGACCGTTCGCGAGGTACTCAAGCTCTTCAGGGGTCGAGCGGCGTCCCAGAACCGCATTGCGATGGGGATGACGACCAAACCTTGCAATTACGTCCCGATGTCCGCGTGCTTGCGCGGCGGAGAACTCTAGCAATGGGCGATACTCCTCTGGTGCCAAGAGAACTAGATCTGAAGCTAGCTTAACTGCCAGATCTAAATTTTTAAGATCCTCAGAATGCCCTAGAGGCAGGAAGAAGAAAGTCTTTTCCCAGGGTGTTAACAGAGCAGTGTAGTGACCGAGGTCTATCCCTTCAAGAGTTAGGGTGCAAGCATAAAGGTCTTGTGCAAATGCTCGAGCAGTTCCTCGATGAATCGTTCGGGAGAACTGATCGAGGACGATGATAAGTGCGAGCCGCGAGCGGGGTTCATTAGACCAAGCATCAAGTTCACCTTGCCGAGCTCGTTCTAACAGTGGTGAAAAATACTTAATTATATGAGCATCCGCACAAGAGCAAAACCACCATTCCCACTGACGAACCATGACCGCTAGATTGCTTGTGCGTCGGTTGGGAAACCAAAACTGAAGAACGTCTTCAAATCCTTCCGTTGTCAAGGCGAACCTCCCATAACCAATGCATCGTTATCGTTGAGCAACATATATTAAATCTGATAAATTTCATTTCTATATTTAAATAACTTTATAGGATTTATGCAGTCTGAAAAAGTCCTATAAAGTCAGGATTTAGTAAGACAAAAATCACTCGATCGTAAAGCGATCGCTCGATCGCGCAAGCTGTACTCAGTTTATCGCCCAGCCGCGCCAGTTGAAAGAGCGCTTATCGCTTCGCGCTCTGTATAGCGGTAGATTGCATTCAAGAGATGAATGATACCCTACTTCAAGAGTTGATGGTTTGATAAGAGCGAGACTGCTCGTCGGGACAAATAACAAAACTGTAATTTAGTTTGTATGTAAACTGTCATTTTTATTTGGCTTTATTAGAAATGTGAAGAATTTGAAGATAGTTAAGTCTATCAACTTAAATAAAAGCAATATTTGTTAATTTCAATCTCTCGGACTACAGCACTTTTAGAAGCAGGGCAGGGATAATTTACACGCTGATTGGAACGCCATTTCATTGTATCGATAATTACTTAATATGAAAAATAACAAGCTCTTATTAGGTCAAGTTTTAAATCGGAGAGAGGCACTAGCTCTATTTAGAGCAGTCGGAACTGCAATACTTGTGGTTGGATGGATACCTAAAAAGTCCAATTCCACACAGGTACAATCGAGTGTAGGCATCCCGGCATCATTAACCGCCGCCTCTGCTACCAAACACGGATGTGTTGTGAGTCCAGAGCAGACTGAAGGACCTTATTTTGTGGAAGAAAAGCTCAACCGCTCTGACATCCGCTCCGATCCAACGGACGGTTGGGTGAAAATTGGCGTACCACTCCAATTGACACTGCGGGTTTCTCTTGTTGGCAGTAGCAGCTGTACGCCAATTGCAGGTGCAATGGTGGATATTTGGCACTGTGACGCGCAAGGAGTTTATTCAGATGTGACAGATCGGAGTTTCAATACGGCTGGTCAAAAGTTTTTGCGTGGCTACCAAATGACAGACGCGAATGGAACTGTCCGGTTTACAACTATCTATCCTGGGTGGTATCCAGGCAGAACGACCCATATCCACTTGAAAGTCCGTACAAATGCGAACTCAGGGCAGAGTTATGAGTTTACCTCACAGCTATACTTTGATGACTCGATTAGCGATCGCGTGTATGCGCTCTCACCCTACTCTAGCAAAGGACAGCGCACGTTGAAGAACGCTCTTGACGGAATTTTTACTGATGGAGGCAACCAAATGTTGCTCGAACTCGACGAAAATGGACAAGGTTATACAGCCACCTTTGATATTGGGCTGAAGATGGCTTGATTTAAAGGGTATGGTTGAGTTGGTCAGTCGTTTGTTCGATCGCGCAGCGCAAGCTGTACTCAGCTTATCGCTTTTGGGGTTCAGAGCGATCGCCCTTGGCGCAAGTCGTTCATAGTGCTTATCGCTTCGGCGCAAGCCGTATCCGGCTTATCGCACTCATCCAAAACCATTCCACCTCAGGCAAAACTTTGCCCGCCTCCCCGTAACTGTGCCAAAAAAGTATCCAACCTCGATGCACTTACAACTTCACCCAACACATTTCCTATTCTCCGGACCTGGTAAACACCTTCTCTGAGTTCTTGAAAATCAACAATCAAGCCAGCCTTCTTCGCCTCTTTTAATTTCTTCACTTCAATCGGCATTAACGCTCTGACTCGCTTCTTCTCAACAGGTGTCAGCACCTGCCATGCCTCTTGCTTGCAGTCTTCGCGAACGGCTACAGCCATTCTGATTTCCTCCCAAGTTGTAGCATTCTGAAACGTCTCAATTAACAACTCAACAGGAGATTGAGTGTAGTGCTCTGGTTTGGATTTAACAACAGCATCATCGTCTTCCATACAATCATCTTTTTCCGGTGCAGGCTCGAAAGTCCATTCACCCTCCGTTGTTTCTTCAGTCCTCTCAGTATCTGTATCCGCGTTTGAGTCCCTAACCCAAACTTCTTCTTCACTCGGTGAGGAGGAGCTTTCTACCAACACCAATCGACCTTCCTTGTAAGCCTGCCGCAATGCTATAGCCTCAGCCACAATACGCTGTGCCGTCAACCCCTCCTCATCCATCATTTTTTGCAAGGTAGTACCAGTCTGTTCGCCCTCCTCGTGAATGGGTGGAATTTGGCAATACCGTCCCCCATTCTTCGTCCGCCGCCAGATGCTTGCTTGTTCTTGCTTTGGTTCTCTGGGTTGTTGCTGTTGGGCAATGAGGTCCCGCACGGCAGATTGGTTAATTTCTGTTAAAGAACGCAGTTGGTCGATAACGCTTTGGTACTTTTTGGGATTGTTAGCCAAACGGAAGAGAGTAGCTGGCTCGATTTTTGCTAAATCTTGGCTTGCAAAGTGCCCGAACGCGATCGCCACTTTTAAGTACTTGCGGTCTTCATTCTTCCAGCCGTGCTGCAATAGCCGCTTTTTATACTCACTTTTGGATAAGTGATCTTTCTGTTGGGCAAGCATCATGGCGTGGGTCAGGATGTTTTGGCTGGCAAGAGCAAGGTTACCGAAAGAATTTTCGGGGGTTTCCGGCGCTATAGCGTTAGCTTGGGCTTCGATATATTGGTTAAGTTCTCGTTGAGCAAGAATCTGTTCGTTCGGTGCAAGAGCTTGAAGTTGTGGCATGATAAGTAATAGTTATATGTTTTTGGAAGGCGATTGCAAAAATTCTTTATGAATCTGCGCGATCGCCTTTGTCATTTCTTTTATTTTACCGATTAATCGCTAAAACAGTTTAACTATTAATCGAAAAAAATGCTCAATTAGTAATCGACAATAGGAACGAAGGATTTTTGTATGACAGCAGTACTAATGAACCCTCCCGTTCCGCCCAAATTTACAAAAAGAGACGAAAGAAGAGCCGTGCAGCAGTCTAAAGTAAAAATTCGTTGCCGCTTGCAAGATTTAATTGATGCTCAAGGCATGACGAGATCTGCATTGGCTCAGGCAACAGGACTTACAAATGCAGCTATTCGAGGACTGTGCGAGAACATTGCAAAGCGCTATGATGCCGATACTTTAGCAGTTTTATGTGATTTTTTTGGGTGTGGAATGGGTGAGTTGTTTGAAGTTGTTCCAAAGGAGGGCAAGGAGAGTTAGTTTATGGATTTGATTGCGTTTAATAAAATCGATCCGAAGCAGCTACCGTCATTACCAATTGAGTGGAGTAAAGCATTTCCAGAATGCTCTGCTGTCTATTTCGTGCTATCTCAACACAGTGAAGTTCTTTATATTGGCAGTTCGATAAACTTGTCACAAAGGTGGTTGCAACATCACAAGCAACAAGAGTTAGAGAAACTTAAGAACCTTAGACTTGCTTGGATAGAGATAAATGATGAAATATTATTGAGAAAAGCGGAAACTAGATTGATTGAGTATTTTAAGAACCAGAAAGCGCACCAAATCAGAGCCATCTTCAGAAGAAGCAGCGATTTATCGCTCTGTCGCTAAAATTGGAGGGGTTGTATGGCACACCTAATCGCCCTTCCATGTCAATCAATTGGCTTGTTTTCAGTATTATTGTAATATTTGTCACAGTATTCCTTCTCATCCGACTGCGGTTTCAACGGAAACAGCGAGGCTCCTCTGCGATCGCCACCTATAAAAGCGATCGCATTTTAACTGTGTTAAACCAGGAAACACACCAGCTTCAACAAGCAAGAAAATCAGAAAACAGCAGTGGAGATCTCCAGAAATTAGATGTCAGCCAAAATAGGACAAGTGTTACAAATTCGCGCTCGCAGATGTTTTCTAAAGAGGATCTCGGACAAGAGGAAACAAAATTAACGTTAACTATAACACTCCAAGAACTTTTAGTGGCTCAAAGATGGGAAGAAGCTGACCGAGAAACACTAAAGATTATGCTCCAACTAGCAAATCGAGAACAAGAGGGTTGGCTGGATGTAACATCCATACAAAACTTTCCACAGCAAGATTTACGTGCTATAGACCGGCTTTGGGTAGAAGCTTCCAAGGATCGCTTTGGGTTTAGCATTCAACAACAGATTTGGCAAAATGTAGGTGGAAAGATAAAACCTGATGATAAGATTTATGAAGCATTTGGCAATCTTGTTGGATGGCGGGTGCATCAGAAGTGGTTGCAAGTGCATGAATTGACCTTTCATCTTTCATCCCCGGTTGGGCATTTACCCGCTACTGCTGTCAGGCTCGGTGGCTTGGGTTGGGGTGTTGCGGGTTTCTGGTGGGATAGAAGAGATGCATACGTATTTCTCCTTTCTCAGAAAGACTGGTAGTTGTCATGGGTTGGATTCAATATCCTTATATCTCAATATTGACTGAATCCTGTACTTAACTCTTATTATAAAATATGGAGCTATCAAGTCAGCAATTAAGAAAACTACAAAATGCTTTAATTGATGCCTTTCCTACTAAATTTTATCTGGAGGTGCGATGCTCGAAGATGCCACTACACGATACGGCAGTAAGCGCTGTAATCGCTTCTTTATCGCACTCACAAGCTCTCACCTATACCCAGTCAACAGTGTTTGTTGAGTTAACAACAATTATTTTCTAAGTATTTGTAACGTATTCAGACAACTTACCAAGATCGTCAAATCTAATACCGCGCTCGTAAACCTGTGAAAAAAGATGATGACCAGTAGAATCATGTTCTCTTAGCCATATTAAGCTTTTCTTTGGTCCGAAATACCATTGTCCGCGTAACTCGAAGTATATCTGTAATAAATCAATAGCAAGCCAATAGCGCCGATATAAAGACTCAACGTCTGAACTCTTCGCTCGCTCCAGCATTTTGTCCACCCACTGCTTTGTGTGCTGTCTTTCAGAAGAAGAAAGTGGCTTTGGACCTTGCTCAATACGCTGCTGTAACTGTTTTAAAAAAGCTTCTCCATGCCCTTGTGAATCGTAGAGACAATAGCCATCTGCAATCCGTAATAACTCATCACTAGAGGCTGACATTGCATCGGAACCATATACCCATGCATCAAGATAAAGTCCTTCAAACTCACGCGCATCCTGAATTGGTGTAGCACCATCTACAAAGCAAACAACATCAATATCACTTGAAGGAGTACAATCCTTTCTAGCACGCGAACCATAAAGAATGATGGTATGTGGCTTGTATTTTTCCTGCAAATCTATAATAAGTCTTGATAAAAGATCGTCCATTTTTTGATTCACGTAGTTGGAACTTGGTAAATCTTACCACTGATGTGAAGCACGATCGACCAAGCTTAAGCCTTCTGCGATAAGCGATCGCTGTCCTAAATGATTTACAAACACCTCTTCCTTGTCTTCTGTTTAGATCTCAAATAGGATTGCTATATAACCGGGGTAGAAATCAGTTAGCCTCATGACTTTAGAATTTTGTATAATTTTTTAGATTATTCCACTTATAGAAATGAGTGATACCAAGTTACCTATTGTTCTGGTGGTTGAGGATAGCCCTGATGATTTACTTTTTATTCAACGTGCTGCTGTAAGAACCAACTTACAGATGATCCTAAAAAACGTGACAAACGGGAACGAGGCTGTGAGCTATTTGCTCGGTGAAGGTTCTTATGCAAATAGAGAGATTTACCCATTTCCAAACATTATTTTAACAGATACAAGAATGCCTCGTATGGGAGGGTTAGAGCTAGTAACGTGGATTAGGGAACAAAATGATTTTAAGGATTTACCGATTGTTGTTATGAGCAGTTCTACGGATACAGATAATGCGGATCGCTTTACAGCCGTTGGCATTAACTTATATTTTGTCAAGCCTATGTCTGTACGGGGTTTTGAAGAAATTTTAAGGGAAGTTGTGTCGTTACTATCTCAGAATCCGCACTAATCGAGTGTATATTCTGAAAGCGATAAGCGAAGCTTAACGGAAGACAGCCATATCGAACTTCATCAAAACATTCAAATAATAATTTCTCTCCTCAGGTGGATGTTAGGAAAAATTTTCAGTCAAAATTTTGATTTTTTTCCTCCAATAGCAGGAAGTTCATATTATCTAAAATTTGTACCTTAATTAACGAGTGAAGCTCAACACCAAGCTGGTCTGATGAACAGTTGATATTTTCACAATCGTCTTTTACCGCTTCAGAATAGATTGTGAATTTATAAACTGAGTGCAAGAGCATTTTTTGCACCATCGGAAAAAGTAGTGTGAGTCCCAGTCCATTTGTAGGAGGTTGTCATGATGTTTAGAGTAAACCGCGTACAGCTACAGAAAAACTTGAATGAAGTTCAATATCCGGTCAGTAAGAAAGACTTAATTTTTTATGCTGAGGAGAAAGGTGTTGATGAAAGAGTCCTTCGGGCTTTAAGGCATTTACCAAATCAGCAATACGAAACAGCTACGGATGTGAGCCAAGCAATGGGCATGATGGCATAGCTTGATAAAATCAGGCAGTCATCCCTTATCTTTTTCCTCTGCGTACTATTGGCTTCTGCTGTTAAATAAAATACTTTTAATCCGCAACAGACGCTAGATCGCAGAGGAAAGAACTGAGAAGGCTATCAATCTTTTGAAGTTTTTATTGGGAGCATCCCAAATTTACTATATTGCCCTTAGAGTAGAATTCACCGACGGTAGGCGCTATCTCAGGAGTGGAGACCTAGGCGAACAACCTACGGTTTACACACAAGTCTCCTAAAATCCCTTTTGACAGTTTCGATCCCCCCTAGCCCCCCTTTTTAAGGGGGAAAATTGTTCAAGTCTCCCAATTTATTGGGAGTTTTAGGGAGATCTCTAAAGATGTGTACACCACCGTAGAGGCGAACAACGGGGGGAACTCAGAGCAGTCGCCTAAACGGGGGGAAACCCCGCAACTTACTGCTCTCGGCAAAGCGCTGCCTCGGCTATACACCCTAAGCCTTTTATTTTCATTTCCCTCCTCAAGTAGATACTTCTGACAAAGAATTCTTGTTATCTTTAAATTTTTAATTCAGAACCTAAGAAGAATGACAAAATTCCTTATCTATGGAACTTACACCAGTAGTTATTATCTGGTTTGTGCTTGAGACTTTAGCAGGATCGCAATAATCTAACAACTAACCAATTACACATATTATATTATGAATAGGCTTAAAGAAATTCAACTAAAGCTAAAGTTCTTTTGGGGTTCTCTCTTTTACTTCAAGTACACGCCTCATGCACTTCTTTATTCTCGCTTGAGAGATAACATAGAACGCAAATTTTTCAAGTATTCTACAGAAAAAGGTTTTAATAAGCCTGGAAAACTGACTCATACCGAACTTACAGAAAAAGGTGCTAATTTCTATTTTGAACTTGCAGAATTACAAATTTCTTTTCTGACTGAAGAGTTAATTCGAGTCGATTGGAAACCTGGTATACCACCTATTCCTTATGGCATTGCCCGCAAAGATTGGCAGGATGTGAAAACTCACGTAGAAGAAATAGAAAACGGTGTCTCCATCTCTAGTGCCAAGCTAAAAGTTATTGTCAAAGAAGATGGTAGTTTAAAGTTTTGTGATTCCTCAGGACAAATATTACGTGAAGAATTTGCCCCTTCTTGTAAAAATGAAGGATGGTTGCATCAAGCACAATTGCGACAAGAAGAACAAATATACGGTCTTGGGGAACGATTTTCTTCTCTTAACTTACGTGCTGCCAAAGATGAGAAGCAACAACCAAAAACATACCGGATGTGGAACTATGATGCTGCAGGTATGTATGGTCCCGGTTCAGATCCAATGTATCTGTGTATTCCCGTGTATTTGAGTTTGCATTCCTCTGGCAGTTATCTCATCTTTTATGAAAATTCTTTTGACGCTTATTTTACCTTTGGGGAAACTGCTGTTGCTAATTTTGAAGGGGGATCGCTGCGTTACTACTTTACTTATGGTACACCCGCTCAACTTTTAGAACGCTACACAGAGTTAACAGGGCGTGCTGCTTTACCTCCCTTGTGGGCTTTGGGGTATCACCAATCTAAATGGGGATACCGTACAGAAGAAAAAATCCGAGAAGAAGCCCGAGCATTTCAAGAACGCAATTTGCCTTTAAGTGCGATTCATTTGGATATCGATTGTCAAGTTGGCAACAGAGCTTTTACGATCGATCCCGATCGCTTTCCTAAATTAGGAAGTTTTACACAAGAACTCAAAGAACTTGGGGTGCAATTTATTGCTATTCTCAATCCCGGTATTAAGTACAGCCGTCACAGTAATTTATTTTTAGAAGGTCAAATACTGGACGGCTTTTGCAAACTCCCTAACGGAAAACTTGTTGTTGCACCTGTTTGGCCTGGGTGGTGTGTATTTCCAGATTTTACTAACCCCAAAGTTCGTGCATGGTGGAGTCGGCAATATCAGTATCTGCTGGATGTGGGTGTCGCCGGTTTCTGGCACGATATGAATGAACCGGCTGCTTTTATTGCTTGGGGCGATCGCTCGCTTCCCAAAGTAACGCAACATTATATGGAAGGTAGGGGCGGGGATCATCGCGAAGCACACAATGTCTACGGGTTACTACAGGCAAAAGCAGCATATGAAAGTTTGTGCCAATACCATCCCCAGCAACGCCCTTTTATTGTTTCCCGTGCGGGCTGGGCTGGTCTTCAGCGCTACGCTTGGACTTGGACGGGTGATGTAGAGTGTACCTGGATTGCGTTGCGTACAACTATAGCAACAGTCGTAGGTTTGGGGCTTTCTGGCATTCCTTATAGCGGTCCCGATATCGGTGGTTTTCAGGGAAATCCTAGTGCTGAGCTTTACTTGCGGTGGTTCCAAATGGCAACCTTTTTTACGTTTTACCGCACCCACTCTTCTAATAATGTGGAACACCGCACGCCTTGGACTTATGGAGAACCTTATTTAAGTATCATTCGGCAATATTTAGAACTCCGTTACCGATTGCTTCCCTATTTCTATACCTTGTCTTGGGAAGCAACACAAAAAGGTTATCCTCCCGTGCGTCCTCTTTTCTGGTCTGCAACGGATGAACCCGAACTCTGGTCTGTGGAAGATGCTTTCTTGTTGGGTGAGGCGTTACTTGTTTGTCCGATCGTACAAGAAGGAGCGCGATCGCGACAAGTGATTTTACCTAAAGGTTTCTGGTATAATTTTTGGGATGATACAGCTTTAGAAGGTTCCCAACAAATCACAATCGAAGCACCGCTAGAACAAATTCCCCTGTTCGTTTTGGCTGGAAGTATTTTACCAATGGAGGAGAAAAAGCAATTAATTCTCCATATTTACCCTCCTGTAGAAGAAGACAGCCGTGAAACCGTTCTCTACACTGATGCAGGTGATGGCTATGGAGAATCAAGAGTAGATAAGTTTGGGATGACACGTTCCGAGAACGGTCTGGAAATCACTTGGACAGAAGAAGGGAAATATCCTTTCCCCTATAAATCGATGAGCCTACACGTACATGGAATCAAACTGCAACAAGTGTGGGTTGATGGAGAAGAGGTGACTTGCACCGGACAGATATTGGAGTTCCCAAACTTAGAGGGGGGTGATGTCAGCGATCGCTTCCATCAGGTTCGCATCCAAGGCTAGGGATTGGGACGTGAGCCCTCATGCTCCCAAACTATTCGATATCGGTGGGCATTGCCCACCCAACTAGCCGAAAAATTAAAAAAAGAAAATGATATTTTGTCATCTCTCGCTAGACATAAAATTGATTTAATATTTGCAACAAAATATTCAGATAAAAAAGTAATGCATATAATTTTCTTTAAAGAAAATTCATATAATTATGATAACTTATGTTAAGCATTTGAAATTTATTTCGATGAAGGATATATGTTGGATGGAGGTCGTACTTCATAATTGTTTATCCATAACTTGTTAGACCAAGCTGGCTTTGTTAAACGGTTACGTTCAGAATTACACAACTCGCAGTAAAACGTAATGGAGAGTAGCAATGCTTGTTGCTAAAAGAAGTCTTCCTTGAAGAAGGTTGACTTATGTGAAGGTTACGCGTTAAATTCTTAACAATATAGATTCGGTCTGCCTAATTCTTGGTTTGCCTTAGACACAGTGTTCCCGTAGGTAAACTTGAAGCGGAGGAACCACCGTTGGGGCTAATCTTTAAAAAGGATAGAGACTTAAGTATAAAGGATAAATAAGAGGTCCTTTTTCTCACATCATCCTTTAAACTTTATATTTCATCCTTGTTAAAGAGGGACATCTCTCAGTCCTAGCCCGTCAGCTAACTTCGTCGGCATTGAGAGGAGACTGAGCGAACAGCATTCTTAACAAGTAATGCCTTGTTCTCGTCGGTATCCTTGGCTGGTATCTGTGCGCTTCGTTGTACCTGCCCTTAGCTTTGGGTAAGGGGTCATATTACCTCCACTCAGATATCTGAGGCAGGAAAGATTGCCATGTGGTGAAGTTTAACTATGCTACTGACAAAAAAGCATCGTATCGCTTTGATTTCTGTGGATGGAGATCCTGCTGCAGAAATAGGACAAGAAGAGGCTGGTGGACAAAACGTGTATGTCCGTCAGATAGGTTACGCACTAGCTCAAAAAGGTTGGCAGGTGGATATGTTCACTCGCCTCAGCAGTCCCGAGCAAGCAGCTATTATCCAACATGGAACTAACTGTCGAACAATTCGGCTAAAAGCTGGTCCGATAGAGTTTATAGGTCGGGATAGCCTGCTAGATTATCTACCTGAATTTATCGCAGAGTTTCAATCATTCCAGCAAAATCAAGGTTTTCAGTATTCTCTGGTTCACACTCACTATTGGTTGTCTTCTTGGGTGGGTATGGAACTAAAAAAGCGGCAACCATTGATTCAAGTGCATACATACCATTCATTAGGAGCAGTGAAATACAGCACTGTTTCTGACGTACCAGCAATAGCTAGTATCAGACTAGCTGTAGAAAAAAATTGTCTGGAGTGTGTCGATCGAGTTGTTGCGACTAGCCCCCAAGAACAGGAACATATGCGAAAGCTAGTTTCTTCTCTTGGACGCATAGAAGTTATTCCTTGCGGTACCGATATTGAGAAATTTGGCTCGGTTGAACGCTCTCAAGCACGTCAAACATTGGGTATTGCTCCTGATGCAAAGGTTGTACTCTACGTTGGTCGCTTTGATAAACGCAAGGGTATTGAGACACTTGTGAGAGCTTTTGCAAAGTCAAGTTTGCACTCTGTCGCTAACCTACAATTAATTATTGGAGGTGGCAGTCGTCCCGGTTATAGTGATGGAATCGAGCGCGATCGCATCTCTGGTATTGTGTCTGAACTTGGACTGGAGAATTACACAGCCTTTCCAGGTCGTCTAGATGAGGCTGTTCTGCCTTTATACTATGCAGCGGCTGATGTGTGTGTTGTCCCCAGTCACTACGAACCTTTTGGTTTGGTTGCCATTGAAGCGATGGCGAGCCGAACTCCAGTTGTTGCCAGTGATGTTGGTGGTTTGCGATTTACAGTAGTACCTGAGGTAACAGGATTGCTTGCTCCTCCCAAGGATGAAGATGCTTTTGCCTTAGCTATTGACCGCATTCTAATCAATCCAGAATGGCGGGATCGCCTTGGTGAAGCAGGTAGACAGCGTGTAGAAATTGCTTTCAGCTGGCAAAGTGTTGCCTCCAGATTAACTCATCTTTACACTCATTTGTTACCAGAAGTTGTCACCACACAAGAACAAGAGAGAAAACCTCAGGTTGTGGCTTGACAAGCGGTCGGCGAAGGCTTGAATTCGCATTCTTCCATCGCTCTATCAAGGAAGTTGCAATCATTTCACCGCCTCAAGCGATCCCCGTTCAACCAATTGTCAATATTCTGTAGCAAACGTAAAAAACAAACCGTTCCGTCTATCTAGTCAAGGAGTTATGACAATGTTAGAGATTGGTGACTATGCACGCCATCAAGTGACCGGGCTAATTGGTCAAGTTGTTGGGTACGGTCATGAAGTCGTACAAGGAGTTTATGTAACGACTCTCAAAGTAAGAGAGATTGCTAACGAAAGCCCCGATCGCAGCAGATTTTTGGAAGATGTCTACTCCGAATGGGTGCGAGTGGAGATAGAAGCAGTTCCTACTCGTATTTCCTCAGAATCGGTAGAAAGTGAGGTCGCATTGCAAGCATAAAAGCATAGTTTTACAGCCATTTTCAAGGTAAATAAACCACAGTAGTAAGGGCGCGGCGGTCTTGCGCCCTTACTACTGTGGTTCATTTAGGTGAAAACTACTGTAATTTGCATAGATGAATGCGCTGTGAGGTAAGTTTTTATTTGGAAATTCCAGAACTGCAAAGGATTGGTGCTGACCAAGGACTGTGAGACGTGACTGAGGCTGGGCGAGCTGTTAGAAAAATCTCTCCCTTTTGATTGACTGTCCACCCAGTTGCTTCTGTAACGCTCTGTTGTATAGTAGTTTTTGATACAGTCATACCGTGTAAGTTGGAGTTGTTTGTTTCACTAGATGCAGGCGTTATCCAATTCACCAATACTGCATCAGAAGTGAGATTTTCATTGGGATTGGGAGGTAAGCCACCACGTCCAGTTATAGTGAATTTACTTTGAGTCAGATTTGAATGATTGCAGTTTTGGGATATTTGAGTATCAACAGGTACTGTTGGTAGGTTAACTGAATCAATATTTGGCTCAAATTCAAAAGTGTTCAGTTCTACGGAGCCGTCTGTGCCAAACTCCGAGCTGGCGTTAATTTCACTGATGGTATCATCCGATGACAACTGGGTACGATTTTCCAATCCATAAATACCCGCAGCGTTAATTGTAATACGACCCCCACTACCTTCGACGGCTTGGGCGATGATATCGCTATTTTCTTTTAAGACAGCTACAATAAAACCATTAGATGCATTAATAGTAATGTTACCTCCTTTGCCTCTTTCTCCGGCTTTGGCAGAGATTTGCCCGTTATGGCGTAGTTGCAAAACTTTCCCTACATTTAATGTAATGTTGCCACCATCAGTTAATTCTGTACTGGCAAATATCCCACTGTTAGGACCAGCGTAACCAAGTATATACTTGTAACCATCTGTGGGTGAAACACCAGCACCCAGTACAATCTGAGGATAACTGTTGTTATAAGTTTGTTTTATTTGCTCAAAGACTGCATCGTAGTTAGAGTTACTCCCTGAAATCAGGATGCGATCGCTGTTTTTTATGCTAATGTTACCAGCATTGCCACTACCTGCAGCATTAGTTAGCAGTTGTCCGCCACTTGTGAGTTCAACAATCTTGGCATCAATATTAATATTCCCACTGTTACGGGCGTTTTGACTTTGTGCTCTTATACTTGCCCCATTTGATACCCGTAATGTACGAGCTGTAATATTAATATTACCTGCCTGACCGATTGATTCGTAATTACTAGTTGCTGTTACAACAGTATACGGAAAAATTTTGGTAAAATCGCTACTGTCAACGTTAGGGTCATGCAATGGATCGATGCCCGATATTTCGACTGTTTCTACAGCATCGATATCAATACTACCAGAGTTGCCACCACTCCTTTCCGAGCTAGCTTCTATGAGTGACCCATCAATTATGGAAACAGATTTCCCACTGATTTTGGTGTTACCTACATTACCCGATCGCTCGCTCAAACCAACATTGTTACCAACGAGACTCCGTTGGATAATCACAGGACCATTAGATTGGATTGTGATGGAACCAGAATTGCCTTGAGTGGTTCCAGCATTCAGAAAGCTATTTTCAGTTATAGAGACCGCATCATTTCCAATAAGCGATATATTTCCGCCATTTGCTCTTGCACTGACAACATACGCAGACTGCAAAAAAATAGAGCCCTTGGCTGTTAGAGAAATGTCTCCACCACCAGATGATGTTTGAAGACCGTAGGTAGAGATGATAGCATCGGGAAAGAGTTTATCCTGCCCTATTAAAGCTATAGAGCCAGTTGTGGCAGAAAGCGAAACTTTTCCAGACGGTCTGTCTGCACTGCTACCAGCATTTAAGGCTGGAAAAACACCACCATTTATATTACGATTGGTTATGTAAATTTCTCCTGCTTTAATAGTAATATCACCTGGATTTCCTCTGGTATCTGAGTCAGCAATCACACTCAGCAAGCTGTTGGGAGCGTTTGGCGTGCGATCGCCTGAACCACCATGCGTTGGATCGATACCTGATATTTCTACTCTTCCCGTGGCATCGATCTGAATGTTACCAGAGTTACCACCATTCGCTTCGGATCTCGTCTCTAACAAAGACCCCTTGATTATATAAACCGCTTGGCCAGCAATCTTGATATTACCTGCATTACCGGATTGTTCGCCGCCAACGTTATTACCAAGCCAGCTGCGATCGATAGTGACGATCCCGTTCGACTCGACTGTAATGTCTTTAGCATCCCCCGAACCAGTACCACCATTGAGGAAACTGTTTTCAGTTATTGACACCGAATCTTTGCCCACAACTGAGATAAGTCCTCCGTAGCCACCAGTAGCATTTAGATAGGCGTTATTTAAATAGACACGATTTGCTTCAAGCCTAATATCTCCACCTCCTATCTGCTTGCCAAGATAGTTATAAGTGGAAATGACTTCATCCAAGGAGTTAGTATCTTGTCCGAGTAACTCCATTGAGCCCGTAGCGAACAGTGATACGTTTCCAGCACGCCCAGTTCCTAACGAACCCGTGTTCAACGCCGCAGGAATGGATGAGCCAGACTCCGGTGTTGAATCACTCGCTCGATTGTTGATTTTTATTGTACCCGCATTGATATTAATATCGCCTGCATTACCAATCGCATTTTCAGAAACAACATTTACGACCCGGCTTGGGTAGTTGATGCCAATTAAATCTGTTGCATTCAGGGTAATATTTCCCGAAGACAAGCCCGTTGCTGTCAAATTTTCCCCAATACCAGCAGAAATGAGGCTTTCACCCGAAATATTTATGTTTTTCGCAATCATCTCTATACTACCCCGACTGCGATCGCTCACATCTATCTTTGCATTGATAAGAGATATATCTGCTCTCTCCACAGTTGGTGGAATATCCAAGGAAAGATCGCTACCACTCACTGATAGTCCCACCGTTCCCCGTTCCGCAACCGCCGCCAACTCAATCCGACCATTTGCTGCTTGTACCGAACCGCCATCCAACGCTATGAATCCACCAACAAGTGCCAATGTTCTTTCTGGTTGAACTTGAAGACCAACAGCAGTCCCATTGCTATTGGTTACTGTAGATTGATTTTGGATACTCCCAACCTTCCCCCCGAATTGCAGACCAGTAGGAACGCTAACAGTCAAGAGTGGTTTTGTTTGAAGTGCGTTTGTAGTAAACTCAAAAGCATCAGCAAATTTGATTTGACTTGCCGTACTTGCTAGAAATGAACCACGGATGTCCAAACTGGCATTTTTACCAAATATAATGCCATTGGGATTGATAAGAA
Source organism: Tolypothrix bouteillei VB521301 (assembly GCF_000760695.4). GTDB lineage: Bacteria > Cyanobacteriota > Cyanobacteriia > Cyanobacteriales > Nostocaceae > Scytonema > Scytonema bouteillei_A. The sequence goes on along the minus strand of NZ_JHEG04000001.1, from coordinate 9,286,771 downwards.
ACAGATTAGCATTACCTAAAACACTCAGTTTTCCCAAAAGTTGAGATGCATCCGCCCCCGTGACGCGACTCAAAATGTTTTGAACTTGAGATGGGTTAGCAAAATAGACCTCTCGTCCTTCACCGATGTTGAATTGCGAAAAACTGTGAAACAAATTAGTTCCGCGAATTGCTCCACCGTCAATTCGGTCAACTTGTGCGTTTACAGGTGTGACTACAGAATTCTCTTCACCCAAGGTATTATCAGCTAAAGGTCTGAGTTCTTGAGCAAGAGTGGAATTTGCAAAGACAGCAATTATGCCTTCTAGGACTAACCAAATTCCCAAGTTCAAGAAGGCAGTAGGCAGAGGGCAGGAACCATTCCTTCTGCCTCCTGCCTCCTGCCCTCTGCCTTTTCCAGTAAGTTTCCAACCAATTATCCATCGCCCCATCATTTTAGGCTTTGCCCTCTAATAAGTAGAAATAATAAATGATATAAACTTTACTAAACTTAACCATATTGCCAAGCAAAGTAAAGAAATGTAAATTATCAGTAGGGTAAGCAATTGCCCGATTTATTAAAGTCATCGCAATATATAGAAACATGACAGCAACCTTACAACAGCGCCAAAGCGCCAACGTATGGGAGCAGTTCTGTAACTGGATCACCTCCACCGAAAACCGCCTTTATGTCGGCTGGTTCGGCGTGTTGATGATCCCTACACTGCTCTCCGCAGCTATCTGCTTCATTATCGCATTCATCGCTGCTCCTCCTGTAGACATCGATGGTATCCGCGAACCCGTTGCAGGTTCCTTGCTCTACGGCAACAACATCATCTCCGGTGCAGTTGTTCCTTCTTCTAACGCCATCGGTCTTCACTTCTACCCCATCTGGGAAGCGGCTTCCTTAGATGAGTGGTTGTACAACGGTGGTCCATACCAGTTGGTAATTTTCCACTTCCTGATTGGCGTATTCTGCTACTTGGGTCGTGAGTGGGAATTGTCCTACCGCTTGGGTATGCGTCCTTGGATCTGTGTAGCATTCAGCGCACCTGTAGCAGCAGCTACCGCAGTGTTCTTGATCTACCCCATCGGACAAGGTTCTTTCTCCGACGGTATGCCTTTGGGAATCTCTGGAACCTTCAACTTCATGTTGGTGTTCCAAGCAGAGCACAACATCCTCATGCACCCCTTCCACCAGTTAGGTGTAGCAGGTGTATTCGGTGGTTCTCTGTTCAGCGCAATGCACGGTTCTCTAGTCACCTCTTCCTTGGTACGTGAAACAACCGAAACCGAGTCACAGAACTACGGTTACAAGTTCGGACAAGAAGAAGAGACCTACAACATCGTCGCAGCACACGGCTACTTCGGTCGCTTGATCTTCCAATACGCATCATTCAACAACAGCCGCAGTTTGCACTTCTTCTTGGCAGCATGGCCAGTAGTAGGCATCTGGTTCACCGCACTGGGCATCAGCACCATGGCGTTCAACCTCAACGGCTTCAACTTCAACCAATCCGTGATTGACTCCCAAGGTCGCGCTATCGGAACCTGGGCAGACATCCTCAACCGCGCTAACCTCGGTATGGAAGTCATGCACGAGCGCAACGCTCACAACTTCCCTCTCGACTTGGCTGCAACTGAAGTTGCTCCTGTCGCAATCAGCGCTCCTGCTATCAACGGTTAATCATTAATTCAGAGGCGCGGTTCACCGCGTCTTCAGAAGAGAAAAAGCGCTCCTCATGAGAGGGGCGCTTTTTGATCTTGTATTTCTCCTATTAGGATGCTGTTGGCGTCGGATAATCTCCTCATTTTCAGGCTGAGCTTGGAAACGAGAAATTGAGAGATTATCGAACTTACAAACGCTGTAACTCAACAGTTAAACTCCGGAGTTGTGATGAGTGGGGAGGTAGTAGCGCCGAAGTTCCATTACGACAAGCGATTTCCAGATCGTAAGGAATATTGGTACAAGGTTCTAGCACGAGTACGTAATGATTCTGCCAACCGCCAAAACTAGCAAACACCCAAACATATGGAAAATCAGCAGTATCAAAACTCATGAGCAAAGTAGAAGCCGAGCGCTGATTGCGAATTCCGCATTGCCCTACAGCCAACTGAGAACTATAATAAAATTCCTGTAGTTGTGACGATCGCGGTGGAATACGCTGTACGTTGACTTCACTGCCATCGGCTGCAAAAGCTTTGGGAAAGGGAGTTTTTTCCTGGCGACCAATAATTTTACTGAATTCCAGAACAGCAGGCTCAATAGTGCAGTCTGGAAGGAGAACTTCATCTCCTTCTTCAATAGCTACAGCTGTATGTTGCTTAAATAAAAACGGAATGGTTTCTTCCGACTGATTTTTAAACAAATACTTTATAGTCGCTTTTGCTTGCTTTTCATCAAGAGTAATGGTTTTTTCTACCTGCACTGGTACTGTTTGACAAGCAAGTGCCATCTTGACACTTAAATCAGACTTTTCCAACAATTCCCAAGCTTGCGACCACAATTCACCGTGATCGACCAAGTGCCGATTCTGGAAAACACCCGCCGCATCATTGGGAAAAATTTCATCCCAACCACCAGTCCAATTGCCATCAAAAGATGCACCCACTTCAAGGTTGCGGGATAGCTGTGGATCGTAATCTGAAGGATGCCACAGCCACTCGTGTCCTGTTTTCAAATCTTGCAACTGGTCGATGCGACCGCCAAGGTCTGGTCTAATGGAAAGTTGAATTTCAGAATTTTTCAGGGTAATTGTCATTCCTGGAAAGCGCGATCGCGGTTTTATTGCCAATCAACTCAGAAATTCTACAATTGCGCGGAAATACGTGCTTCTATCGTAGGAATTAACCTCGGATTCTACTGCACAAGCCAACTTATCAAACTCGGCATAACTTTTCTAGGGAATAGGCAAAGAACATAGCTCATAAGGCTTAGCAAAACAGTTCTTCGATCTAAAAAGTTGAGTCTCATTGAGTAAATTGCTCGGGAAAACCAAAGGATTTAAATCAGCAGGAAAGATGAAAAATTCTAACCCATAGAGGCATCCCTTATGGTAAAGCGAGATAGCTTCTACCAAGGGGGAAAACATAATTGGAGTCCACAAGCACAATCTGCTGCTGTAAAAGTAGACAACGACGCGGCTCGTTGCGTACTCATACTGCGGGAGAGGAGTTTGCCAAGGTGAAACCATACTAATACCAGACTCATCTGTCAAAAGGTAGAAGAGGTGTTATCTATCATTTGACTTATAGATACAAGTGATAACAACTACCTTTAGCTAGTTGCTTCTTTTCTAGATGTAATAATGATTATCTAAAAGTACTAGAAGGTTTAAGATGAAGCTCAGTAAAAATACAGGAAACTGCAAGACAAGCTTTTTACTTACCCCAAACTCTGGTAACAAAAATCGAGCCAAGCACGAACAAGAAAAAGTATAAACATCGTTATGAAAGAGCTAAAGTTTTGTTAAGATGCTTATGCTAGTATTTCATCACGAAAAACGCTTATCAAGGTGTGAAGAAATCTGTAAGTACTAGCACCATTGAGTTAAAAAGATCGGACAATGAGCAGCTACATTTTCTTCGACGATGCCCTTCGGATACTTGTAAACGCCTTCCTGGCTTCGGTTTTCTTACTTATTGCTGTTTCTGGCATAGGTTTGGCAATCATCGAAACCATTGAAAAATCGGGCGATCGGGTAGACACAAAGCGATTGAATTAGGATCTACTTACCTAATTTGATACTAATAAATTTTACGTATACCAGAAGTTTTACTCCCTTTAGCGAAAAGTGTGTTTTTTGTCAAGAACCATAAAGCAGAAGTGTTCGTTTGTGAAAAATCTTGGGAACACTAAAGCATAAGAGTCTCATAGCGCTGCACTATCCACCAACAGCGATCCAAGCACGGGTAGAGGCACTGCTGATGAGACACCAATTAGGGAGTAAACAACAATGGGTCTATTTGACAAAGTGTTTGGCGCACACAGCCAAGTCTACGACATCCTTACGCCAGCAGAAGCATTTGCTGCTATCACCTTGGCTGCAACTGCCTCAGACGGATATCTTTCTGATGAGGAGGCTCGTAGTATTTCTGCTACGCTGTCTCGGATGAAGCTCTTCAGAAGTTATTCCAATGATGTCATCAACAGAATGTTCGACAAGCTTCTTGGTATTCTAAGAAGAGACGGTTTAGACGCTTTGTTTAACTTAGCAAAGGAATCTTTACCTTACGACTTGAGGGAAGCAGCTTTCGCAGTCGCTTCGGATTTGGTGCTAGCTGACGGTATCGTGACTCGAGAAGAGCAGGATTTCTTGAACGACTTGTGTCATGCTTTGGATATTTCTCGTAACATTGCTACCCAAATTGTGGAAGTGATGGTAATTAAAAACAGGGGCTAATGCTTTTCTATTTTGAAAATAGAGAATAGGGAGCGGAAATCGGGAAGAGAGATTTTCATAACAGCCAAAACTCATATAGACTCAGTTCAAGAGATTTTTATACATTAGGCTTGCCAAAGGAGTTTTATCTCTTTTGGCTCTACATACATGGCTGGTCAGAGAGTCATGCGATCGCTGTTAAAATTTCCGGGCTGTTCCGGAAAACTTAGAACAGTATTAACATTTAAGGAATCTTGTCCTACTTATGGGCGGGGTACGCCCTAAGTGAAGTCACGAAGATTAAAATTTAGAAAATATGTCTTTTTCTATCACTCTCAGCCAACTAGTTAAAATTCTTTCTGCCCGCTCGGCCAATTTATCTGAAAATGAGCTAGCAAAATCGAGCATCGGTATACAAACAGACAGCCGTATTATCAAGCCTGGTGAAATATTTGTAGCTTTACGCGGTGAAAAATTTGACGGACATGAATTTATTCAAAAGGCAATAGACAAGGGTGCTTTGGCGGCTGTTGTCGATTTTGAATATGAGAATGCTGAATTTCCTATCTTGCAAGTCAACGATACGCTCTTAGCTTATCAGAAAATTGGTAGATGGTGGCGGGAGCAGTTTCAGATTCCAGTTATTGGGGTCACGGGTTCTGTAGGTAAAACCACTACTAAGGAACTTATTGCTGCTGTTTTGGCGACAAAAGGAAAAGCCCTGAAAACCTATGGCAATTACAACAATGAAATTGGAGTGCCAAAAACTCTGCTGCAATTGGCTCCGGAACACGATTTTGCAGTCATTGAAATGGCGATGCGCGGAACAGGACAAATAGCCGAACTCACTCACATAGCGAATCCCACTATCGGAGTGATTACTAACGTTGGCACGGCACACATTGAGCTTTTGGGTTCAGAGGAAGCGATCGCTCGAGCAAAATGTGAGTTGCTTGCAGAAATGCCTAAAGATAGTGTAGCAATTCTCAACCATGATTGTCCGTTATTAATTGAAACAGCAGCGAAAGTGTGGCAGGGAAAAGTTTTAACCTACGGTTTGTCGGGTGGTGATATCCAAGGCAGACTCGTTGATAGTGAAACCATTGAAGTTGGTGGGATACAGTTACCCTTACCTTTACCCGGACGCCACAATGCAACCAACTTTCTAGCAGCTTTAGCAGTCGCGCAAGTGCTGGATATAGATTGGTCGTTTTTAGAATTGGGTGTGATGGTCGAAATGCCAGGAGGACGATCGCAGCGTTTTACTTTATCCAATGATGTGGTTATTTTAGACGAAACCTATAATGCTGCACCAGAAGCAATGCAAGCAGCATTAAACTTACTAGCAGAAACACCCGGTCATCGACGGATAGCCGTACTTGGTGCAATGAAAGAATTGGGAGAGCGATCGCATCACATTCACCAAAAAGTAGGAGAAACAGTGCGAAAATTAAACCTAGACGCTTTGTTAGTTTTGGTGGATGGAAATGATGCCCAAGCTATAGCTGAAAGTGCAGAAGGCGTACCCTGTGAATGCTTTTCAACTCACGGAGAGTTGGTCGATAGGTTAAAGACATTTGTACAAGAGGGCGATCGAATTCTTTTTAAAGCAGCACACTCCATAGGATTAGATAAAGTTGTCAGTCAGTTCCGGACAGAGTTTAACAGTGACCAATGACCAATGACCCCCCTTTTTAAGGGCAGGGCTGTTTCATTCACTCTCTTAAGGATTTTGTCAAGAGTATTAGCCAGAAATTTTCGGCAGTCGGTGAGCGAAAAATGACAAATTCAATCACTAAATTTAAGTGCGTTAGCGCAGCTTGCCGAAGGCATCGCTCTTCTCATGAGCAAACAAAATTTTTGAACTACCTGATTTTTTTGGTTCATACGCTTGTAAATTCAGTCCTTATAGGGAATGAAACAGCCATACTTTTTAAGAGGGGCTTTGCGTCAGTTTTAATATTTAATAAATTTTCTACGTAGCACTGAGTAATTTATGTGTTGATGTCGCCATGGTTTCGTCACAATGAAGCAATATGTTGTTTATTAAAACTTGTCTTTTATGTAAATTTTAAATAAGTTTATATCGGGTTAAAAACGTATTGAAAAACTGCTGTTATATTTGTTTTGGGAAATATATTGTGCGGAAAACAGACTATTTCTTAAGGTAGCCAAATCTGTGCGCTTTATTAACTGAAACAACTTTCTTATGAAGAAAATTAGCAGACGTGTAGAGCGACAAATTATTTGTCCGTGACGACGAATTATTTGTCGCTCTAGAACAAATATTAAAAGCGGGCGATGGGACTCGAACCCACGACGTTCACCTTGGGAAGGTGACATTCTACCACTGAATTACACCCGCAAATAGTTAGTATTGTTATTTAATTTAGTATTGTAGCACAATTTTTTAATCTCGGCTAGCGTGTGGTAAACTTCTTTACAAGATATCAATAATTTTAGTTGTGCTTGATACAGGGCTTGAACTTTTGTCATCTTGCCACATTTATCATAAATTGATATAAGAAAAACGAATTTAACTTCTCAGTATTTTTTGTTCGCTACACGGGTAAAAGTAGCGAATGCAAAATGGGACACAATGTAAAGTTATGTTAAAAAGTTGCGTCAATGAAGAAGCTCATTGTCTTTAGACGTGAGGCACAGGCTGAATTTGACCAAGGAGAAAACGAATCAATATACTTATAATTAAGCTAAGTTGGCTCTACTGTGTAAAACAGTTAGGACGCTTTCTTATTAGCTGGATGTCGGATTTGTTATGTCTAAACCAAAAATTTTACAAGAAGGAACTAGTTACACTTTTCGTTCTTACTTCGAGTTACCTTATGAAACAGAAGATATTTTAGCTGAATTAGGTTATAGCTTTTCACGAGCGCGTATTACTTTACCTTCTTCTCAACGCATACCACAACGTTTACCTGAATTACGTCAGCAAATTGAGGAGTTGTTACCACTAGTTACTTTATCGAGCGAAACTGCACGTCGAGAAATTATGGTAGCACCAGTACTTTCGGAACTAGCGCGTTTTTGTAAGTGTCAAATGCGTTTAGAATATCCTCTCCAGGTAAATTCTCGACTCAAAGGTAATCTAGATTATTTACTGCGAAATATGAACGCAGATGAAAGAGGTAAAAGTTTTCTGGTAGTTGAAGCTAAAAACGACGATTTATCAAGAGGTTTTACTCAACTATCAGCAGAGTTAATTGCTTTGGCAATAGCAGAAGAACAAGATATTCTTTATGGTGCAGTTACAGTAGGTGATACTTGGCGTTTTGGTTTATTAGAACAACAACATCTCCATATTACTCAGGACATTAGTTTGTATCGCGTGCCTGATGATTTAGATGTTTTAATGCAAATATTGATTGGAATTATTGAATAATGAAATTGCAAAGGACTTTCCCAGGCGGAACCTGGGAAAAAGTTGCTCGTTCTGATTCATTAATTTGCCAACAAGACCCTTACGGAAGTTAGAGATCTAAGCCGAAGCAAAATATCTCATTTCAGTTAGCAGGCGGCAAATCCCTTACCACGTTGTTCCCTTCAGCAACATTTCGCCGTTGCTTTTTCTTCATCCCAAAACCGTGTTTAACTATATTCAGCATCCAGTTTTGGAAATCATCAATATATGAGAACAACACGGGTACGACTACCAAGGTTAGCAAAGTAGAAGTGGTAAAACCTCCCAAGATAGCAACACCCATTGATTGACGGACTTCTGCACCAGCACCAATTCCCAATGCTAGGGGAACAGTACCTGCGATGGTTGCTAGTGAAGTCATCATAATTGGGCGCAAACGGGATACTCCTGCTTCTATCAGTGCTTGACGTTGGGTTTTTCCTTCCTCCATGTTGATAATCGTGTAGTCAACTAATAGAATTGAATTTTTTGTGACAATCCCCATCAACAACACAATACCAATCAAAGCATAGATTCCCAAGGCTTTTTGTGCGAGCATCAAACCTACCAACGCGCCACCCAAACAGAAAGGTAACGCAGCCATAATTGTTATGGGGTGGAGGAAGTTATTATACAACAAAACGAGAATTGCATAGATACACATTAAAGCAAGCCCCAATGCACCGCCAAAACGACCGAAGATGTCAGACATAATTTTGGCATCACCAGAGTTTTGCAACGTGACTCCTGGAGGTAGCTTCTGCATAGCAGGTAGTTGATTGACTGCTTTCAAACCATCTCCCAAGGAAATTCCTTCTAAGTTCGCTTCTAAAGAAACTTGACGGGTGCGATCGAAACGGTTTATACTTGCGGGTCCGCTGCCAAAGCGGATATCTGCAACCGCCACTAAGGGAACGACACCTCCGTTAGAAGTGGGAACTTGAAGATTTTTGAGAGTCGTGAGATCCTCACGGGCTTTGGGGTCAATTTGGATGCGGATGGGGATTTGGCGATCGGGTAAATTGTATTTTGCCAAGCTAGCATCATTATCTCCAATCGTAGCAAGAGATGCAGTGCGGGCAATAGATTGCACCGAGACTCCTAAATCAGCCGCCCGTTGCGGATCGGGAACAACCAAAATCTCTGGTTTCACCAAACTTGCACTCGAAGATATCTCTACCAATCCCGGTATTCCCCGCATTTGTTTTTCGATCGCATTTGCGGCTTGGATTAAGGCTTCGGGATTTTCACTGCGTAAGAGTAAAGTTAAATCCTTGCGACCACCAACAGAACCAGCACTTTGGAAACCAATTCTTGCACCCGGAACTTGTTCTAGCAGAGGACGCACGGATTTCTCAAACTCTACTTGAGAAACTTTTCGCCCTTCTTCTTTAGGCTTCAACCGAAGTGTAAGTGTTGCAGTATTTATATCTTCTACAGACAGCACACTCAAAACATTGGGATTGTCCTTAACAAGGTTGGTGATTTGGGTTGCGACCTGTTTGCTATCTTCCAAAGAAGAACCGGGGGGGAGTTCTGCGGAGATAATAGAAATTCCTATATCACCACCATCCACCAATCCCTTGGGAATGAGAGGAACAAGCATCAAACTAGCAATGAAGAATGCGATCGCAATCCCCATCGTAGTTAACCTGTGACGCAATGCGAATCTGAGCAGGGATTTGTAGGGTCGGAAACGCTGACGGGAGGAGGAAAGGTGTGGAGTGGGGGAATGGGAGAACTTGCCATTCTCACCTTCTCTGTTCGGATGCTTATCCTTCATCAAATACGCCCCCATCATTGGCGTAATCATCCTGGCTACCAAAGTTGAGAAGATGGTAGAAACAGCAACAGTCAGACCAAAGGGTTGGAAAAATTGACCGGGAATACCACCCATAAAAGCAACAGGTAGAAATACGGCAATAATTGTTGCTGCACTTGCTATCACAGCCAAACCCACTTCATCAGATGAGTCAAAAGCTGCTTGCCTTGCTGACTTACCCATTGACATGTGCCGTTCCATGTTTTCAATTTCTACGACAGCATCATCTACTAGGTTACCCACTGCTAGGGCAAGTGCCAGTAAGGTCATGTTGTTAAGAGTATAACCCAAAGCATACTGCACGGCAAAGGTCGGAATCATGGAGAGTGGCAATGCTACAGCCGTAATTAATGTTGCTCGCCAGTCACGTAAAAATGCCATGATAACAATGACTGCCAGTATTGAAGCTTGGATTAATTCATCAATTGTACTTTGGTAAGAGTCCCTAACAAAAGCAGCCCTTGTAAAAATTAAGTCCAACTTAACATCAGGGGGAAGGGTCTTTTGCAGTTTTTCGACAGATGCTTTGACACCTTCTTCCACTGTCACCATAACACTACCCGTACTTCGCAGGACTTGGAACGCAACCACAGGTTTGTTATTCAAGCTTGCAGATTGTCGCACATCACCGTAGCTATCTTCTACCGTTCCCAAGCTAGACAAAGGTACAGAACCACCTCCAGGTAAAACAATTTCGTAGTTTCGTAAAACTTGTACGCTAGCAGCACTACCGAGAGTACGAATATTTTGTTCGCTACCACCGAGTTCTGCACGCCCACCTGGTAAGTTAATGTTAAAAGCCCGGATCTGCTCGTTGACTTGAGTAGCAGTAATACCTAAAGATTGCAAGCGAGCCGGATCTAAGTTAATCCGAATTTCTCGGTTCACTCCACCTATCCGATTCACTTGTGCTACCCCTCGCACCGCTAGCAACGCACGGCTGATAGTTTGGTCAACCAGATTGCTTAATTCCTCTACAGAACGCTTATCAGATCTGACTGCATAGGTTAGAATAGCACCCCCAGCAAAGTCTACGCGTTGCACGATAGGGTCATTAATGTCTTGGGGAAGGTTTTGACGAATTTGGGAGACAGCATTGCGAACATCATTTGTAGCGCGGTCTGTGTTTGTCCCCAACACAAAATTAATGGTCGTTGTAGAAACGCCATCGGTGACTGTCGATCGCAATTCGTCAATGTTACCCAGCCCCGCCACAGCGTCTTCAATTTTTTTAGTAACTTGAAATTCCAATTCCGCAGGTCCCGCCCCCGGTTGCGTGACTTTTACCTGTACTGTTGGAACATCAATATTAGGGTTAGTATCAATCCCTAAAGATTGGAAAGAAAACCAACCCACTATCGTCAAAATCAAGAATAATACTATTGTTGGAACTGGCTTTTTTATCGACCAAGCTGAAACATTGAAAGACATGGAAGTTTTGTGAGTAGTAGGTTGTTAGTGGGGGCGCGGCGACCTTGCGCCCGTACAGCTGTTATGCAATGCCTTAGGCCCATTTATTTATGAGTGAGAAATTAACTATCAGCATTAACGACTCGTACTTTGTCACCATCTTTGAGATAACCAGCACCTTGAACAACGATGCGATCGCCACGTTGCAATCCTTTTTTAACTTCCACTCTGCCACCAATAAGAACCTCTCCTAGTTCTACTTTTTGGGCGCGAACGGTGTCTTCACCCGATAGCATGAATACGATGACACTGCCATCAGATTGTGGTAATACGGCTTTTTGCGGTACACCAATACCTGTTGTTGTTGTGCTAGTAATAGCAGCACGAGCAAACATACCTGGTTTCAAAGAAGTCGTAGCAGGTAAATTAATTTTTACCGTTGCTTCGCGCCTTTGCTGATTGACAACAGGTTCTATTTCTCTCACTTTTCCTTCCAATTTCACCCGACTATCCAAAGCGGAAGTGACTTGCACGGGTGCATCAATTCGGACTTGTGGCAATTGAATTTCTGGGACTCGTGCAAGTAACTCCAACTCGCCATCTTGAATAATTGAGAACAATTTTTGTGTTCCACCAACTACAGTTCCAACTTGAGTTTGTGGCGGTACGCCTGTCACATCTCCAACTCGTGCCAATTTTTCTGCCACAACTCCTGAGACAGGGGCGCGAACCACAGTTTGTCCGAGTTGAGTTTTGAGTTGTCCTATTTTAGCCGCACTACTCCTGACATTCGCTTGGGCGCTATTAATATTAGCTCGAGCAATATTGACACCTGCCAATGCACCGCCAATGTTCGCTTGAGCGTTCTTAACATTGGCTTGAGCGCTTTTTATATTGGCTTCTGCAAGGCGTACTGCCTCTCTTGCCGTTGCCAAATTTGTTGTAGCAGTATCAAATTGTTGGAGGCTAATTGCTCCTTCATTCGATAATTTTTGATTGCGATCGAAATTGAGTTGTGCTTCTCTCAATTTTGCTTTAGCTTGAGCTAAGTCAGCTAATTTTTGCTGGACAATTGCTTGATTGGAAGCAACAACTGCTTCGCTCGATGATACTGCTGCTTGTTTCGATATCAAATCAGCTTGTTTGGAAGCAACATCCGCCTGTTTTGCCTCTACTTCCGCTTGTGCTTGCCGAATTTGGTCTTTAAGAAGAGAATCGTCTAAGATAGCCATCACTTGACCGACTTTGACTTTTTCTCCTTCCTTCACAAGAATTTGTTTGATTTGCAAACCATTTGCTTGGGGTAAAACTGGAGTTAGATCGCGTGCTGCTACACTTCCCGTTGCATACAATGTACGAGCAACACGGGTTGTTTCCACTAGTGCAACAGTGACAGTCATGTTTGGTGCTATTGCCACCGATTTAGTTGCAACTGGTTGTTGGTTCACCGAAAGATTACTGAAAAGGCGCATTCCTCCAAAGGAGAGAGCAACACCCAGACCCGTACCTACTAACAACGGTATTAGCCAAGGGTTACCTTGCTTTGGAACCGTTATTTCCTCTTCCCTAATGGCGTCTTTTACCACCACTGACTCTTCTAGTTCTAGTTTCGATAAACTCTCTTCACCCACAGTATGATGCCTCCGCTTTCTAGCAAACCTCGATAAGCAGCTTTGCTTAAGAAAGTTTAAAAATGATTGCTGTACATTAAATATGACGTATTTCTCCTGCTTCCGGTTGTGTGATTCCCCGGAATATACCCATGACAAAAGTCATATCTTTAGCAGTGGCTGGTAAACAGTAAGCCGTCGGGTCACTGGTCACTGCTTTATTGCTGTGCTAAAGTCAGAAAGATTTACTAGTGAATTGGTTGTTTGCCAAGTCACCAGGGAATCTGTTCCATAAAAGCGTTCAAGGGGATACTTGTCTACTCCGGATTTATCATCTAATTATGAAAAATTAAGAGAATCGATAAAAAAATCTTATCACTTGAGTTATTACTATGTTTAATGCAACTGAGATTTTAATAGATAATTTTGTCCAGCAAATTCGTGAAGGATACACTCGTACCTATGGCTGTTACAAGCATGATTACCAAGATATCATAGCTTGGGCAGGTAACATGGCTTTGGAAAATATTGCCAACAGTGATGCTTTGTATCATAACGTAGAACATTCCATCTTAGTCACTTTAGTTGGGCAAGAAATTTTGCGTGGGAAACATATACGTGAAGGGGGGGTTTCCAGTGAAGACTGGTTGCATTTTATTATTTCCTTACTTTGCCATGACATTGGTTATGTGAAAGGGGTATGCCGTCAAGACCGAGAAGAAGAAGGGTTGTATGGTACGGGTAAAGACGGAAAAATGATTAGTCTGTCACCAGGTGCGTCTGATGCCAGCCTCACGCCTTATCACGTTGATAGAGCTAAACTCTTTATAGATGAACGTTTTGGCGGTCATAAACTGATCGATTCTGAGGTAATTAAGAGAAATATTGAATTAACTCGCTTCCCAGTACCAGCTGTCGATGACCACCAAGATACGCATAGCTTTGCAGGGTTGGTGCGTGCGGCTGATTTAATCGGTCAGTTAAGCGACCCCCGTTATTTAAAAAAGATTACTTCCTTATTTTATGAGTTTGAAGAGACTGGGATGAATAAGGTATTGGGTTATCAAAACCCGGCTGACTTACGCAAAAACTACGCCAAGTTTTATTGGAATGTCGTCTATCAATACATTCACGATGCGTTACGTTACCTTTCTCTCACCCAACAAGGCAAACAAATTATTGCCAATCTTTACTCTAACGTGTTCGTTGTAGAACACGAAAAATCTCAAGAAGATAACCTCTTGCTGATGGAGAAACTGCGTGCATAAGGAATTATGAATTAAGAATGCTGAATTATGAATATTACTATATAATTTCATAATTCATAATTTATAATTCATAATTCCTATGAATTGGTGGCACAGACTTAAAAAAAATCCTTTAGCAAAATTTGGGGCAATTGTGCTCTTGATTTTCTACACACTGGTCATTGCAGCTGACTTTGTCGCCCCTTATGACCCCTATGCCTCTCAACCAAACGGTTCTCTACTGCCACCAACTCGCGTTTATTGGGTTTCTCAAGAATCAAAACAATTTATTGGTCCTCACGTTTATCCCACAACTCAGGGCGAAACCAATTTAGAAACAGGCGATCGCGAACTGATTGTCAACTTCAAAAAGCCTTCACCCTTAAGACTTTTCGTACAAGGCTCTACTTACCGTTTATTTCAGTTAAGCCTACCCCTCCCGCCTAAATGGGAAGAAGTCGATATCATTCCCGGTATTCCGTTAAATTGGCATCTATTTGGTGCTGATGGTGAAGCAAAGTTTAACCTTGTCGGTACGGATGACCAAGGACGCGATCAATTAAGTCGCTTGCTTGTTGGTGGTCGAATCAGCTTGTTTATCGGTCTTATAGGAGTCTTACTTACTTTTCCCCTGGGACTGATTATAGGTGGAATCTCTGGATATTTTGGTAGCTGGACAGATAGTATTATCATGCGCTTATCTGAAGTGCTGATGACTTTCCCCAGCATTTATCTTTTGGTCACTTTAGGAGCAGTCTTACCACCGGGTATATCTAACACCCAGCGCTTCTTACTGATTATTGTCATTACTTCCTTTATCAGTTGGGCAGGATTAGCACGGGTTATACGCGGACAAGTGCTTTCCATTAAAGAGAGAGAATATGTCCAAGCCGCTAAAGCGATGGGAGGCAAACCGCTTTACATTATCCTTCGTCACGTACTGCCACAAACCGCCACTTACATCATTATTTCTGCGACTCTCGCTATTCCCGGTTTCATCGGCGCAGAAGCCGTACTCAGTCTGATTGGATTGGGAATTCAGCAGCCAGATCCTTCTTGGGGCAATATGTTATCTCTAGCAACCAACGCTTCTATTCTAGTCTTGCAACCTTGGCTTATCTGGCCGCCAGCTATTTTAATTATTCTGACAGTGCTGTCTTTCAACTTACTGGGTGATGGGCTGAGGGATGCCCTCGATCCCCGTAGTTTGCAACGGTAGTACAGGAGCAAACTCACTAGCGGATGCTGACAAACCCAGCTTTTGTAATTAATTCCTGTCCTTGAGCGGTCAGTAGTAAGCGAGCATAAGCTTCACCTGCTTGTTGGTCAAGCTGATTGTTCTGTTTAATCACCACTAATAATCGCCGACTTAGGGGATACTGACCGCTTAAAAAGGCTTCTACGTTGACTTGGTTGCGTTGTTGCGGACATTGAGACAGGGGAATAAAAGGTAGCTTGTAAGGAGAAACGAGTTCATTGGAGTTACGACCCACTGGCAAAGGCTTAACGTTACACTGCGATATTACCAAGGGCGCAGAGGTGTAATAAATCCCCCCAGGATTGACCGCTACTTGACGCAAAGCCTCTGTTGTCGTTGGCATAAATACAATATGACTCCCAGAATCTCGGTCTTTCTTACCGTAGGGTATAATTTTTAGGTTTGGACCACCCACTTGGTTCCAGTTGGTGATTTTGCCTGCGTAAATATCATTAAATTGGGCTACAGTTAAACCTTTGATATTCAAGCTTGGGTTAACAGCGATCGCAACGCCATCAATTGCCACAGGTATTTCTTGAAGCGAAAAACCCCGCTGTCGCGCTTGCTCGTATGCTTCATTGGGAATCGGAACAGAAGATTGAGAAAACGAGAGTTGATTGTCTAACAACATCTGGATACCTGTCTGAGAACTAGGAGCACTGCGATCGGGATCGGTATAGCGCAAGCGAAACTGAGGCCATACGTTTTCAATAACCGGATCTACTGTTTTGCGGATAGAGACCCAACTCGTGCTACCACCGTAGTTAAACACTCCAGATGGTACGTTCTGTACGGAGGAAAAACTTTCAACTTTGGACTGCCCTAGTGGTTGCGATTGATTGTTGGCTAAACCACCTATATCAAGACCTGAGTGCTTCATGAACCACCAAACACCACCTCCTACTAATCCCACTGTAATAAGCAGAGCCAAAATGAGAACAGTGGTTTCGGACTTTTGGGGCATAGACATATATGAATCGCTCGTACCGCCAGAATGGCTTCTAAAATAGCAGCTTACTCCTTTAGTATAAGTTAAGTAAAAGTTAAACATAAATTATTGTTAATTTAAGAAATCAGACTGCCAAGCACTGATTAACTGAGATAGGAGGGAACGGAAACTGTAAACATAGATAAGTTCGAGGAAGTCAAAATAGACCTCACCTCAAACATTGAGCGCGATCGCGAAGAAGTGTGAGGTTTATTGAAAGCACCTTAAACATTGTCGGTATTATCTGGAGTCAGTTTCAAAGAAATGGTTAAAAGGAGATATAACTTTGCGGCTGCAAGTGACCTCGAACCAATCGTTTTTGGTGCCTCAAGACCGGGGTATTCTGCCCAAAACGTATCCGACTGGATTCACTTTGTAAAGTGTCATGGTATACAACGGGTTTGCTGCTTGCTTCCCGATCTCCAGCTAGCGCGTTACTCAGATCTCTTAGGAACCTACCAACAGGTATTTGGGGTAGAACGAGTTTGTTGGGCACCGATTGAAGACTTTCAACTTGTTAACAGTGAAACCTTGCTCCAAAAGATTCTGCCGTTCCTAGCAGCAGCAGACCAGCTTGGGGAGAAGGTCGTCGTCCACTGTTCTGGCGGGATTGGTCGAACGGGACATGTTCTAGCGGCTTGGTTAGTGAGTAGACGAGGATTATCCAACTCAGAGGCAATTGCATCCGTAAAGCGGACGGGAAGAAATCCGTATGAAGCGGCAATTGTTGCTTTACTTAAAGGTCGCAATCCTTGGAAAGTTGTAGCACAACTGAACGCACTTTTAGATAATTGTCGTGCTAATGATATGTACTAGTTATTAAATTCAGGTATTCCAAAGATTCATTAAACGTGAGATTGACAGACCTCACATTAACTAGAATTCATCAAGGTAGCCTTTTGTATGTAAAAAATGAATGAAAATTCATATGAATCGTTCTTGAATTGCGATCGCAATTTTTAATTTTTGGCTAATACCTCTGCAAGAGATGTTCTGTTAGCTGAAAACTAGAAAAACAAACGGTATGGAGACAATATGAAAAACAGAACAAAGAAGCAAATTGACTGTGTAGAAAAGCTCAAGATACTGGGAGATGACACCCGTCTGTCAGTTTTACAACTCCTCATGAACAGTCCGAGGTATGTGGGGGAGATGAACGCAATTTTGGGTTTGGAACAAAGCCTGCTCTCCCATCATTTGCAAGTTTTGCGTCGGGCAAAGTTGGTTGTGCAAGAGCGTGATGGAAAAGCGGTTCTTTACCGCTTGGCTCCAGAAGTGGAATTGACTGCAAGCAAAGCTTTAAACCTTGGTTGTTGTGTTCTCTATTTTCAAGAAAATTTGTAGTTCGATTTGATTATGCTAAAAAGATCGCAATTTTTGGTTTCTGTTGGAATGGGGCTGCTGAGCTGTGTTTGGCTCCAAAGCTGTTCTTCAGCAAACCAAACAGCAAGTAAGGTTCAAGACAAACTTGTACTGACTGGTTCCAGCACGGTAGCACCGTTAGCAGCAGAAATTGGCAAGCAGTTTGAATCCAAACATCCAGGTGTACGAATTGATGTCCAATCGGGGGGGTCTTCTCGCGGTATTTCCGATACTCGTCAGGGAGTAGCTGATATTGGTATGGTTTCCCGTGCTTTGAAATCAGAAGAACAAGATTTAAAAGCATTCCCAATAGCCAGTGATGGAGTGACGATAATTCTTCACAAAGACAATCCGGTGTCATCTCTAACTGACGCGCAAGTCGTAAATATTTACACTGGTAAATTGACAAACTGGAAGCAGGTGGGAGGTAAGGATGGGGTGATTGCGGTTGTGAATAAAGCAGAAGGGCGTTCTACCCTAGAATTGTTTACCCACTACTTCAAACTAAAAAATACCGATATCAAAGCGCAAGTGGTCATTGGTGATAACGAGCAGGGAATTAAGACTGTAGCAGGAAACCCCAATGCAATTGGCTATGTTTCTATTGGGTCGGCTGAAAATAGCGTGGCTGGTGGAAGCTCGATTAAACTGCTACCTGTTGGTGGTGTGACGGCGACAACAGCCAACGTGCAAAATAGTACTTTTCCTATTTCCCGCCCTCTTAACTTTGTAACCAAAACTGAACCTCAAGGACTGGCAAAAGAATTTATTAATTTCGCACAATCGCAACAGGTAAGTGACATTGTTAAAAAGCAAAACTTTGTTGTCGTTTCCAAATGACCTATGGTTAGTTTGGATACTCCGCTTCCTCACCGTAATAGCAGGAGCGATCGCACTTTTAATTATCGTCTTTTTGATTTTGGAGTCGTTACCAGTCCTCAACCATATAGGGCTCACTCGATTTTTTACCGACTCTTCTTGGAACCCAACTGTAGGGCTGTATAATCTCTTCCCCATGCTTTTGGGTACACTCTTGGCGATGCTTGGGTCTGTGCTAATTGCTACACCAGTTGGAATTTTGTCTGCTGTTTTTTGCCAATTTTACGCTCCAAAAGCAGTCGCAAAGCTCTATCGCCGCTTAATAGAACTATTAGCGGGAATTCCTTCTGTAGTTTATGGTTTCTGGGGACTGGTAGTGCTCGTTCCTTCCATTAGCAAGATACATCCACCAGGACCCAGCCTTATTGCTGGCATTGCTATTCTGACAGTGATGATACTGCCAACCATTGCACTTGTTGCTGATGCAAGTTTGGCAAAAGTCCCAACCTCTTACCTTCAAGGAGCTACAGCCTTGGGATTATCCCGTTGGGCTACCATTCGCAAAGTTGTATTTCCATCTGCCAGATCGGGATTATTCACAGGTTTAATTCTTGAAACTGGTCGTGCGATTGGAGAAACAATGGCAATTTTAATGGTGTGCGGTAATGTCGTACAAGTTCCAAAAAGTCTGTTTGACCCCATACGAACACTAACAGCTAATATTGCCTTGGAAATGGCATACGCTACAGGGGATCACCGTTCTGCATTGTTTGTGAGCGGGTTGGTGCTAATGGGAGCGATTGTATTACTGGTTGCTGTTGCAGAAGTTATCAGTCAGGGAAAAATTTATGACTAAACCCATTTTACGCTCCAAAGATTGGCTCCCTGCAATTGTTGTTTGGACAACTGCTGTTTTGGTGACTGCTCTGTTTTTTTGGATACTCAGCGATCTTCTTTGGCATGGTATGGGGCATGTGTCGTGGAAATTTCTAACGACCGAACCGGAAAACGCGGGTAGAGAGGGGGGAATTGCGAGCATTCTTGTTTCTACTTTCTTGATTATGGGAGTTTGTATGGCAGTTTCCATTCCCATTGGTATTGGTACGGCTGTTTTGCTAGCCGAGTTTACCCCAACACAAAACTGGTTTGGTGCTATGGTGCGGCGTAGTTTAGATGTACTGGCTGGGGTCCCTTCTATCGTCTTTGGATTGTTTGGCAATGTCTTTTTTTGTAAAGTTTTAGGGCTGGGGTTTTCCATATTGTCGGGAGGATTGACCTTGGCGTGTATGGTGCTACCAATCTTAATTCGTTCTACAGAAGAAGGATTTCGCGCTGTTCCAAATGAATATAGATTGGGAGCCGCAGCCCTTGGCTTCTCCCGCACGACCACTCTATTTCAATTGTTGTTACCTGCTGCGGTTCCTGGATTGCTTGTGGGATTGGTGCTTGGTATTGGTCGGGCGATCGCAGAAACTGCTGCTCTAATTTTTACAAGTGGATACGTAGATAGGATGCCAGAATCGCTGCTAGACTCCGGGCGTGCTCTTTCGGTTCATATTTTTGATTTATCAATGAATATCTCTGGAGGAGATGCTAATGCCTACGCTTCAGCATTAGTATTACTGTTAGTATTGCTATTGATTAATGGTACAGCAGCATGGATTGCAGAACGTTGGTTGCATAAAAGATTTTTTTCTATATAAAAAGAACGACAATAAGCCGATGATAGTAAATGCCAGCAATAGAACGACTGAAACATTCATTCAAACAGAAAATTTAACTCTACAATACGGGCAAAAAACAGCCTTCGCTAATGTTAACTTGAGTGTAAATGCAGGGGAAATATTGGCATTAGTTGGCCCTTCAGGTTGTGGGAAAACAAGTTTTCTCAGTTGCTTGAACCGTTTGACAGATATGATTCCAAACTGTCAAGTCAAAGGCGCAATTCGGATTGGTTCTGTAGAGGTACTCAACCCTAAAATTAACGCGACCGCACTGCGGCGTCAAGTCGGGATGATTTTTCAAAAACCCAATCCCTTTCCTTTATCCATTTGGAAGAATATGGAATTACCACTGCGAGAACACGGTATCCGCAACCGCGAGGAAATTGATAGGATTGTAGAAACAAGCCTACTGGATGTGGGATTGTGGGATGAAGTCAAAGACCGATTGCATACTTCTGCTTTAGCACTTTCAGGCGGACAGCAACAGCGTTTGTGTATAGCGAGAGCTTTGGGTTTGCAACCAGAAGCCCTGCTTTTGGATGAACCTTGTAGCGCCCTCGATCCCATTTCCAGTGGGATTGTCGAAGATTTAATTACTAGTTTGCGTCAGCGCTATACCTTAATAATTGTGACGCACAACTTAGCCCAAGCCAAGCGCATTGCAGACAAAGTTGCCTTATTTTGGGTTCAGGGCGGCGTTGGACAGCTCGTTGAGTCGGGAAAGGTGGAGCAAATTTTTAATTCTCCCCAACATCCCCTGACAGCTGCTTATATAACGGGTGCAAGGGGTTAACTGTTAAGTTTAACATCCAAAACAGTATGACGTTTCTTTTGGGCTAGTTGCTCCTGATGGTGCGTATTGAACCAAAAATAAGTGGAGCTTGATTTTCCCAATCTTTAGACGCTAGGAAAGATGGTTGGGAAATACCTTTTATAATAAAGATTGATTTTTACCCAAGTAGGTCGGCAAAAAACCAAACTCTATAACGAAAAGTAAAATCTTTATATTTTGCTCTGAGTTTTGCTTTAGCGTGGCAAAGCGCAACTACAAACCAATGATAATTACAAACACCAACTTACTTATTAAGGCAGCACGATCGACAAAAGCATCCGTAAATTTATGAATTCTTGGAATCAGCACTTAACCACCAAAGTCGCCAGTTCATTTCTCATTTTATCTTTATTTACTGTCGGTGTTGTGGGAGGCGTCGCCTTTTTTAAAGCGAGGGAGGCGCTAAAAACGTCTGCTTTCAATCAGTTGCGCGTGACTGCAACCCTCAAGGAAGGAGAAATTACTCGTTGGTTTGAGGATCAACAGCGAGATTTTTTGCTTGTCACTCAGTTTCCTGATGTACAAGCAAACGTCAAGGTACTCTTAAATAACCCAATAACTGACCCAAAATATAAAACTTCTCACGAGATTCTCTCTGAATATTTAAAGAACGTTGTTAAACTCAAACTAAATTTTAAAGAAATTTTTATTATCGATCGCACAAACAAAGTCATTTTATCCACAAACAAAGGACGTGAAAATGAGTACGAAATTTTAGCCAGTATTACGTATATTGAAACAGTAGAACCGGGCAGTTCTTTCGATCCAATTTTTTATGTTTCTCCTGAGACAAATAAACCATCAGTCACCTTAGCAGCGCCTCTTCGCGATGCTAAAGGGACTCGCCAGGGAGTCATTTTAGCTCATCTCAATTTAGAAAGAATCGATCGAATTGTTCGAGAACGAAAAGGTTTGGGAAAAAGCGGTGAAACTTATTTAGTTGGTTCCCTCATCACGCAAAACACTTTTATCTCTAAAGAATCTTCCAATATTCAAGAATATCCTGAGGGTGTAAGCAGCAAAGGTATAGATGATGCGATGAATGGCATCAGTGGAGAAGATTTATATAAAAACTATGCCAATATACCAGTGATTGGAGTTTACCGTTGGCTAAACGATCAAGACCTTGCTCTTTTAATAGAAATGCATCAAGAAGAAGCTTTTTTGCCCGCACGTCAACTAGCAGGAACAATTGTGTTAGTAGGGCTAGTATCGGTGGGATTCCTCTTGGTTGGAGTTTATTGGCTGACACGACAATTAAAAATTTCCCGACAGCAACTAGAGAATTACAGTTCCAAATTAGAACAAAAAGCTCATGAAGCAGAAGCAGCTAACCGCGCTAAAAGTGAATTTTTAGCGAATATGAGCCACGAACTCCGGACTCCCCTCAATACAATCCTCGGCTTTACCCAACTCTTGACTCGCGATCCATCTTTCCAATCTTCCCAAATCGAACAACTTGAAATTATCAGTCGCAGTGGCGAGCATTTGTTAACCTTAATTAACGATGTGCTTTCCATGTCAAAAATTGAGGCGGGCAGAACAACACTGAATGAAAATGGTTTTGATATGTATGGTATGCTGGACTCCTTAGAGGAGATGTTCCGACAAAAAGGAGAATCTAAAGGTTTAAAACTGATATTTGAGCGTTACCCTGAAGTTCCCAGATATGTGCAAACAGATGAAAGCAAATTGCGCCAGGTTTTAATCAACTTAATTGGTAATGCGATTAAATTTACAGAAGAAGGCGGTGTGGCGGTTCGCGTGAAAATGGGGAACGAACAAACAAACCAGCAGGCTCCCCAATTAGATACAGACTCACGATACAAGATCTCGACAACTCGTAAACTTCATTTTGAAGTAGAAGATACTGGTTCCGGAATTGCACCCTCTGAGATGGAGAGATTGTTTAGACCTTTTGTTCAGACAGAAACTGGTCGGAAATCTCAGCAAGGGACAGGTTTGGGTTTAACCATCAGCCAACAATTCGTGCATCTGATGGGAGGTGAGATTACTGTAAGCAGTACATTGGGTCATGGGACCATTTTTTCTTTTGACATACGAGTTGTCCCGATGGAAAGGCTGGAAACTCAAATTCAGCAAAAACGACGGCGCGTTCTTGCTGTCGCTCCAAATCAGCCCAAATACCGCATTTTGATAGTTGAGGATAAATGGGAGAATCGCTACCTCTTGCTCCAAATGCTGACATCTCTGGGCTTTGAGGTCCGGGGAGCAGAAAATGGTTTAGAAGGGATTCGTTTGTGGGAAACTTGGGAACCGCATCTAATTTTAATGGATATGCGGATGCCAGTCATGGATGGGTATGAAGCAACTAAACGCATCAAAGGTCATTTAAGAGGTCAAGCGACGACCATCATTGCTTTGACAGCAAGTGCATTTGATGAGGAAAGAGCTGTCGTTTTGTCTGCGGGATGCGATGATTTTGTACGCAAGCCCTTCCGGGAAGAAGTCATTCTAGAAAAAATGGCTCAGTTTTTAGGAGTTCGTTATGTCTATGATGTCAAGGATGAAGTTAAAAGCAGCAAGGATGAAACAACGCCTTCGTCCTTTACCCTAGAACCCTCATCCTTGGGAGTTATGTCTCCTGAATGGATAACACAACTTCATCAAGCCGCGCTTTGCACTGATGAGAAGCAAATTTTTAGCTTGATCGAAGAAATACCAGAAGAATATGCAACTCTTGCAAATTCCTTAATTGATTTAGTTGAAAATTTCCGGATTGATAAAATCATAGATTTAACACAACCCAATTGAGATGAACAACCGTCAAGAGCAACCGCCAAAAGCAAATATTTTAGTTGTAGATGATACACCGGACAATCTGCGACTTTTATCCGCCATGCTCACTCAACTTGGGTATGAAGTTCGCCGAGTGATTAACGGACAAACAGCTTTAAAGACAGCACAAGCAGCGCCCCCAGATTTGATTTTACTGGATATTATGATGCCTGACATGAACGGTTATGAGGTTTGCCAACGTCTTAAGACATCACCCCTGACTCGCGAGATTCCAGTGATTTTTATTAGTGCTTTAGATGAGGTTCTTGATAAGGTAAAAGCTTTTGCTGTGGGGGGTGTTGATTACATTACCAAACCATTTAGTGAAGAAGAAGTTTTTGCTCGTGTGGAAAATAGTTTGACTATTAGAAGGCTGCAAAAGCAACTCACGGCTCAAAATATGCGCCTGCAACAAGAAATTTGCGATCGCCAAAAAGCAGAATTAGCGCTGTACCTTTCCCAGTTTTATTTAGACAATTATAAAGATGCTATCTATTTTGTAAATTCCAATGCGCGACTTATTTATGTTAATGAAGCAGCGACTCAACATTTGGGCTATACTCGCGAAGAACTATTAACCATGACAGTTCCCGATCTAGATCCCAATTTTTCAATAGATCTTTGGCAATCCTACTGGCAAAGCTGGAAACAGAAGCGCTGTTCAACTTTTGAAACTCTCCATCAAGCAAAAGACGGTCAACTTATTAAAGTAGAAGTTACTGTTAATTATATAGAATTTAACGGCGAAGGATACCATTGTGCCACCGTCCAAAAACTTCCCAACTTTTAAATGTCACTGGTTATCGATCGCCGATCGAGCAGCTTTATTAAACGCGTGTAAAACCCCGTCTCTTGTGGGTGGTGCAGTTGACTTTATAACTGCTTTTTTCAAGAGAAGCTCAGTGTCAATCTTTCTAAAATTTGCTTCAGTACCATTGCCGTCCAATCGACATCAAGTTCAGTTGTCTCACGTCCTAAGGTCATACGAATAGCGCCTAAAGCAACATTTTCTGCATATCCCATTGCTAATAATATGGGGCTGGGATTGAGTTTGCCACTATGACAAGCAGCACCCGCACTAATACCAATACCAGCTAAATTCATTTGTCTCACGAGCGTTTTTCCACTCAGCTTTTCCCCATCTGCATATTCCAGGCAAAAACTCACGTGGTGAGGCAATCGGTTTGTCAGATCGCCTGTAGGGATTAAACCAGGAATGTCGGCAAGTTGGGCAAACAAGCGATCGCGCAATGCAATCAACCGAGGTATTTCCACAGCCATTTCTTGGGCTGCTAATTCTGCAGCCACTCCAAATCCTGCAATTGCAGGTACTGCGTGAGTACCGGAACGCAGCCGATGTTCTTGTCCCCCACCTCCCAACATGGGTACTAACTCCACACCAGAACCTACATACAATGCTCCAGCCCCTTGAGGTCCGTAAATTTTGTGACTTGAAAGGCTTAATAAATCCACAGGTAAACTTTGTACATCTATTGGCAAGCGTCCCACAGCTTGCACTGCGTCGGTATGGAACAAAACACCAGCACTGCGAGCAATAGTCGCTAATTCCTCAATTGGTTGTATGGTACCAACTTCACTTTGACCGCAAACAACTGATACCAATACAGTATTGTCTTGTAACGCTGCCTGCAAATCTTTTGGGTTGACTCTTCCTTTAGAATCGACCCCCAAACGAGTCACTTGCCAACCCCATACCTCTAACAATCTGGCTGGTTCAGCAACAGCAGAATGCTCAACACTAGAAATAATGATGTGTTGGGGTCGAGTGTACAAACGGGCAACACCCATAATAGCGAGATTATCTGATTCAGTACCTCCAGAAGTAAAAACAATAGATTCGGGCTGACAAGCGTTAATCAAACCAGCAACCTGCATTCTTGCTTGTTCCACAACTGTTGCTGCCCGTTGTCCCCATTCATGCAAACTAGAAGGATTACCCCACTGTTGGGTAAGGGCTGCTTGCATGGCAGCTATAGCTTCTGAGCGAATGGGAGTTGTTGCACTGTAGTCAAGGTAAATTTGCATAATTTTAAATTAGGCGAGAACACACATAACTGGGCAGCTAGTTCTTTTTATTTTGAGCTTATATATTTCATTTGCCCAATTATTACCACCTCTGGGCATCAATTCGTAAGCGTACAGATGGATTTTTGGTAACGGATGCGGTAACAGGTATAACGAGCGCTGGTTACCGCTTACCGATCGCTGTCGTGAAACTACTGATGGCGATCGCAATAACACTAAATTAACTTCCGCAATTGCCATCTTGTTATTCTTGTTATTTAAAACAATACTAGTAGAGGTCTTATTCACAATAATTTATAGTTGATAATTCAATCCGTTTCAGATCTGACTCGCTCTCCCCTAGTCCCCCTTAAAAATGGGAATTGGGGATTTCTTTAAGGAGTAGATATTGTTAAATGAACCGTTTTCTTTGATATTTCCACACTAAATTTATAAAATATCAACAACTATTAATTGGAGAGAATTACCTACTCTAATTTTAATGAATTAGTTTATAAATGTTTGTTAACAGGGTGAAATTCATGTCATTTTTATTCTCTTACTATCATGAAATTTATCCTGAATCTTATAGCTCTTAAAAAAGATAAAATTCCCTACAAAAGCATCCTTTTTCTCTTGTTACTGCTGATTGGTGGAATAACATTATTTAATAATTTTCAGCAATCCTCAAAGGAAACGCTTCTTAAACCACTTCCTCAAGACCCTGCTATTAAAGTTTATTTTAACCACAATCCAATTTCCTTTTATAAAGATCCTTACAGAAACTTTACTCGGAAAGGGGATAATTTAGAACAGCAAATTATTGACACTATTAGTCAAGCACGATTCACTGTAGACATAGCTGTGATGGAATTAAGACTTCCAAAAGTTGTGGAAGCCTTAACTCTTGCCCACAAACGTGGAGTAAAAGTCAGGGTATTAATAGACAGCAAATATAATAAGACAATAGCTGATTATACACCAGAAGAAATCGCCAAAATGAATCAACATGACAAGCGAGCTTATGAAGAATTAAAGCGATATCCTGTTGATGCTCTGGCTATATTACGTGCTAGTGGAATTGAGATAAAAGACGACACATCGAGCCGTGCGCCCAAAGGCAGTGGGCTTATGCATCACAAATTTGTGGTTGTAGATGGAAAGACAACGATTATATCTAGCGGCAATTTGACAAATTCTGACTTACATGGGGACTTTAGCAATTTAGACAGTCGGGGAAATCCCAATAACACTATTGTAATTCCAGACAACAAACAAATTGCTAGCGTTTTTACTCAAGAATTCAATTATATGTGGCAGGGATTATTTAAATCCTATAAACCAAAAAGAAATCTGGTTGAAATTCCGGTTGGACGTGGGACGATCGCAGTTAACTTCTCTCCAAATCGCAAAAAAGACAATATTGCAACTACGAGTAATGGAATTATTGCTTCTTACATACAACAAGCCCAAAAGAGCATACACATTGCCGTGTTTGTGTATTCCGATCAAAAAATTAGCGATACTCTTGGAGAAGTTCGCGATCGCGGAATTGAAGACATCAAAGTGTTGATAGATCCTGATTTTTTTAGACAACCTTACTCCAAAGCATATGATGCTATGGGTGTTTGTCCGCACCCAAGCAAAAGCAGTCGGTTTATCAAAGTGAAACCTTGGAAGCGTCCTATAACAACTGTGGGTTTTCCTACAGGACTGATGGGCGATCGCGGAGTACACAGTAAGATGGCTGTTTTAGATGGGGTATTAGCGATCGCGGGAAGTCATAATTGGTCTAATTCAGGAAATTACTTAAACGACGAGACTTTAGTATTCATTAAAAATTCCATTGTTGCCGCACATTATGAAAGAGAATTTAATCGGCTATATGAAACAGCAGAGTTGGGACTAAAAACTCTACCATCTGCACGGAAATGTAGTATTATATCAATCCTAAATCAATTGTAAAAAATTTGGATTGCTAATAGCTAATAGCTAATAGTTAATTGCCAGTTTTTTATTAGCCATTAGCCATTAGCAGTCTTCACTCTTATTCTTATATTTTATTTAGGACTGCTATATTAGTTAGCGTTTAGTGGTTGGTAGGGTGTGCATTACCCGCTATATAAAGCATTTGTGTGTCATAATCCTACCTATCAACCACTAACTCTCTAACTCTCTATCAAAAGGAAGGTTGTGATTTATCTCTACTTTGAGAAAGAGGAAAATTTATCTTCTCACTTTCTAGGATAAAACCAAAGCTAGAGAATAGGAGAACATTGATGAAAGTTGATGAATTAGCACAAGACCTCAGAGAGCAATTACCCCAAGAAGCCCAGCAGATTTTCGTTGCAGCTTTCAATGCTGCTCAAAGCGACGGTATTAGCGAAGACGGTGCGCGTCAAATTGCTTGGAACAGCGTTCGCAACCAGTACGGTCAAGACAAAAATGGTAATTGGTATGCGAAGGGTGAAGTCACTGCTCAGCACTACAAAGCTGTTACCTCTGGTGGTAACTAGGACTCCTTACATAAAGTTATCAGTTTAAGGGAACAGCAGAAAATAAATTACTCCCGGAATGTGGGATGGGCGTCCTTGCCCATCCCTAGCTATTATTTGCTAAGATGCCAGTACAGCAAAAAATTTTGAGACATTTTTGTCTTAATGGTTTAAGTATATGCAAGACTCTGTATTTGTTATATTTATTGCTTTCGGGTGTATATGGATCTTAATGGGAGGAGCGGCTTTAATAGCTTTCCTAAAGTCAGAAGGAGAAGAAATTCGATTTGGGAAATGGGGGTTGATTGTTGCCATCCCGATTGTTATCCCCATCGTCGTTGCGCTTATCATTGGCGCATTTTATCATTAAAAGCTTACGATCTTCTTTTTTCCCACTAAAGCAATAAAAAAATATATGCCTTCGCATATATTTAGTAAAAATCACTTAATAAATTTTATTAACGATCGACGTCAACCCGTATTTTCTCGCGGGGACAGCGCCAAGGTTGAGCATTTCTTGTCCCAACATAGACACAACCTTGCGATCGCATAGCATCATCAGAGACACCATCTGGTTTATAGAAACGCCAGCGTCCTTGGTCATCCGGTCCCGATACTGCTCGGATTGTGCGTCTTTCATAGGATCGCCTGTCGTATCGGTCGTCGTAGCGATCGCCATAATTTCTATCAGAAACTTGCACCGAAATTCTCCGACTCGGACAGCGCCAAGGGATTTGCGTTCCAACATTAACGCAGCCTTCTGCTCTCATAGCGTCATCGGAAACATCGTTTGGCTTGTAAAAGCGCCACCGTCCTTGGTCGTCAGGACCAGATACCGCACGCAGAGTTTGGCTATAGGAACCTCCGCGATCGTATCGGTCATCATAGCGATCGTTATCATCCCGACTTTCAATTTCTACCCGAATTGTGTCGCGAGGACAGCGCCAACGTTGTGCATTTCTCGAACCAACATCAACGCAACCCTGTGCTCGCATTTCGTCACTAGAGACATTACTGGGTTTGTTGAACCGCCACCGTCCTTGGTCATCCGGTCCCGATACCGCTCGGATTGTGCGTTTGTCCCTATACCTCTGAGAGATTACTAAGGGAGAATCAAAAGCTTTTACTTCCTCTGCGGAGACAATAGGTGCATGCATTCCTACGGTTGTCGCAGAGATTAACAAAGCCACAGATAAAGCAGAAGTTTGATAGAGATACATTTTCGTATGGTGATGATATTTGCTTGCTTTTTAAACTGAGACCTACTTAAGAACCACTACTGAAAGAGGGTTAATAACAGGTTTGCCGATCTATGTATAATGACGGAATAATTAACAACTGAGTTCCTAAATTTTAACAGCAAGCAGTGACCAGTAACTAATGACAGAGGTCGCAAACGCTGAGATTCTTTAGGGTAAGAAATAATGCGATCGCACTTCCAGCATACAGAAAATTACTATGAATACACCAAGTAATGTTAGCTATCAAGTTCGACCAAACAAACCAATTGTCTTAGCTAAGATCGATCCCAATGCCTCTGAAAATTACAAAAACAAAAAAGACGTTGAAGAGGAGCTAGAATACCAGCGCCAGCGTCTTCAAACTTTACAAGAGAGATTGTACGCAGAACATCAACGCAGTCTACTGATTGTGTTGCAAGCCATGGACACAGGTGGCAAAGATGGCACAATCAAACACGTTTTTAGCGGAGTTAACCCCCAAGGCTGTCAGGTGTGGTCGTTTAAAACACCCTCTCAAGAGGAGTTAAGTCATGATTTTCTCTGGCGTTATCATCACCGAGTCCCACAGCAAGGAATGATTTCTATCTTTAACCGCTCTCACTATGAAGATGTTTTGATTGTTAGAGTCAAGCAGCTAGTCCCTCAAGAAGTTTGGGAAAAACGCTATCAAGTTATTAATGAGTTCGAGCATATGCTGACTCTTAACAAGATTAAGATAATTAAATTTTTTCTACATATTTCTAAAGACGAACAGAAACGACGGTTGGAAAGTCGGTTGCAAAATCCCAACAAGCATTGGAAATTTTCCCATAACGATCTTAAAGAGCGTTTGCTTTGGGATGACTACCAAGCAGCCTTTGAAGACGCAATTAATTATTGCTCAACCGCTCATGCTCCGTGGTACGTAGTTCCTGCTAACAAGAAGTGGTATCGAAATTTAGTTATTGCACGTACAATTGCTGATACCCTGGAATCGATGAATCCACAATATCCGCCAGCAGAAACGGGCTTGGATAAAATTGTTATTCCAGATTAAGAAGAGAAATGAAAAGATTGAGGCGATTGGAAATCGCGTCTATACAAGCAAAGTCCACCTACGTGGACTTCATCTTAAGTGTGTGCAAATGGACTTAGGTTTCACCGAAAACCCTAATTGTTGAGATAATTTCTTTGTGCGATCGCGCTCCAACCACCATCAATAAATAAACAAAATTCCTACTTTCACAAATCCAATGGGATTACCGCCCGAGTGCAAATTGATAATAACTCTAACTAAGGCAAAACCCCAAAAATCTTGTGGAGAACGAGGGGAAATATATTTGCTCAGTTCGTTTGCTTTTTCTGTTTAGAGAGTGGAGTTGTTATTTTTCAGAATAATTCGCTAATTCTTGTGCTACTTCTGCTATCATTTGTCTCCGAATCGATAAGGGAGCAATAACTTCGCCTTTCGGTCGCCATTCTCGCAGGCGCATCAGGACGTTGATATCGCCGTCTCGTATCCAGGCGTTGTAATAAGCATCGTCTTTAGAACGTTGACTGATAATTTCTAACAACTGTTGGCGTTCTTGCTCGTTTGAAATATTTTGAGCAATTAATTTAGGGAGTTGGTTATAGGAAACTTCACAAAAAGTAGGATGTCTTATTGTGTTTTCTACGTACCACTTGGCAAATTCTTTTGGGAAACGGAGAATGAGCCATTCTTTTTTAAGATAGAAATTGAGCCCCCAAGCATCTTTCAACTCTCGATCGACATCCGATGGGATTGGTAAATTTCCTGTTTGCCACATCTGCTTTAAGATGGTAGGAATGAGGGGATCGTTCCATGCCAGCAGTTGCAGGCGATCGCAAGCAATGCGGTCTAGGCGGTAGTTGTGCCATGCTACATTATTATCGGGATCTGTGCCATATGCACTGAGGTATTTAGCACGGCGTCGATAATGCAGGCAAACTGGGTAAACAGTCACTTTGACTTTGCTTTCAGTTGCTGCTATCCAATACTCGAACTGCACTACGCTACCAGAGGATTTGCGCCAAAGCTGTTCTAGCTGTTCCTGGTAATTATCAACTCGGTCTTGCATTTGTGGAGAAAGGATATAGTCTAGGTGTAGGAATATTCTTTGGTGCGGGTCTTTGGCATAAAGTCCTCTAGAGGCGGAAGAACTGGCTATTTGCTCCCATAACTTTCCTATAATTAACGATAAGTTTGGCTGTACAAAGGCGATGGATTCCAAGATTTGCAGGAGTTCCCACGTCTGTGCTAGGTCTAGAGAAAACAGACTCAGTTCTGGGGTTGTTTGAGTTGGGGGCGTTGGTAAATCTTTTATTAAAACAGAACGATACTTTTGTATTTCTGTAATTTGCAACCAACCCAGGCGGACTAGTTGTTTGAGATCGTCCCTTAAAGAACGATGCACGGTGGCAAAAGGATGTTGTTGTAGAGCCTTTTGTAATTCCTCTTCGCTCATTCCTGTCAGTTGAATTATGGATTGCTGCCATTTGTCAACGCTCAGATGGAAGTTTTGCTCGAAGACTATTTCTGAAAAAGTTTGATGGCAAATGCAATTGCGATCGCTACATTGGGCGGTGATGTCTTGAGCGTTTATGCGATCGCTTTTGGGATGACGGTAGGCAAATAAGCAGTCCCGCAACTGTGAGTATGTAAATGGTGTTGGGAGTTTGTTTACCCAGTTGGTTTGACTGCTGTAGAGTTTGTTGATGAGCACCCACAATCGCAGCGATCGTTGTAGTCGGTTAGCAAGTTGTCCTGCAGCCAGCCATTGCAAAATTTCTGGGGTAGGTGGGAGAAACGAATTTTCAGTCAATTTTACAACCTATCTATAATATGAGATCGTCACAATTTGTATTATCCTTTTCGGCAATTTAAAGTATTTAATAATACTTAAACAAAAGATTATCATTTACATAAAACTTAATTGTCTCCTGTAAAGCCTTGTGCAGCAATAGTTTTCCCAACTAGTTCTGAAAGTATCGGCATTTTGATGAATAGAATTGTAACAATAATATGTTTAATAGAAGACCCCTCTTCTACTGAATATGCAATAATGTCAGAGAAACAAAAGTTACCAATCAGTATGAGTGAGGCTACTATCCCAGCTTTGCGCCTGCACCTGAGTGAATCAGTGGTAGCACAAGGTTTTAAATACCAAGTGCTATCGATTGAGTTAACGAAAAACGATCGTTTGATAGAACCGCAAGATATACAAAATCTAGAATTGCCTCCTGGGATTGATACCACTGGTGGCGTGGCGATCTCCGGTCGCGCCCCGATGTGGCTTTATTCTTACCTCACTCATAAACTGGATAGTACCGATTGGGTGGCTTGCTATGACCCTCGTTTGGGAGCAGTCGTGTCTGTCACGCACTCTCATCAAGTCCGTATCGGTCAAGTTATTCCTATGAGTCCACCAAATGGAAGCCAAAATCATCCATTTGGTAAGGAAAAAAGAAACATGGAAGCTGGGCTATGTCCGGCGTTGATGATAGTAGGACCGCCAGATAGCGGTAAAAGCGTACTCTCCCATGCTTTGTTTCAAGCTTTATTATCTGACCATCCTGAGATTTACTTACAACGCGCTCACTGGGATGGAGAAGGGAACTACATTTTGGAATTAAGTGCAGAGGCGACTCATGATGAGATCGAAGCCTTCAAGAAACTTAATAAGGGGGCTTTGACAGAACGGTTTTTTCCCTATCATGCTCAAGCAATATTACAACTGCGGAAGCAAAAGTCTTTGGTGATTGTAGATGTTGGGGGGATGGTACAGCCAGAGAAACTGCCTATTTTAGAAGCTTGTACTCACTACTTGATTATTAGCTCCAAGTCAGAAGAAGTGGATGCTTGGCATGAGTTTTGTCGGGACAGGGGAAATTTAAAGCCTGTAGCAGTGATTCACAGTCGTTTGGAGGAGATAGAAGAGGTTCACAAACAGGAGCCATATTTGGAAATAACTTGCGGTCCTTGGGTAAGGGGACAGGTGAAAAGTGTTTCGGATGTGTTGCTTAAGCAAGTCAAAAAGCTGCTACAGCATTCTGCCCAATGATGAAGACTGGCTTAGCCAGCACAAGGATGTTATGACAAATTTACCAACTTCTGCCAAAAATGTCGCCTTAATCATTGCCCAACAAGCTATGTGGGCTATGGCAAAATGGGCTGATGCTAATTTACCAAGTGATTGTTACTTTCCTGAAGATTGTCATGCTACTAAGAAAGCTAAAGCTGAAGAACAGCTAAATTGGTGCGACAATACCATACTGCAAAAGCCGCCTGATAATATTTTTAAGCCTTTGCGTTTGTTATTTGACCATGTGAAACTGGATAAAGGTCAAGACAAACATCATTATTGGGAAGCACAAGCGATTGAAAATAAAGATAAGTATCCCATTATTCCCTATCCTCAATTCTATCCTCAAAATCAGAAGCCGGGACAAGATAAATTGGAGGGATTGAAACAGCAAATTAAAGATGAGATTGAGAAGCTTCAGTTAAAGCTTTATGACTGGGAAAATCTCTCTTTCTTGATGATGGTTTTGGAGAAGTTTGGCTCCTACATCAGCTTTGGTGAGGCGGATGATATAGCCCTAATTGATATGGTACGGGTAACAGCAGCAGTAGCAGCTGCCCTGGCTCATAATTCTGCATCCGACAATCTCAGTTTAATTGCAGGTGATTTATCAGGTATTCAAAAATTTATTTATACTATTTCTTCTGATGGTGCCCTAAAATCTTTAAGGGCAAGAAGTTTTTATTTGGAATTAGTTACAGAGGAAATTGTACAGCAAATATTGGATAGATTAGATTTACCACGCACAAATGTTATTTATGCTGGTGGAGGAAATTTTTACATTTTAGCATATGGCGATACAAAACAAGTAGATAATGTTGTCAAGTCTGTACGAAATAGCTTTAACAAGTGGCTAATGAACAGTTTTCAAGGAAAACTATTTTTAGCAATTGATTACTTACCTTTTTCTACTCAATATGTCAATAAAAAAGAATTCGCTACGTATTGGAAGCAGATAACAACTAAACAGTTACCTGTGCATAAAAATCGGAAATTTGAAATGTACCTTAGCGATTTTCTCAAGCGAAAAGCCAGTTATGAAACATGTCGAGTTTGTCATAGAGATGATATACCAAAACTCAAACCTTTAAAAGATTTAGATTCTTCTCCTGCTTGCTGGCTCTGTCGGAAAATGTTTGAATTAGGAGATAAATTGTTTAAAGTCAAGGCAATCGTTCGTTCATATAGAGCCACTTTCAAGAAAGAAGTAAAGGTAGAGAAGATGTACAGGTTTTATGTCTCGGGCGTGTACTACTTCTTATTTGAAGATATCAATAACGCTATGACTGTTGATGATGCTGAAAATATTTTTTTAATTAACAATTGGCAATTAAAGAACTACCGACATGAAAATATAACACCACTGCTTCTGGGAAACTATGGTCAACTCACTCAAATTGAAGGTGAATCAGGCTATATTCGATCTGGTGAAATGGCAAAAAAATCAGAAGAATCAGGGTGTATTCCTAGAGTAGGTTATTTACAAATGGATGTTGATAAACTGGGGAGGATATTTGCTGAAGGTATAAATGAAGAAAGGCAAAAATTATACTTACTGAGAATGGCTGGACTATCACGACAAATGAGTTACTTTTTTAAAGTCTATCTTAATAGTTTAGCGGCTCAACGTGAAGATACTTTTATCATACCTATTAATAATCAAGTTAAAGTTTTAGAAAAAGTAAAAATTTTAAGTAAGAATGAACGAAAAAATTTACTCTTTATATATGCTGGAGGTGATGATTTATTTATCAGTGGTTCATGGAATGAAATAGTTGAATTAGCCTTTGATATCTATCAATGCTTTCGTGCATATACAGGCCATAATCCAGATATTACTCTATCTGGAGGAATAAGTATTGATGAACCAAAATTTCCTCTTTATCAAGCTGCTTCTGCTTCAAAACAAGCGGAAGAAGCAGCTAAAGAAAAAGGTAGAGATAGGTTAGGTTTATTTGGTGAGTTTTTCAAATGGGAAGAATGGATAACTACAGAAGATTTGTCAAGCGTTATAGAAGATTTATCAAATGTTTTTAATAAGAAAGATAAAACTTTATATTATCTTAGACTAGAAACCCAGCCAGAAATCTTTGGTGTTTTAAATTTTGTCAAACAACTAACTGAACAACTAGAACCTAGTTCTGACTACTCGCGTAGTTTCATTCGCAGTCTTTTAGATACTGCTGAAGCACAAGATATAATGATCGAAAAAAAAGTAGAACAACAAAATGCTGAACAAGAAAACCAGATCCGCTACTACTTGCATCTACCTAAATTAGCTTATGCTTTTTCTCGTCTACCAGCAACAGTACGCGATAAACCAGAATTCTCTCCTATTCGTCAATCTTTAATGAATCCTCTAAACGCACGTTATTTTCGTGCGATCGCTACTTGGATTGAACTTCTTAATCGTTCTCGGTAATTAAAATGAGTAATAGCATTATCGCAAAAAGTGACAAGATTGCTAAAAGAATTCGTGACTTACGTAACCAAAAAGGACAGCCAGGAACTTTAAAAGACTATGATAAAAATCAGATGCTTCAAGATGCTGAGTCTTTTGCTGATGACATTTGGCTTTTTGGGCTAGAACTTAGTCAAATAACTTCTTTTAAAAAATGTAGATAGTCTTAAAAGAGAAAATAATTTTTCTAAAATTAGTTCTGAGTTACCTAAAATTAAACAAAGTCTTCAGATGCCTGCTCAAGACAATGAAGCGATTAAATCTATTAAAATGATTATAGATGCTGCAAGCGATAAGGTGAAAGATTTACAAGACTTTAAAAATTTCATTCAACTTATTGAGTTATTTACAGAAATTACTGATAAAATTATCAGAACTATCAAGAAAGGAAAAAATATAGGTCTTAAAGATTATCCGATTCGTCAACTTGTTAAAGATTCTGAAGAATTTGGCTATTATCTAAAAACAAATGGTTTAAAGACTAATCAAATTCGCAAATTTCTAGATACTGTTAATCGTCTAAAAATAGAAATAGCTGTAAAAAGCAAAGATATAGAACCTGATTCAGGAGTAATTTCCTTACAAAAAATACCTAAAATTGACACACAAGTAGTCTTACTAAAACAAAAACTAGCTTATGCTACTGCTAGAGCACCTGTAGTACAACCTTTAAAAGAAGTCATGGACGTGGCAATTGACCAAGTACATGACACCGATGATTTTGAGCGTTTCTTTCAACTTGTTGAATCGATTATCGCTTATCACAAAGCTGCTGGAGGAGGAGATTAATTATGACTGTACCATTAGCACAAAAAAGATTATTAGGCAAAGTGTATATTAAAGCCACCTTAGTTGTGGAAACAGGGCTGCACATTGGTGGGGGTGAGGGTAAACTCGATATCGGTGGAATTGATAAACTTGTTGTTCGTGAACCGATCACAAAACATCCTTACTTACCTGGTTCATCTATTAAAGGTAAGTTGCGTTCAATTCTAGAACGTTTTTTAAATAAACCTTTGAATCGCGATTCTGCTGGAGTTTGGCGCTATGAAAGTGATGACATCCTAGATGGATATACAGAAATTACACAGAAAGAGAATAAAGATAATATCTTAGTTTTGTATCAAGGTTCTCAAAGCTGTGAACTCAGTCGTTTGTTTGGTGCAACTGGTAAAGATTGCTGGTTAAAAATATCTGATGCTGATGCTGATGGATTACCTTATTTAGAAAAACCTAGAAAAATTAAAAAGAACAGTACCAATTATGGTGAGTTTGATGAAAGTGGAGAAGAATATGTAAAGGTTAAAGGAAGAAATACACCTGCACGCTTGATTGTTCGAGATTCTCATCTACTACAAGAGTCTATTAAAAAACTTGAAAAAATTGATACAGGTTTATTTATGACCGAACGCAAATTCGAGAATGGTTTAGATAGAATTACAGCTGCTGCAACTCCTAGACAATTTGAACGAGTTCCAAAAGGAGCGAGATTTGATTTAGAAATGATCTATAGTGTAGAAGTTGAAAATAAAAATGAAGTCAAAACAGATTTAATAAATATTGCACTTACCCTTGCAATGCTTGAAGATGATGCTTTAGGTGGGCATGGTTCACGAGGCTATGGTAAGGTAAAATTTGAAAACTTTGTGCTAACCCAACATAAGTATTCTTTAGATGAAAGCGGTGGCTCTATCTCGATAAAATCGACTTCCGATACAAATCCTAATTTAGATATTAAGAATACCACTGATTTATTCAAACAGTTAGACACAGAAAATAGCCAGTTACAGCAGCTTCTACAAATTAGCGAAGCGCAAGAGACTGTTGCTGTAAAATAGTAAAAATTTTTATTTATTCCTATAGTGGTGAACGTGAAGTGTGCTGTAAAATAGTAAAACTTGATTTTGGTAGTAACCTTGCTCATTTTGGTGAGTTAGGCATTGGTATTGAACAAACTAGTGAAAGAGTGCGTTCTGATACTCTCTTTAGTGCTTGGATAAGTTCTTACGCCAAATTCTTTGGTAAAGAAGATGCTGGAGATTTACTAGATAGATTAGTGAAAAATCCTCAATCACTATTTCAACTTAGTTCTACTTTTATCTACTCTAAAGAAGGTAGCCGCTATACCTATTATTTACCTAAACCATTACTTTTACCAAATGGGTACCCACAAAATGATTTAAAATTTACTAAAAAGTATAAGAAACTTAACTACTTACCCTTAAAAATCTGGCATCGTTGGTATCAAACTCAAGAGGGATTTACTGAAGATGATGAAGATGAATTAGAAAATTACCCTGAGGTTTCTCTAGCTTTAAATAAAGCAGGAACATTTAATTATCAAAAAGTTTACACAATTAGTCTTGTCCCCAAAGTTGCTGTAGACCGTACTACAAGAGCAACAAATTTCTACCATACTGGCTTTGTGCAATTTCTCTCGAAACCAGATGAAGATAAACAAGCTGGTTTATACTTTATCATTAAATTCCCTAAACCAGTAGATGAGAAACTTGTACAAAGACTAAAATT
Source organism: Tolypothrix bouteillei VB521301 (assembly GCF_000760695.4). Taxonomy (GTDB): domain Bacteria; phylum Cyanobacteriota; class Cyanobacteriia; order Cyanobacteriales; family Nostocaceae; genus Scytonema; species Scytonema bouteillei_A. Next base: position 9,248,289 of record NZ_JHEG04000001.1, on the reverse strand, counting down.
AGCTCTCGACCTTTTGGGAGAAGAAGGATTAGGCGGTGAAAGATCTAGTGGTGCAGGAAGATTTAAACCTAATTGGATAAACGAAGAAGAGAAAGAATTTGAGAAGGATTGGAAAAATATATTAAACCCATCTGAGGTAAATAAGAATAAGCCAAACTACTGCTTAATTAGCTTGTATTGGCAAAATTCGCTACCAGATGGACTACTAGACGAATCTGCTGCTTACGAGATTCAAGAACGAGGGGGTTGGATTGTATCTCCATTTTCTGGTCGTCAACTACGCCGTCAATCTTTGCGAATGTTTACTGAAGGTTCAGTTTTTCCATGTTCTCCTTTAGGAGAACTAGCTGATGTGACGCCAAAAGAATTTCATAAATATCCAGATACACACAAAATATATCGTAGTGGAATTAGCTTTAGTCTTTCAATTAACGCCCCGGAGTAGAAATTATGGTCAGTTCTCCCAACACCATCCGGAATAAACTAAACACTTACAAGGAATGCAACTATAAATCTCAACGTATTCAGTTAACAAGTCCTTTAATTCATATTGGAGCAGCAGAATCTGCTCTAACTCCCTTTGACTATATTCAGAGAGATATACGTAGTAGAGAACAAGTACATCGATTGATTTACTTTCCCAATAATAATGCTTTAATAACAGTTTTATCTCAACAGGGAAAACTAGATAATTATATTATGCTTATCAAGCACTATATTAATGAAAAAAATGCTTATAGGTTAACTCAAAGACGTGAGAGTATCCTAGAATTGCTTGAAGAAATACTGGGTAAAAAATGGTGGAATTATACTCATATTTTTCCCGCTACAAGTATTAGCCACAAACGGACAAAAGAAGAAATTAAAAAACTAAGACCTTCAATTCGCAATGGTTTTGGAGAATTATATATACCTGGCACATCTATTAAAGGAGCAATTAGAACTGCGATTGCTTACTATTTACTTAAATATCAAGTATCTACGACAAGGCTGAGTGACATTGAGCAAAAATTAAGGCAACTTAACTCCGTCTTTATTAAAAGAAAAAAGGCTTACCTAGATGACGAAAGATTAATTAAATTGGCTAACAATCAAGAAATATCTTTGAGCAGTTACTTATTCTCGAATTTTAAATTCACCCACAAATATCGCCCTTCTCAAGAAATAGATACTCCTAATACAGATTTTATGAGAGCTATAAAAGTTACTGATTCTTACTCATTAGAAAAAAATGATACTGACAATTTATCTATAGTAGCCGAAGTGATTTCCTCTAGTTTTTATGCCAATGATAGTGGAAGATTAGCTAAAGAAAGTGCGAAAAGTAATTTTGTAGAAATGGTTTGGAATGTTCAAGCAGAATTTAATCTTACTATTGATACGGAAATGCTATCCCAGTTTCAGCATGAACAGGGAATGCAGTTACCTCGCCAACTATGGACTATAGAAGGCATTCTAGAAATTTGTCAAGAATTTGCACAAGCACAATGGGAGCATGAAAAAAGATATTGGAACGGTATTCAAGATAATCCTAATGATGAAAAACTAAACTTTAGTCGTATTCGCCAGTTCTATAATAATAATTGTTCCTATAATCTTAGACTTGGCTGGGGAAGTGGAATGATGGGAACCACAATTGGTTTACATTGTCACGAAGAAACTCGAGAACACATTCGTAACGCTTGCGGTATTTCCACCAATTCTTCAGAGACTCCAAAATCTAGACGCACTGCAATAATTCCTACTCGAACCAGCACAACCAAACGACCTTTGGGATGGGTTCAGCTTACTTCTATGGAGGCCGTATGCTAATTCGATCTACTTGGACATTAACTGTATCCGAGCCAGTTTTTCTACCCCGAGCTTATAGCTTGGAACTAGTGAAGGACTTGCACAGAAGAATGCAAATATCCTTTGCCGATATAAAAATCCCTGCTGTTACTTATTCAGGAATCATTGGTTCTTGTTCTACCTCCGGAGACTTTATAACTTTTAGTCCAAATAATTTTTACAAATTATCCCTTTGTGGTTTACAAGATATGACAGCAAAGGTAATTTCTAACCTAGATCTATCTCCTTACTTTGAGTTTTTAGGAACAAAGTTTGATGTAGTAAATCGACAAAATGAAACTACCAGCTACGAACATCTTTATCACACTCTCGTTGCATCTGAACCGGAACCTATTAAGCGATTTTATCTAGACTTCATTACTCCTACTGTTTTTGCTCAACAGAGAACTCGTTTAGCCTTACCTGTACCTTACTTGATGTTTCGTAGTTGGTTAGAACGATGGAATCATTTTGCACCAGTTTACTTAGGTAGTGATGAATTAATGACTTTTTTGAGTGATGTAATTACACTGAGAAAGCATAAAATTCAAACTAGAATATTTAAATTAGCAAATGGATTTGTCAATGGTTTCACAGGTAATGTAACCCTACAAGTTTTGCACGGTACTGAGCCATTATTGGCAAATGTTGCGAATCTTCTAGTTAACTATGCTCAGTTTACAGGTACAGGAATGAAAACTAGATTAGGCATGGGTTTAACGAACATTAATTTAATGTATTAATTATATAATCTGGAGAAAAATATGGGAGTTTATCATTTAATGGGCTTGGGTCTTTCACCAGGAGTAGTTACAGGTCCAATTTCTTATCTAGCTAAACTTTATAATAATTGGGAAGTTGAAGGAAAAGAGTTCTTTGCCCGTTCAGGTGAAGAAAAGCAAAGAGAAAAAGGTGATCAAGTAGGTGGTATACAATTACTTATCCTTTTTACCACTAAAGAAGTTATTAATGGTGAAGTTGACTGCAAACCATACATAAAGAATCCTTACGGAAAAATAGGAGGCAACCCTGAGAAACGAACTGATACTATGAAAAAGATACTTGAGCCTCTTTTGATACAAGAGTGGTCAAAAATTAAAAGTAGTCAAAATAATACTGGTATTATTTACTGGTGTGAAGTGGAATTAAGTGATATTAAGACAACGTATGAAAGAATTGCTAAAGTAGTAGCTTCACTGGCAAAGGGAGGCGGTAAGCAAGGCAAAGAAATATGGATGAATCTTACAGGCGGCAATAATGTGATTAATTCGGCTTTACAAATGGTAGCTTCTTTATCACATGAAGTTTCTCGTCTTTATTATGTTCAATCTGCTAATGAAAAAGCAGAAAAATGTGTATATTTCACTAGTGAAAAAAGAGAAGAATACTGGGTAGAATTACCAGTTATACCTTTGGTTCTAAGTGATTTAAATAATGCAGTTTTAGAGATACCTAATTTAGAATTAGGTATCTCATCAAAAGAAGTTTATGGACGATTAAAGGGTCACGAACGTTATTCTATTCTCATAGAAGGAATAGATTTTGAACAATTTAGGGATACAACTTTGCGTTCGATGAATAAGTTAGGTTTAATAACAGTAAGAAAAGAATATGAAACAGGTAATGGCATCTGTACTCTAGGCCCTCAATGGGAATTGATTTTAAAATACGAAAGTATTATGAATGAAGCTAAAGCAGGTGAAGAGGTATTGACTATTGAGAAGTTAGAGCAACAAAAAACTTGGATTAATCGCCAAGAAATTAGACTTAACTAAGAGTAGTTAAAAATCAATCTATAAAATGTCCAAAATCCTTTTAGTCACTATCGGGGGTTCTTTCCAACCCATCATCACCACTATCCAAAGCTTACAACCCGACAGGGTGATATTCATTGCTTCTGATGGTGAAAAGGGTAGCAAGTCCCAAGTCATAGGTGAAGGAACTCCCTGCGAGGTGCGTCGGGGTGCAGAAGTTATCGAACGACTACCCAATATTCCCACACAAGTGGGGTTAGGCGATCGCTTTCAACCACAACGGGATTTAATTCTCGTACAAAACCCGGACGATTTAGGCGAATGCTATTCTAAAATTCGCGATCGCATCTCTAATTTACAGCAAGAAAACAGTCATGAGATTATGGCTGATTACACGGGTGGAACCAAAAGTTTATCGGCGGCGATGGCAATGGCTGCTATTGACTGCGGAATTTCACTATATATTACCATTGCTGCAAGGGATAACTTGGTGAAGGTAGAACGGGGAGAAGTTACGCAAAGAGTAGACACCAGTTTTCGTTCCTAGGAAACGAGATTGTTTAGCTGTCTTTCACACTGTTGAAATATGTAGTTAACAACAGCAAATAATTTCTCTAGCTCTTGGATTGTGTAAAAGGTAATATTTCTACTAAAAACATCTGCTTCTAGCTTGCCAAATTGCCAGCGATCGCCATTAGAAGCAATACCATAGATAATTATTTGCATATCTCCATTAAGTTTTTGAGCAGCAATCATTTCTGCCAAACATTGCGCCCAAGCAGCTTCAAAGTTATCCTGTTTGGCCTCGACCAAAATGAAGTATGGCTTATCAAACACCACTTTTCCTAAAGGAGATTTTCTCGCTACAATATACTCCGGGAAACCTGAAAGTTTCTCGTCATAATTTAAAGAATGATGACTCCAAAGAATGAAATGACTGCGATAGAATTTCCAAACTTCTTTGAGAACTGGATAAACTAAATTTTCACAAATAGCAAATTCTGAGTTATCAACAACACCATCTCTCATCATGATTTGTAAATCTTCTCGAAAATAATCAGAGATATTAAACTCTGTTTCTCCAAGAAAATTAGATTCTGTATAGGTAACCTGAAATTCTACGAGAACTTCACTTAAAGTTTTATAATTACTGAAAGCCATAATCTCCTCAAAAATTACCGATTTGACGTAAGAATTTTTTGTTTGATCTTAAAGCACACAGGCAATACAGTGCGTTAGGCGGTTTCTTAACACTCATGCATCTAGGAGCATCCCAATGAATGCACGTTACCTTCAGAATAGAAGAACCTATATACACAAAGCTTGCCTTCGCAGGCTATTAGTCCGCGTAGGCGGACTTCGTTTGTGTAGCCGTGATTTCCAATCACTTAATGTTTTTCCAAATTGCGATGCTCCCCACATCAGCCGTGCCCCTAGGACTGTGGTCTATTTACCTGAAAATGGCTGTAAAGTTAAGGTAAACTCACAAAGTGTCCGCCCGAACAGAGTGTTGTTGCATGCCTCGTTGGTTCAACATTGCAGGTCCTTGCCAAGAAGATATCCACTATATGCTACCGCCAACAGCTAGGTTGCCAGATATAGAGGAGTTAATTCAACAACGGAGTTACTTTGTAGTTCATGCACCTCGACAAACAGGCAAAACAACCGCAATGTTAGCCTTAGCAAAACAACTGACAGAAAGTGGGCGTTACACGGCAGTTGTGGTATCGGTAGAAGTGGGAAGCGCGTTTAATAATGATATAGGTGCAGCAGAATTAGCGATTCTTGGAACTTGGCGCGATACAATTGAAGTCCGACTACCCAAAGATTTGCAACCACCTGTTTGGAATAAAGAAGAACCCGGACGGAGAATTCGAGCCTCTTTACAGACTTGGGCGCAAGCGTCTTCCCGACCTTTGGTAATATTTATTGATGAAATTGACTCGCTACAAAATGAAACATTGATTTCGGTGTTACGCCAGTTACGCGATGGTTATCCCAATCGTCCTCATAACTTTCCATTATCTGTGGGGTTGATTGGTTTGCGCGATGTACGCGATTATAAAGTAGCTTCCGGTGGTAGCGATCGCTTAAATACGGCGAGTCCCTTCAATATTAAAGTGAGTTCCCTCACACTCAGAAATTTTAACGCCCAAGAAGTAGCAGCATTATACCAACAGCATACTGATGAGACTGGTCTACGCTCTCGCAAGCAGCTTTGAAGTACGATCGCGTACTTTTATGTATTATATGTATTACTCAATTATGGCTTAATTTGTTCAGGAGATTTGTTAACCTATGGGTTGAGTGAAAGTACTCTAAATTTCAGTACCTTTGTTAGAGTAACTTGGTTTAAGCTATCTACTGTGGACACTTCTATTCTGCTTAAAACTTTTCTTGCTGTCTTTGTTCTTGCAGATGCTATTGGAAACATACCCATACTCTTGGTTTTAACTAAAGGTATGGAACCAGAGCGCAGAAACAAAGTTATAGATAAAGCTATTTTGGTAGCAATTGCAGTTCTTTTAGTTTTTGCCTTTGGTGGCAGATTTATCTTAAGTTACTTGGATATTAGTTTGGGATCTTTGCGAGTAGCGGGGGGACTGCTGCTGTTGTTAATCGCTTTACAAATGCTTCAAGGAGATTTAGATACACCAATTATCGATCGCGATCGCGATGTTGCGATTACACCATTAGCTTTGCCATTGCTAGCAGGACCGGGTACTCTGACAACAGTGATGTTACTAATGGCTGAATCCCCCAGCCCTCATATCAGCGTCATTGGGGGTATTGTGGGAGCAATGTTTCTGAGTTGGTTAATTTTACGTTTATCAAATCAGATTGATAAATGGATTGGTGCAGAAGGAGAGGTCATTATTACTCAGCTTTTGGGTTTTTTGTTAGCGGCGCTAGCAATTGAAATTGGTAGTACGGGGATCAAGGAATTATTTCTTGCGTAGTTAAATAAGCTTAAGTTTTACCCCTTCCCTTTCACGTTAGGACTCAAGGGAGGTAAAGCCAAGATCTTAATTTTTGTTACATAAAAGTTGCCTAACTAAAGATAAATGCATTAACACGCTATATTTTATACTAAAAAAATACGGAAAAGTCTTGGATAACTATAATTCGGTTGCGGCTTGGCTGCCACTAATTAAAATCTATATATGGATAGATGTAAAGATAATACGTACCATGTGAGACAGAAGCAATTATTGGGAAAAATATTACAGTAAGACACAGCAACAAAGTTAAGCAACTGACACTAGGAATTTAACTGTCTGGTGTACAGCAGCTAAGGATCTTTTCCAGATCGCTTCTAAGGTTAAGCGAAATTAGCTTTGTTGGGTAGGTATCAAACAGAGTAGATAGGGAGCAGTACTGGAGATAGATTGAATGAAAAAATTTACCTTTTATGTTGTTTTGTTGCATTGCTTATTTTTAGGGATGTCATCTGCTAAAGCAACGGATGGCAAACCAGATGTAACCCAAGCAACAGATTTAGTGGATAGGTTATCCATGAAGGATGGAAATGTAAATTATGATACAAAATATACGGATAAATCTATTCTAGATACATCTTCTCGCACGGGGCTAAAGCGAGACCAAGTTTGGGTGCTTGACCAAAAAAACTCGCAAGCACAACGCAAATCTTTTACGTGGGTTGTAAATGATACTAAGAAAGTGGGGCGGCAACCTTTTCTCCAAGTACAGAAAAATTTAGATAAGTCTGAAGAAACTGGCGAAAAAGCAGGCTCTACTGCAAAACCAGCACCAAAGGAGGAATTTGAAGCTTTTGACAAAGTTATTAAAGATACCGAAAAACTTGAAGGGTTATTCACTTTATACCGAAATAAAGAACAGAATAAGATATATTTAGAAATTAAACCGACTCAATTAAATAAAAATTACTTGGCTACAGCAACGTTGGAATCTGGTATTGGTGAAGCTGGAATCTACAGTGGTATGCCCTTACAAGATTTCTTATTTTACTTTCAACGGACAAATAAAAATATCCAATTTGTAGTTCGTAACGTCAATTTTCGCGCTCGTGAAGGAGATCCCCAACAGCGATCGCTCGCCCGCTCTTTTAGCGATTCAGTTCTTTATTCGATACCAATCAAAAGCATTCATCCACAAAGCAAAACCGTACTTATAGACTTAGGCGAACTCCTGCTAACAGATTTAGCAGGATTATCTTATAGTTTGGGAATCTCCCCAGGTACGGATAAGTCATATTTTGGGAACGCTAAAGCTTTTCCTCTCAACATGGAAGTGGAGTCAGTTTTAAATTTCTCCAGTGCTAGCGGTAGCGACAGCAACATATTTCGTTATGCTTCTCTAGCAGACAGCCGTGGATTTACTTTGCGCGTTCACTACAGTTTCTCCGAACTTCCCAACAACGGTTACCGCCCCCGCCTAGCAGATGAGCGAGTCGGTTATTTTATTAGTGCGTACCAAGACTTGTCAGATGACGATCGCAAAGAACCCTTCGTCCGCTATATCAACCGATGGAACCTAGAAAAACAAGATCCCAAAGCAGCTATTTCACCACCTAAAAAACCAATTATTTTCTGGATTGACAACGCAATTCCCCTAGAGTATCGAGACGCTGTTAAAGAAGGTGTCTTGATGTGGAATAAAGCCTTTGAAAAAGTTGGATTCAAAGATGCAATTCAAGTTCGTCAAATGCCAGATAATGCGACTTGGGACCCTGCAGATATACGTTATAACACCATTCGATGGATTAACACGGTAGATGGTTATTTTGCTTTAGGACCATCTCGTGTCAATCCCTTAACAGGAGAAATTTTGGATGCTGATATTCTCGTTGATGCTAGCTTTATCAGAGCGCTGAAGGGCGAATATCGCAAACTCGTCCAACCCAACCAAGCACAAGCCCGAACTCCCCTATCAACATTGATGCAGGAACGTCTCTTGTGTAACAATCGCTTGGACGCTAAAAACAATGATACTTCCAACCAAAATCAATCAACAGAAGGACTCAACAACCGACTGTCTCAATTAGCAGGCGCATTCGATCTTTGCTATGGAATGGAAGCAGCCAACCAATTTGCTTTTGGTTCTATGGCAATTTCACTGTTGCAAGACACACCTCCAAGCAGCGAACAAATAAAAAACTATATTCATCAGTATTTACGTCTTATTATTGCTCACGAAGTCGGACATACTTTAGGGTTAAGGCACAACTTCCGTGGAAGTACTTTGCTTGCTCCCGAACAATTGAACAATACAGAACTTACTCGCAGCAAGGGTCTTATCTCATCGGTGATGGATTACATTCCACCTAATATTGCACCTAAAGGGACCAAGCAAGGGGATTATTTTCCCAGTATGATAGGAATTTACGATGAGTGGGTCATTAAGTACGGTTACGCACCCCTATCTGTTGCATCCACTACTGCTGAAAAGCCCTTGTTGGATAAAATCGCCAGTGAATCTTACAAACCCGAATTAAGTTACTCCACAGACGAAGATGTTTTAGACCTCGACCCAACTTCTAATGCATGGGACAATAGCAGTAACGTTCTAGCATATTCTCAGGGACAGTTAGACAATGCACGGTTTATGTGGGAACGTCTGAACAAAAATTACCCCAGTGCAGGTGAAAGTTTCAGTGATGTCAAAGAACGATTTGGCACTGTATTTAGTAATTACGTTCAGAATATTTACTATACTTCAAAATACATAGGCGGTCAGTCTTTCTACAGAGTTAATCCAGACAATCCCCAAGGGGAATTACCCTTTCAACCCGTACCCGTCGCACAACAACGACAAGCACTTGAGATTTTGCAAAAATATGTCTTTGCTGAAGATGCTTTAATTTTCCCACCAGAACTGCTGAATAAATTGGCTCCTTCTCGCTGGCGTCACTGGGGAAGCGCACCCCGAACCGGGCGATTGGATTATCCAATTCACGATTTGGTGTTATTTATGCAAGGCTCCGTGTTAACAGATTTGCTTTCAGGCGATCGCCTTTCCCGTCTTAAAGACCTCGAACTGAAAAGCAAACCCGAACAAGCACTGACTTTACCAGAACTATTTGATACCTTACAAAATGGAATTTGGAGTGAGGTCCTCAAACCAAACGGTAAACCCATTAAAATATCTAGTTTGCGTCGGGGTTTGCAGAGAGAATATCTCGACCTTTTAATGAGTATGGTATTGCGTAAAAGCAACGTTCCAGAAGATGCTCGCACGCTAGCATGGTATAAACTAAGACAGTTAAATGAAAAACTGGATGGAGCGAATTCCAACGACGATTACACCAAAGCTCATTTGCTGGAAACGCATGACAGAATTAACAAAGCGTTAAATGCTCAGTTAGAGGCAAAGTAAGAAGTTAGTGGTTAGTGGTTAACAACTAACCACCTACAACAAATTAATTCCTTAACGCACGTAAGAAACGTTGCAAACTTTTAAACATATTGGGCTTTTTCGCAACTGGTGTCCCTTGTGTTTCAGATGCAGAACCTTGTTTCGCTAGAATCGTATCTAGATCATCTCCTGAGGGCTTTTGCGGGAGTTCTGCAATTTTTTGATACTCCCCACGGTTTTCTAACCAGACTTCCCACTGACCGGGATAACAGCGAAAGACCGCAGTTTCATTATCTATAGGGCGAAGATAATAGCAGTTTTCAATTGTACTGATAAAGCGATCGCGTAACTGTCTCGCTGCATAACCAATACCCACCGCCCCTAAATCTTCCAAACGCGGATTTAAGATGACGAGCGGGCGATCTCCTACCAGTTGAGCCATCTTTTCGACTTCCCCAACTTCTACGACAGTAGGAGCAATCAGAAAGAAGATTTCGTCCTCTGGCTCAATTTTCTTCTCCAAAGACAATCTACCAGTGCCTATGTCAAAAATTTTAAATGGCACATCCGTCCACTCTCGACTTGCAAGGGCGGCTCCTCCAGCATCGGGAAAGAAAACCTTAAGTTTTGACCCATACTCTGCAAAAACTGCTAGAAATTGTTCTGCTACAGGCATGGGTTTGAGTTCTGGAAACAAAAAGTCAACTTGTATCCGCTTGCATCCATCTGCTAGTGCTGTTTTAGTTGCCTCGCGAGCTTGAGCGATCGCATCTTCAAGACTGTTTGGAAGTTCTGCCATGTTAAATAAAGTTTTGATTTAAGACTTTAGATCTTAACAACAGATGGGCTTGCAAGATCCCCAACAACTCAAAGGTTACTGATAGCGAATGAGGGGTGATACCCCCCACCCAGCACAAAATTTCCGTTTTCCTCTTGTTCCCAGGTTAAGCCTGGAAATGCCTTTGAAGTATTGTTTTATTTAGAACTTCCTGAATCTGAGTCTGGAATAAACTTTAGAGCAACACCATTGATACAGTAGCGTTTGCCAGTGGGTTTGGGACCGTCATCAAAGACATGACCCAAATGACCGCCACAACGACTGCAATGAACTTCAATTCTAGTCATAAATAAAGACCGATCCACAGTTGTATCGATCGCACCTTCAATGGGATTAAAGAAACTAGGCCAGCCGGTCCCACTGTTATACTTAGTATCTGAGACAAATAGCGGTTGACTGCATCCCGCACACTGATAAATACCTTGAGCGTACTCCTTGTTTAGTGGACTTGTATGAGGACGTTCTGTCGCATGTTGGCGGAGTACGCAAAACTGCTCTTGGCTCAAAGTCTCTTGCCATTCTTGTTCGGTTTTCTTGACTTCAAACTCTGTATTTTTTGAAGTTGTCATAACTTTTGATTCCCCTAATATATATAGTCATCCTAAATCATTCTTGGAAAAATTTTAGGAACTGTAAGGTAGGCATTCCTCACCAAAAGTATGTAGGGTTAGCAATGCCAACCCTATATAGATTTCAAAGATTGCCATTAGTTTTGTTAATAATTAACTGTTAACCCTATACAAGAAGGGCTTTTTTTTTAAATGTTTTTGAATTAATCTTTCATAATTATGTTATGATATCCAAATTATTTAAATATTAAAAAACAATTAAAATTACCTTAAAAAATGTTTGAAAAGTCCTTTCATCAGTAGCAAAACATTCAATAGCCTCCTAAATCCCCCGATAAATTGGGGGACTTTAAGAGTATTTTTCCCGTTTTAAGGGGGGCTAGCGGGGATCGCTAAGTGCCTAAAATCAGCTAACCACTTTTCAAACAACCCCTTATTTCAATCTAAGGAAGTCAGAGACAAAAACGCAACTATATAACGATTGAGTAAAAGCTTTGTATTTGGCTTGGAGTAGTGCTGAGAGCGTATGTACTGCAAGCATAACCCAGTGATGATTATTTGCGATCGCTGACTTCTTGCAGTTCATAAATATTTTTGTGCAAGTCAAGATAAGATTAAGATGAGGTTATCCAATTCTTCGGAATTTACTTGTATAAATTTTTTGTATTTTTCAGTGAGGAGTGCTATTAACCCCAAAATAGGAGACAAGGTGCTGATTTTACGTCCAGCATACGTAGCTGGCAAAATAGGGGAGATTTGCGGTCAAGAAGCTTCGGGTGATGGCACTCCAGAACGGTGGCTTATCCGGATTGAAGATGAAAATGCCACACAAAGTTTAGTGGTATCGCTGTTTCCAAAAGAGTTTGAGGTCTTCAAGAATGACTTTGAGCCATTTTAGGGTTCATCTGGTGGAAGTTCTATATTGTTAGGTGGCTCATCGCCGATTCCCAATTCCTTTTTGCTGCGCTTCAGCTGTTTCCAGAGGGCTTTAACCTGGTCGTAAGCTTCTTCAGGAGAAAGTTTCCCAGATGTTTCTAAACTGGTGATAATGCCTACTTTCTGGGCAAATTCTTGAAGATTGGCGTTAAAAATTAAATTTTCAGGTTTGACTTGACCGTAATAGCGACCTCGAGGGTAGAGAAAATTTTCTTTGTCTTCTTCGTTTGACTGTTCCATCTGCTTACTTCCGTTGCGATTATTTTTCTATTATACTTAATCTTTTGTTAATCTAAGTAAATTTTGTAACATAAAAAATTAAAATTACGTGGCAGATTCTATGAGATAGATTTTCCCGAGCAAAAAAAGTACACTATTTCAGGGCAACACTTAACAGAGAACATCCTGCTAAAAATTCTCTTCTTTGTCGCGAACAGCGACTTCTCTTATACGCTATTAAGTAATATTTCTGAACCTGAACGTTTAAGTCTTAACTTTAGTAATGAGTATTTATCTTCCCCTAGAAACACCACGTCTTATACTCCGGGACTTTGTAGAATCAGACTCGCAAGGAGTCCATGACTATGCTTCCGATCCAGAAGTCGTTCGTTACTTACCTTTTGGTCCCAACAGCGCAGAAGACACCAAAAATTATCTACAAACAGAGATTAAAGCTCACCGAAAAAGAAACCGCCAGCATTTTGCCCTTGCAGTCACTTTAAAAGAGGACAAGCAATTGATTGGCGCTTGTCGTATTTCCATCACAGATGCCAATAAGCCAGAAGCTTCTATAGGGTTTTCCTTGGCTAAGAAATTCTGGGGGCAAGGCTATGCAACGGAAGTTGGAGAAAAACTTTTAGAATTTGGTTTCCAGCAGTTAAAATTGCATCGCATTTTTGCGATTTGTGACTCTCAGAATAATCTCTCTGCAAGAGTTTTAGTAAAAATTGGCATGAGACAGGAAGGCTATCTGCGCGAATATGAATCGATGCGAGGAGAATGGCGAGATATGTTGCTGTACGCAATTTTAGAGAAGGATTGGATACAGATGCAGATTCGGAATATTTAGCTTGAACAGCAACTAGTTATTTTTTTGTCCTCTACGACCTGCCAATCTTATCCTTCAATCATCTTTAGCTTAATCGGTTAAACATTCCGAGCAAGAATTCACGCTGTGTATTCTCCAATAACTTCAATTTGACCCACAATGTTTTTATTCAACTGTTCCAGTTCCTCAGCAGGAACCCACCATTCCTTGTGATATGACGCTCCTACTTGATGAATTTCATATTTATCCATGAATTCTTTCTTAACCTTAAAGCGTGTCACATAACCCACCCCACTGTCTTTAACATTCCACTTAGTAGCAATTTCTTTGGCATATTCTTCGTTTGTCACGGGGTAAAAAATTGGTTGTTCGGGTAGTCGAGGTGGCCATTGAGTATAGCCACTTTGTTTAACTAATTCCAGTTCTTTCGGTCCAGTAGGACGGTATAGAGTTACTGTTTCTTCCATATTTTTTTCTGTGAATCATCATACTTGTCTATTATTGACATATTGCGATCGTGACAGCACGGGTTCAAGAGCAATACTGTTGCTCAGAATGAGCACCAGGCGATCGCACCTGACAGTTCGTCATGTATGGCAGTACACGCCCAATTGACCCATGTTGCAGTTTTCAGACCATTTCATTTATAAAAGAAATGAAGCCGTAAGTTGTTTATTATTTGTAGTTTATCCAATGGAAATTAGAAAATTAACAAAACATGATGCAGAAGATTATAGAAATATTAGATTAGAAGCTTTATATAACAATCCAGATTCTTTTGGCTCAATGTATACTGAAGAATCTTGGAAAACGATAGATGAATTTAGAGATAAAATACCTGAAGACAACAATAACTTTATCTTAGGCTATTATGAGGATAAAGAGTTAATTGGAATTGTTGCATTTCATCAGGAATCAAGAATAAAACTCAGGCATAAAGCATATATTCGCTCTATGTACGTTCAACCAGAAGCTCGGGGAAAAGGTATAGGGAAGTTATTACTCAATGAATTAATCAAAAGAGCAAAAACTATGAATGAGATAGAAATCTTATTACTTGATGTTGTTACAAATAATAGAAAGGCAAAACAACTTTATGTATCTTTTAAATTTCAAACCTATGGAGTAGAGAAAAAGGCGTATAAATTGAATGATAAATATTTTGATATAGAATCCATGTCTTTACAGATTAAATAATAAAAAACAAAAATGCTTGTAGAAAACGGGAGCATCCCAATTTGGAAAAACCACACCTGCGATGTTCTCAATCGCAGCTATACAAACGCTCGTCCCTCCGGGTATCTCAGGAGCACAGACGCTAAGCGCAAAGCGCACGCTCCGCGATGCCGCAGGCTATGCCCGTAAGGGCTATACGCGTTGCGAAGCTATGCCCGCAGGGCTATACGCTAGTTCCCAGGGCGCGGGAAACCCCTCCGGGTATCTCCTGACGGAGACGCTTCGCGTTGCGAAGCTATGCCCGCAGGGCTATACGCCAGTTGCCAGGGTGCGGGAAACCCGCCTACAGCAATGGACTCACCACCTGCTTTCCCTAGACTCACCGCCTGCGCGGACTGCTCTTAAGCCTGCGAAGGCAGGCTTGCTTGTATAGCCCCAGAATTCCATTCTGAGGGCAATATCTATAAATCGCTTTTGAATTCCTTGGTCAAAATCAGTTGCATAACTTCTTCCTTCGTTCCAAGTCCCCACCATTCCAAACAAGGAAGATGACCGACTCGGGCACACAGATTAAATTGAACGTCTTCCAGCCAAACCCATCGATTTTTATCTAATCTCCAACCCACGCGATCGCCAAATTTTTCCCACACTTCTTTCTCATCTCTTAGACCTAGTTTGCCACCGCACTCCAAAAAAATTTGTTTTTGAACGCTAAATCCAAATCGCCCCTGGCTGTATGTTATCCACAGTCGATCGATTATCTGTACATCTGCTTCTGCAATGTTCAAAATTCCTTTTAACGGTAACCAGTAATCATCATCTCGAATGGAATATTCTCCTCCAGCCAGTTCAAATACCAGCTTGCGAGTTTCACTGTCTGCATTCTTCCAGTATCCGGCTTGCAGAAACTCGTGCAAATTGCGATACTTTTGTGGAATGTTATTCAATTCAGCCATTAGCACCTTTGGTTGAGGTTTACGTCTCGGTTGCAAGCAGGGGATTTCTTGCAAGTATAAAGGGCTGTCCGGTAACTGGGAAACAGCCCGAGCTAGAGCAATATAAGCAGCTATTTGAAACGAAGAAGCTCGGGAATCAATGGGATGGTAAGAGCCTCCTGTAATTCTGACATTCGTGTTTTGATAAGGAAAGGGCACATATTGCGTGTAGCGGTAATCTTCTACTTCTTCAACAAGCGCTTCACACAACCCTTGATAAACAGCCTTCAAATAAGACTCTGTGATTAAGTATTCACGATTAAAGTTTGGGATGTGGTTTTGGGTAACTGACCACAACATAAAACACCCATCTGTATTTGGATTCGGTTCCAACTGAAGAATGACGTGTCCGTAACCATGACCATCTGCACGAATATATTGACCTTCACCAATAATCGAGGTTTGCACCTGTGGAAGGCTCCTGAAATCGCTTTTAGGTTTGTGAATCAGTGGATAATGGCTCATTCCTACCTTACCCAATCCGGCTTAATTCCATCGAGCCAAGGACGCAGCATTTTCCCAACTACCTCAACTGCGATCGCCCTTGGCGCAAGCTGGGTACAGCTTATCGCATCTTCTTGGCGGCGGAGTATGGCGTAGGGAGTATAAGCTTCAAAAGCGTCCATACATTGATGGCAACCTTCTTTGCAAAAAGCAGCAAATGCAGGAATGGAATCAAGGTTCTCCGGCCAGTAAATTGTTTCTCCATTGCGCTCTACACAATAAACTCGATACTCCAAACGCCCGAGATTGGGCAGGTTAACAGTGTCGTCATCATAATCAACTTCTGCCCGAGCGGCTGCTTCAAAATCGGGGGTATCTAAAACAGAGTAAATCAAGCAATAATGAACCGCATCTGATGCCTCATCACTCCAGTACTGAGCCACCATCATTGCCGCCGATCGCAAGGAGGGATATTTTTGAAAGTTCATTTGCACAACAGGGATGACAAACTCATCCATCAACTTTTGCCGCATTTGTGCTGCTTGCTTTTTCGTGTAAAGGTGTTCTAGTTCCATTGTTCTACTTGTTCGGTACGTTGTGCTAAAGAAAGTTTGTGCAAGTAGCACTCCAAAATGACGGGTATTCCATCACCAGATCGCTCTTTTACCCAATCCAAACCAAAAGTATCTTTGGTAATGGGCTGGTGTATATCAGCACTTCCGGTATTACTTGATACGTGTAATTCCTGAAGGCCCTCGTATTCTTGCAAGCGCCTCCAAACGTTTTCACTCATCGCCCCCTGGCATAACTGAATGTAAACGTGAGACACATCAACCGCCAGCTGCAAACCCAAATCCATTGCCCAAGCTACTTCTTCGCCATTACCCAAGCAGTACTCTGGATACATGGTTTCTAGAATCAAATGATGGTAATCGCCCAGCTTAACTCGACTGTCCCACAACTTAGCACATGGATGGTTCTTGAGAGGAGGATGTATCGAATTTGAATTAACAACACAATCGCCATTGTCGCTCCACACTTTGGCTCTCAACCGACGCCAGCTAAAACCATGATGGGTACGGACTGAAATTTGTTTTTCCTCCAGCCAATCCTGAAAGCCTTCAGTTGGAACCAACCCAGGTGTCAGCTGCAAGCCACCTATACCCAAGCTGAGTAATTCTTCAGCCGCTGATTGCATGGGTCTTCCTTGGAGACACGAGAGAGCAAGATACAACATAACCTTAAGTTTGTAAGCTAAATTCAGTGGGATCGATCCCCCAATTCACCCAACGAATGGCTTCTCTTGCACTGGTAATATCCGGAGGGACTCTCAAAGCGTGTACGTGGGCGGTACTGGGACAGGTCATTGCTAGCAGGTGAATGGGTTCTACATCATTAATGGCATCAATTTTTAATAACCTGTATTCCTGCCAAGTATCTAGTTTCTTAGCTTGCAGTTCTTGGCAAATTTTGGAGTAGCCAATACCTTGGATCAAAACCCGCCGCAATTCGGCATTGTTTTCTGTTAGCAGCCATTGAGATCGCCATTTGTTTGGATGTACCATACCGTATTTTTCCGGTAATATCACGCCATGATAAGCATAAATACTACTGAAACCATCTCTGAGTTGAATTGCCGGGTGTCCTTCACCGTGGAGCAATCCTTGAGAATCTCTCTCAAGATGGTAAGGGCGATCGCACACCAAACACACCCCTTCATAAGTCCACAGCCAACCGCAATGCTGAACCAACAATTGATAAGCCTGCCATAACTCTCGGTTAATAGAACAGTTGAGAACCGAATAGCAAAAGTCGAACAAGCAAGCCATTGAAACCAAATATTCAGTTGGAACGCAGTCTTGGGCGGGATTGAAGTAACTGGATGCATCTTCGTCATTTAAAGAGTGTATCAACTGCGATTGCTCCACAACCGCAGTGTAAATTCTCCGCCCAATTGAGTTCCACAACTCCTGGTGCAATGCTTCATACAGCTTTGAATGCAGTTCCAACCAAAGTTCGTGACTGAGTTGTTTTCTAACACTCTGTATTAACTGAGTTTCAATATCGATTGTTTGGTTTCCCCAAATCTTTAAAAAGTCAAATTGTTCTATAGCCGCGATGGGGCTGGCAAAATAAAAGACGCTGGGTTTGGGCTTACCCATCAAACTGTAAATTGCTTCCACAGCAGTTGTGGCTTGCTCGATTTCAACCTCTTGAGTGGAAAGAGCCAACTTGCACCACTTGTCCCGGTAAGTTGAAATCAGCGCTTGTTGTTCGGTTGTCAGTTTAATCTGCAACATATCTCCAACCAGCCGGTTCGTATTCTCTTTGTATCCTCACCATCCACACACCCCTGGGAATTGCTATTTCTTTATGTTCCTCATGGCTGAGCAATGCAGTTTCTGACAGCACCTGCAAGTACAAAGTCCCATCTTCTTCGTAAAGTTGGGCACTTCCATCTGTAATGCGGTGCTTGTGACCTGTCACTTCCCCTTCAGCCAAGGTGAGGTGAGGAAGTTTTTTTCCTGTAGATTGCTGTTGCTTTGTGGGGATGAGCAACACGTCTCCCTGTCGTAATGGATTCATGTCTGGATTTTTATGTATTATTTTTGTATTATAAAAAGATTATGCTTGAATGGCAAGCGATCGTTCGACGATTTTAGGCACTATTAAGAAGGAATGGCACGCGTTAGATAGGTCATTGTGAAACGGGTATACCGATCTTCATCAATAACTGAGGTTTGCAGTTGTGGAAGGCTCCTGAAAGTGCTTTGAGCTTTGTGAATCAGTGGATAACGACTCAGATAAGTTTAGACGAATTGCATTATGATATTGGTCAAACAAAATAAAAAAGAAATCGAACCAGCATTTTGTCATTTTGCTCAAAACTTTTATGCTGAATTTAAATGTAACTTTCATTCGTTTCACCTATCAACATTAATGCGATAAACCCCCAGTCCAACCAACTGCTTTTTACAAACATATATCGCAGCCAAATGTCAACAATGGCAGCATAAAGCAACTGTATCTATACAAAAATTTATAAATGAAACGGAAATGACGTTTTAGCATAAAAGCCATAAGCTATCGAAAGAAAGTAGAAAGCCTTGAATACTCAACTCGCAGTTAAGGAAAAGTTACAAACCTCGCTTGAGAAAATTGATACCCAAGGCGATGGTTCTCCTATTACCAATTTGAACCCAGACAAAACCCGTACCGCAGAAATCGAACAATTGACAATAGAATTAGAAAGTGTCAATCCCAATCCCAATCCCCTACTCTACGCCACTTCTTTGCTCAATGGAGCTTGGCAACTAAAATATTCTACTGCCAGAGAAATCCGTTCTTTAGCCTCTCTCCCATTAGGATTAAAGTTGGGCAAAGTTTATCAGGTGATTGATGTTGCAAATAAATTATTTTTTAATATAGCTCGTGTTAAACATCCCCTGGGATTGGTATCAGGATTTGTCAAAGTGACAGCTCGTTTTGAGCCAGCCCAAACAGAGTCATCAGATTCCCCGCACAAACGCATTAATGTCTATTTTGACAAACGCTACCTGTCTATTGAGAAGGTTGTTGGTATCGCAACTCCCCAACTCAATCCATTTAAGGTTGTTCCAGCTAATAATCCTACCAACAGAGTACCTACTCTAGATATTACTTACTTAGATGAAACATTAAGAATTGGGCGAGGGGGAGATGGAAGTTTGTTCATTCTGACTAAATCCAACGATTTTGCTAATTCTGGCTATTCGGGTTGAAACACAAATTATATAACAATCCTAAATCATTTGGAAAAAAGTTGGATTGCTAATAGCTAATTGCTTTTTGACCATGAGCTATTAGCAATTAGCAGTCTTCACTCTTATTTTTATATTTCATTTAGGACGGCTATACAATAACAAAACCGACCCCACAAGTTATAATGGCGCAGATGTTATAAGCTAACAAATTACTTCTCATATAAGAACAAAAATACTAATATAAAGTTAGCACAAATAACTGCTTGGTAAGCTGCTATGACTTTAGGTACAATCAACCACTTATCTTTGACGGTAAGCGATCGCACCAAATCCGAACCATTTTACGACCAAATTTTACAATTCATGGGATACCAAAAAGTAGAAAAAAATGAGTATTTTACGATGTGGTGGTTGGAAAATGGAGGAGCTTTCTTAATTTACAACAGCCGTCCGGATTCTCCCAACAAAACGCACGATCGCTATTCCCCTGGGCTGCATCACCTTGCTTTTAATGCTGAAAGTCGAGAGGAAGTCGATCGACTGTACCAAATTGTTCTGGCTCTAGGCGGTACAATTTTGGACTCACCTGCGGAGTACAACCACTACGCTCCTGGTTATTACGCTTTTTACTTTGCTGACCCAGATAGCATCAAACTGGAATTTGTACATATGCCAAACCTACCTTAAAAACTAACAAAAGGTAGCAGCTAGTGAATATTTTTGTATAAAATATTACTTTTTTGTTATGTCATTTCACTGTTAATGAGATGCCCACCCAATTTTTCAATTACGGGCAGGCACTATATCAAGATTTTTTGTTTCAAGGATTGCTTTTATATCATGTTCGACTTATGACTGATAAAGTCATAAGTTCGTAGCTGCGGTGTCCAACTGGCGGTATTCCTAACAGCGCTCGCAGGCATAGTAACTACAAACCGAGTATAAGTGTTTACCCGAACTGGATACTAATTGCTTTTGACACTTTGTTCTTCTTGGGGTTGAATTTCGCAGACAACCTCATGGAAAAAAGTTGTTGGAGCTTTAACAAACAAAGGCAACATTTCTTTGAGGATGTTATCGTAAGCTTCGCTGTGGTTGGTATCCATATCTTCAACGTTTTCCCAAAAAATAACAGCGATTCCTTTATCAGTTCCCGGTTCTTGGAGAAGGTATGCTCCTTTGAAGCCATGGGTATAGGTTCCTACTGCTTGTTCGTAGAGTCGCTTGGCTTCTTCAAATTTGCCCGGTTTAAACTCTCCTATGGCTACGTATGCAAATTGGTGTCTTAGAAAATCTTGGAAATCTGACATTGTTTTTCTCCTGGAAAATCTTTAACCGTAGATCAACGCTGACGAACGCAGATAATTATCGGTCATAATTGGTATGCTCTGGTAGTAGCAGTGCTTTCTTTAATCTTAGTAACGTTTAGCGATGAAGCTCCGCATACTGTCTCAGTGTCAACAAATTTACAAGCTTTGATTGGATTGCCCTAAGAGGATGTTTGAGTCAACAAATTTACAAGCTTTTATCGGATTGCCCTAAGAGGATGTTTGAAAAGTCCTTTCATCAGTAGCAAAACATTCAAGCTCCCCCTAAATCCCCCGATAAATTGGGGACTTTAAGAGTATTTTCCCCCCTTTTTAAGGCTACGGTGTACACACATCTTTAGAGATCTCCCTAAAACCCGGATATATTGGGGTAATTGAATAATTTCCCCCCCTTTTTAAGGCTACGGTGTATACACATCTTTAGAGATCTTCCTAAAACCCCTAATAAATTAGGGGACTTGAAAAATTTTCCCCCCTTTTTAAGGGGGGCTAGGGGGGATCGAAACTGCCAGAAGGCATTTTAGGAGACTTGTGTGTACACCGTAGCCTTGAAGGGTAGTAAAGCTATAATTAGGAGAAAAGACACGCCGACAGGCACTAAGGAAGCAATCGCAATGGCAGAATTAACAATTCAAATTCGCTTTGGAACTTGCTCAACGTTTAAAACATGACGCAAAATCACTTACCCGAATTGCTGTGGCGATTGCTAGACGTTGCTAATTCACCACAGGTTCAGCAGACAGTCCTAGCTGAGACTACAGATATTCCCGCAGTTTATCAAGAGGTTCTTGATTTTTTAATTAAACGTCCAACACCAGAAGAAATTATGACTTTTAAAGTTTCATCCCAAGCTCAAACACGCCTGCAAGCATTATTAGAAAAAAATCGCTCTGCAATACTCAGTCCAATAGAATTAGCAGAATTAGATGTTTACGAGCAATTAGAACATATTATTATTTTACTAAAAGCACGAGCCTCTACTAGAATTTAATAAATGACTTCTAAATTCAATTCCTGCCGAACTACGTAAGCTAGTCATAGAGAGAGCATTTAGACGCTGTGAATATTGCTTAATCTATCAAGATTTTTCAATCTATACCCATGAAGTAGACCATTTTATCGCCGTAAAGCATGGAGGTGAAACAACTGCTGAGAACTTAGCACTTTCATGTTTATCCTGCAACCGCTATAAAGGTTCGGATTTCGCTACTATAAAGAATAGAAGGAAAAACTCAGATTGGTCACGGGACTGTAAGGTTGCTTCAGTTCAAAGTTCCTAATCGCATACTTCAACGGCAAGTTTTGATGAATCTAGGACAATACCCGTAGGAGTAAAAACGTGTTTTGTTTAATCTGAACTTCCCCAATTGACAAATGGTTTCATCTAAAAACATCACAAATTTTTCACTACAATACAGCCAAATTTGGTAACTTCACAACGATGGGACAAGAAGAATCTTGATATATTTCAGCCCTTAAAGGCTTGTGTATGAGTTCATACCAAAGATGACCTACCCGCGCATCAAATCCTTCAGGTTGACCTCTCATAAATAAGTGTACGCACTTGGCATAATTGCTGGGTAACAACTGCCAAGAAAAATGGCTTTTATGACCAACGTGTGGGTGAGTCAAAAAATTTAAATGTACGTTAGTCATCAAACCGTATGCTGGATAGGGTGGCTCGCTAGACCCAATAGCAAACCAATCAAATACGGGGAAAACTTGCTGGATATCTTCTGTTCGTCCCAGGTTCATGTGGGCAAAGTAACGAGGAGCAAAATCAGGATAAACGACTTCTTGTTGGTTGAGAACCCAGTCTTGTTCTATCCTGGGCTTCCCTTTCACATAAAGTTCTTCAACCAAGTAATTGGCACCAGCATACAAACTAATGACTCTGTAGAGTTCGCAAATTAAATGGCGCTTACTGCCAGTTCTTGGCTCTGTACAGATATAATCGAAGGGTTCGGAAGCAATAGTTATGCTTGCACGTACCGGACCTGTGGAATGAGAGACCAATCGGTAAGAATGATTGAACAAGCTGACATTGTAGTATTGCGATGCAGGATGAAATTGTTCTGGTAGCAAGAGTTCATCTACTTGCATGCACCGCTTTTCTGGATCTTGTCCGATCCAGTCTCCTTTAGCAGCCCGAAATGGATCGAGAAGTTCTTGGTAGTCCAGTTGTACGCTAGTTGCTGAACCAGAAAACCAGTTTTGCCAATTATCTTCAGGTGCAGGTATGAGGTTGAACCAAATGACAAGACGGCTGTTGGAGAGCCTGACTCCTCGCGCCTGTCCCGATGCACTATAAACAACTTCTAACGATGGCTCAACTAAGCCAGATAGCACGGGTTTGCCTCGGTCTAGTCTCACAAAGGTAGAAGCTAGCACTTCATCTTCGGAACCGGGTGGAATAACTTTTGGTAAAGAGAAAACTAAGGTATCGCGAGAGGAATCGTCTGGATCGATGCGATCGACTTGAGCGTTTAGTGGTGTGTGTGACAGGTCGCGCAAATCGCTTAAAACCAGTTCTTCGGGTAATATTTGGAATTGCTGGTAGATCGGTTGCCAGGGAATAGTAAAATGACCGCCCCGCCAGTAATTGGAGGGGTTGAAAATAGAAAGCAAATGATGGGATTGCATATTATTGGTTAGCTGTTAGTGGTTTAGCTGTGAGGCATTGAATTGAGGGAGATGGGGAGAGTGGGGGAGGGCGTAATATGCGCCACAGCTTAATGGTTTGTGGCTCACAGTCGGTAGTTAGTGGTTGATGGTTCATAGAACAACTAACAACTACTCCCTTTCCGCCCAAAGATTACCTATTTAAATGAACCGCACTCGACACAAAGAGCAAGGGAATAAGAGGAAAAGCAGATCGGTAGTCTTATAGGGGGAAGGGAGTAACCATTAACTACTAACCACTAACAATTCATCAATGACTGCCAAAAAACGATGAATTTCTTCAACAGTGTTGTAGTGTGTTAACCCGATCCTCAGGAGTCCTCCACTTGATTCGACTCCTAATTTTTCAGTTAAACCGAGTGCGTAAAAGTTGCCGTTCCAGGTGAAGATACCGCGATCGCCTAAAGCTTTAGCAACTGTCTGAGGAGCGTGTTTGGCTAATCGAATTCCAACGGTTGGTGTTCGCCAGTCAAAGCTGCTTGGATTGGTAATACCATAGAGAGTTACACCGGAAATTTGTAGCAATCCTGAAATCAACTTGTAGCTGAGTTCTTTTTCGTATTGCTTGATTCCTAGCATGGCTGCTACTAAAGCTTCTCGGCGGTTTTCAACACCAGGTAAAAGTTGGTGACCTATTTCAGCTAGATAGTCAATTGCTGCTACCATCCCCGCCAGCCCTTCATAGTTTTGAGTCCCAGTTTCCCAACGTGAGGGGATTTCATCTGGGGCTGGTTGCACTTTGTAAGGAAGCAGGCGAGTCAGATGTTCCCGTTTTGCATACATAACACCCACATGGGGTCCAAAGAATTTATAGGCGGAACAACTGAGAAAGTCGCAATCGATCGCATGCACGTCTACCGGACCGTGAGGGGCATAGTGAACCGCATCTACAAAAACCATTGCTCCAACAGCACGAGCAAGTTTGACGATTTCTGCAATGTCGTTGATTGTACCTACAGCATTGGATGCATACCCCACTGCTACGAGTCGCGTTCGTTCGTTGATTTGCTGCTTGAGATGGTTCATGTCTAGGGTACAGTCTTCTACATTGATATCAACTGTACGAATGACTGCGCCTTGTTCGGAAAGTGCGTACCAAGGGGAGACATTGGCATAGTGGTCGAGTTTGGTAACGACAATTTCATCACCGGGTCGCAGTTCTCGACCAATGGCTCGACTTATGGTGAAGGTGAGTGTGGTCATGTTGGAACCAAACACAACTTCGTCAGCATCACAACCTAACAAATCGGCGATTGCCAAACGCGCTGATACTACAAGTGAGTCTGTTCTCTCACTGGTGGCAAACGCCCCATGTGCGTTAGCATTTGACTTTATCAAGTATTCTGCGATCGCGTTGACTACAGGGCTTGGGACTTGAGTACCGCCCGGTCCGTCAAAAAAAATCACGGGTTGACCGTCGATCTCTTGGGAGAGAGCGGGAAAGCGATCGCGTATCCACTTTAAATCTAGGTCAACCATCGTAGAACACTCCTTTTTTCTTGCTGAATTGCTTGGTGATTTGCAAACAATATATTTTTCCTTTATAGGATGGGTATCCTCTCCCGTCCCTTCCACAAGAAAGGTACCCCAGTCCCCAGTTCCTAATCTCCTTTATTATCCTGAGGATTTAACCCCGGACAAGTAATCACAAACACATCCCTGACCCCATTTTCTGCAGTGAGTGCTTCGATAGCTGTCGTAAAGTGGAATAGGTTGCGATCGCTAAAGACTAGTAACTCTCCAGGATGGAGAATTTTGGTAAAAATTGGGTTGTCACTCTTAGATTTATAGAGATGAGTTTCGCCTCCTTCAATTCCCTCCCTATTCACAGCAAAAATCCCAATCATATCAACACCATCTCTGTGAATTCCTTCTGGTGCTGGGTTTCCTACTTTCCCTGGATAAGCAACGGTTCTAATTTGATGAACTGCCACTTCTGTATGAATTGAACAAATTTTACAAAACTCAAAAAATTCCAACACAATTCTTTGGAAATCCTCAATCTTAATGAGTTCATCCTCAAGTTCTGCAAATTCTCTGACTACATTACCAAGCAAAGGATTGTATTTTTTCGCCTGATATAAAGCTCTATGAGGTAATTTGACTAAACCCTCTTCTGCAACCTTGAAATGAGATAAGCGTCTAAAGCGGTAATTATCTTTTATATATGGATCTAGAGGTAGATTTTTATAAAACGGCTTTATGTTATCTACGTTAACAGCTGCAACACTGTCCAACGCATAACTGGTGATGCAATCAAAAACTTCTTTTCTTAATTCCAACATATGATTATCCTCCTTGGCTCAATATTAAGTAGCCAAGTTAACACGTAAAAAATCAGGGTTGGCTCTATAGTCAGACCCAAAGCCAAAAAAATCAGTTAAAATTTATACGCTTTTGCTACTAATAAAGAATTTACGCAGAGCAAACGTTATGGGTGATGCTCGATTTTTGTTAGCAGCTAGACGACTCAAACTGTCGTTTCACTTGGAAAAAGTTAAAGTTTCTTAACTTTTTAATCCAGATATTGTTTAAGTTTATTTAACTTCGTTCTTTGCCCTCTTTTCTTTCGGTGCTCTTTTCATACACCTCTATCCTTAATTATATGCAAGGAAAAATTGACTTGCAATAGCAACCTAAATATTGTTCATAAAGTCTTTATCTTAAAATCCTTCCGTGAAATCTCTGATCCCCGGCAGTTTTAGTAAAATTAAATATCTGTTATTTTAGTGAGAGTCTTCTCAGACAAACCTTTCTTTACAATCTTAACGTAATCAAATATGAATGTAAGGATTCCTATCCTGCTCTAAGATTACCTAATTAAATGAACCACAAAGACGCAAAGTACACGAAGAAAGAGGAGAAGCTCGGTAATCTTATAGTGGGAAGGGAGTAATACCGTTTCCAATCGGTAGGCTTTCCATAAAGTAAGGAGCAGGGGCTCTTCCGTACTTAGTGGGGAGCATCTCAATAAGTGAAAAAACACGCCTGCGATTAAAATCGCGTCTATACAAGCGAAGTCCACCTACGTGGACTTCCGGTCTGATTCCTGATATCGTGTTTCTTACCAAAACAATACAGGCGGACTTTGTTTGTATAGCAAGAGAATTCTATTCTAAGGACAATCGGTCAAGAGCATATGGTGTAAAAATATCTTACTCCCTTACCAACTCTTGGAAACGCTTATCAGCTGCAATGTCATCAAAATCTATGTCACTGGCTGCTTGTTCCTTAAAGTTAGGATTGAGGTTAATTGCTTTTTGCAAATTGTCCAGAGATGATTCAATCTGCCTCTGCATCGCAAAACAGATAGCTTTGTTATAGTAGGCATTGGCATAATCTGGTTTAATTTCCAATGCCTTATCAAAGCTTTCAATTGCTTCATCATCTCGCCCTAGCATAACTAGAGAGTAACCTCGGTTATTCCAAGCTTTATGAGAGTTAGGCTTAAATTTGATAGCTTTATCAAAACAAACAACTGCGTCTTCATCTTGTTCTAACTCTTGCAATGCAAGACCCCGATTTAACCAAGCTACTCCATCATCGGGTTTAACTCGCGTAGCTTTTTTAAAAGCAATCAAAGCTTCCTTATGTCTTCCTAAGTATCCCAGCGCTACACCTACATCAACCCAAGCCTGATGGTAATCAGGCTTATGTTTCAAAGCTTGCTCGTAGGAATCAATTGCCTCTCGATACTGTTTTAATCTTCCTAAAGTCATCCCTCGGTTTAACCAAGCAGCTGCATTGTTTGGTTGAATCTCAATGGCTTTGTTGTAAGCAGCAAGTGCATCTTCATAGTTCTTTTGGGCAAAAAGAGTCTCTCCCTGTTTGATATATTCTTCTACCTGAGAATCGGTTTGAGTATCAGTAGATGCTGGAACTATTTCAATTAAGCGATCGCTAACAGGTTCTGGACTTACAGTAGAAATAACTTCACTGCTCACCTCTTGCGGTTGTTGCAATTTATCCTGTATTTCTTCGTGTTCTTTTTTCTCAACCACAAAGGTTACAGACTCTGCACTTGCTTGAGAAGCAACATCAGATACCTGTTCGAGAATTGAGTCTTTTTGCTGAAGGGCATCTCTTTGCAATTCAGAGAGTTGTGAAATGAATTCCGATTCCAACTGCTCTAGCTTTTCCAGAACGAGCGCTTTTTCTTGTCTGGCATCTTTCTTAAGTTCAGAGAATTGAGAAGTCAGTTCATTTCCTGATTTTTCTAAATCTTCAAGAATAATTTTTTGTTTCCTTTGAGCATCCAAGCGCAACTTAGAGAGTTGTGAAGTAAATTCCGTTCTCAACTGCCTTAAACTTTCAATAACTTTATTTTTTTGTTGTTCTATATCAGACTCAAATCCAGATGCATAGGATTTCAGTTGATTTTCCAACTCTATCAAACTGTTATTAGTTGCATTTTTTTTGTCTTGAGCACCAACTTTTAATTCAGAAAGTTGAGCAGCAAACTCTGTTTGTAACCGATCCAAATTCGCCAGAACTTGATTTTTATGTTGTTCTGCATCTGAATGCAAACCGGAAATTTGAGAAGCAAACTCTGATTGAGATTTTGCCAAATCTCCAAGAGCAATATCTTTTTGCTGTTGTATTCCTGACTTTAGCTCTGTTAACTGAGTAGCAAATTCTGCTTGTAATTGCTCTAAGTTTTCCAAAACTCTGTTTCTGCGCTGTTCTGCATCTGAGTGCAAGCCAGACATTTGAGAGGCAAACTCTGACTGAGATTTTGCCAAATCTCCAAGAGCAATATCTTTTTGCTGTTGTATTCCTGACTTTAGCTCCGTCAACTGAGTAGCAAATTCTGATTGCAATTGCTCTAAGTTTTCCAAAACTCTGTTTCTGCGTTGTTCTGCATCTGAGTGCAAGCCAGACATTTGAGAGGCAAACTCTGACTGAGATTTTGCCAAATCTCCAAGAGCAATATCTTTTTGCTGTTGTATTCCTGACTTTAGCTCCGTCAACTGAGTAGCAAATTCTGATTGCAATTGCTCTAAGTTTTCCAAAACTTTGTTTCTGTGTTTTTCCGCATCTGAGTGCAAACCGGAAATTTGAGAAACAAACTCTGACTGAGATTTAGCTATATCTTCAAGAGCAATATCTTTTTGTTGTTGTATTCCTGACTTCAACTCTGTTAACTGAGTAGCAAATTCTGCTTGCAATTGCTCTAAGTTTTCTAGAATCTTATTCTTGCTTCGTTCTGCATCTAAATGCAAATTTGAAATTTGAGAGGAAAATTCCGCTCGAGATTTTGCCAAATCATCAAGAGTGATTTCTC
This sequence comes from Tolypothrix bouteillei VB521301, assembly GCF_000760695.4. GTDB lineage: Bacteria > Cyanobacteriota > Cyanobacteriia > Cyanobacteriales > Nostocaceae > Scytonema > Scytonema bouteillei_A. The sequence goes on along the minus strand of NZ_JHEG04000001.1, from coordinate 9,219,326 downwards.
TTTCCTGCTGTAATCCCGATTTCATCTCACCGATTTGAGATGTTACTTCAGATTCCAAGTCTCCTAAATTATTCAGAGTCAGGTTTCTTTTCTGTTGAGCCTGCAATTCAAATTCCGATAAGTAAGAAGCAAACTCAGCTTCTAAAGTTTGTACCTCTTGTTGAGATTTTTGTACTAAACCTGTGAGTTCTGCTAATATCTGCTCTTTAGATTGAGAAATTTCAAATGGAACTTTGGATAAACTTTCTTGTTCTATTTTGATTTTTTGTTGTAGAGTTTCCGCTTCCTTTTCCAGTTCGGAGGAAACGTTTTTAATTTCATATATAAGTTTTTGTGATTCCTGCTTGACAGTGACTAGTTGTTTTTCTAACTCTTCAAGTCCCTCTAACCGTTCCATGGCTTTATCCACAATTGCACGGATTGCCGCCCGTCGTAACAGCAGGAGCGAAGCGATCGTTGTAACTGGAATAAGAGTCAGTATACCAAGCCAAACATTTAGTAGTATAGTTGTACGCACAAAGGAACGTTGTTCCTCCGACCATTGTCCTCCTTGTCCCCGATTTTGCCTTAAGACGGCGGGAGCTACTTCCGAGGAGGAGGATGGTGGTTTTTGAGCGCTAGCAACACCAACGGACAAGACAACAGGTGAAAAGACAATAGCGCTTCTCAACAGTAAGGTGAAGATTATCTGATTTTTGCTCTTCATAAAAACATTCTCTTTCCGTTGGTAAGTTGTCAAGCAGCACACTTATCCAATTTAGCAGTCTTGTCCCTATCCTTGGGAGAGGCTTGAGATTAAAAGATAAAAATATTGGAGCTTTTGGCACTTCCAATTATACTACAAAAGTAGTATGCAAGATTATCTTTGTTAAGAATGAGTGTAAAGTACTAAGAACCATGACTTATTCAGATCCCATAACTCAAACACTCTGAAATTACACCACTGCAATTCCTCGGCTTTTGAAAATATCCACAGCTTTCTTTACCTGTTCGGGTGTGGGAGGTAATGTATCTTTAAGCTTGTATTCATAACCTAGTTGCTCCCATTTATATTCACCCATCTTGTGAAACGGTAAAACTTCCAATTTTTCAACATTTTTGAGTGTCGCCACAAAATTAGCTACACCCTCGACATTTTGTGTTTCATCTGTAAGTCCCGGTACTAAAACATAACGAATCCAGACTGGCTTATTAATATCACTTAAGTATTTTGCAAGCGCTAGTGTTGGTTCAATAGAAACGCTAGTGACTTTTTTATATGTTGCTCGATCAAAAGATTTGATATCTAACAGCACTAAATCAACAAATTCTAAGACGGGTTTCGCTATCTCTAGCTCGCAAAAGCCCGATGTATCTAAAGCAGTATGAATTCCCAACTCTTTACAGCGTTTCAAAATTTCTTTAACAAAATCTGGTTGAAAAAGAGGTTCTCCTCCACAAAGAGTTACGCCGCCTCCAGAGGCTTTCATATATGATGTGTACTTTTGAATTTCTACAATCAATTCATCAACACTGGTTAGTTTTCCATCTTCTATATGGCGACAATCAGGATTTGCACAATAAAGGCAACGAAGGGGACATCCTGTAGTAAATATTACAAAACGTATACCCGGACCATCTACTGTACCACAGGTTTCCACAGAATGGATATAACCTAAGCTGCTATTAGAGTTGGTTGTTGTTTGGGAAGACCGACTCAGCATACCTCTGCCTGTAAATGTGCTTATTTTGACGAGGTCTTAATTTGACCTCTCATTTCAATTTATAGGTTAAAAGTTTGAAGAACTTGTGAAGGGTTGAAAACTGCCACTTAAAATTTACTAATTTGTAAACACAACTTCTCGATGATTTACACAGAATAAGAAATTGGACTTTTTTGTTCAAAGTCCAATAAAAATCCTGTCGGAAATCTAAAACCCGAAGGAAGTAAAACCACCATCAACAGCAATACATTGTCCCGTGATGTATGCTGCTCCGGGCATACACAAAAATGCGACCAATCCAGCAATATCTTCCGGTTTGCCAATACGACCCATCGGGGTTTTTGCCAGCACAGATTCCAAAAAGGTTGAGTTATTTAGTAATGGCTCTGTTAGCGGAGTTTGGATAAACCAAGGCGCAACGGTGTTAACACGAATTCGATCGCCTGCCCATTCTACCGCTAATGAACGAGTTAGTTGTACTAGCGCGGCTTTTGTCATACCGTAGGGAGCACCTGTGCGAACGGCAGTTAATCCGGCGACTGAGCCAACATTGACAATGCTACCCTCCTTGCTGGCTTTTAGTAACGGATAAGTGAGTTGACAAAGTTCAAAAACCGAATCGAGATTGGTCTGAAAGATCGATGCATACTCTTGTAACGAATAATCCACTGCTTTCTTGCGAATATTGGTACCAACGTTATTGACTAAAATATCGAGTTCATCCCTAAATGCGGATTTAATCTCACTGAGAATGGTTTGGCGACCTTCTGTGGTTGCTACATCTGCTGCAACGCCATGTGCTTTCCAATCTTGTGCTTGCCAAGATTCTAATACCTGTACCATCGTTGCTCTATTACGGGCGACAATCATCACCTCAGCACCCAAAGCCAAAAACTCTTCAGCGATCGCTCGCCCAATTCCTTTTGTTGCTCCCGTAATCAGCGCTTTCTTTCCAGCCAGTGCCCAACGCTCGCTCATGGTATTCTTCCTATATAAACAGATTGTGCAATTGTGCTGTCTGTTAATCCGTAATTTTATTAAATTCTCAACCGTAATTTATTTTTTAAATACGTATCTTTAAGTTTAAAGCATACTTAAAAGGCAAACATAACAAAGCTTCTTAGGGCAAAAACACACGCTCGTACAAGGATCTGATACTGTTAGCAAAATATAACTTAACATTTAACTGATGGAAAAACCCGATTTTAGAGATGGGGTTGTTCAAGGTGTTTAAACTATTCATGGCGAAGCACTTCACTGACTATCCTTCGGGGCGTTGGTTTGACTTCAGTCCCATAACCAAAACGCAGCAATATTTGGGGATAACCTGAAGTATTCAGAAGACTTCTCAGTTGCGGACGCAGTTCGGGAACTTGTATGGGCTGGTTTAAGAAGGATGCGGAAACACCGACTGCTTGTCCGAGCAGTAACAGTCTTTGTAATGCCTGTCCCGCATTCAGCCAGCTGACAATGGTTTCTTCTTCTGTACCCAATACCGCAAATACTGGCGACCCCAGAGCTAATTCACGTTCTTTGGCGGCTTGTCCCCTACCAGTATCAAAGGTACGGTTGCTATGGGCTATCATAGGAGTAGTAAAATCTAGCAGTTCCCCAATGCTTTGAGCGTAAGCGGGCATACCATCATGAGTAGCATTGCGGCTTGAATGCAGCCATGCTGCAAGCTCCCGACGAAAATGCGGATTTGCTAGCTGAATGCGATCGCCTTCTGTAACGAGATCTGCTACCCCATTACGAAGGTCTGGCTCTTGAATAAAATGAAGCCATGCACCTTCTTCAAGTACTGACTTCTCCATAATAGCGAGGAGAGTCTCCGGGATGGGTTTATTTTGAAAAGCCAATCGGTTTGTATGCCGTTGCTTAATGGTGGCAAATAGCAAAAATTCTTCTTCTGTTTGCTTTCTTTGACTTCCCAACCAGACATGAGCTAATAGATCTGGATCGTCTGGATTGGGAAATGTTTTGACGACATCAATGTAACCAAAGTGTCTGATGGCTAACCTTAAGTTATACAACGCTGCACCACAACTCATAATTAATTCCCGATCTTGGGGGTCAATCACGGGCAAAGCACGGGTTCTGTCAGCATATAACTCAATGGTTTCATGGGCAATCTTAAACAACCAAGGTTGAGCGTTGTATTGTGATGGAGCTAGAACGGCATAGTTGATCAGAAAATCCAGCTGCTCGGAGGGACTACCGCGTTTGGGAAAGTTAATCTCTGAAACGTTCCAAGGGCTTAAAGGTTCAGACGATATTATCTCTGACATGATTTTTGCTTAATAAATATTTATAAATTTTAAAGCATTTTAACAAATACTCATTATTGTTAAGTATATAATACACGCTAAAAACTATATATAGTATGATTTTTTCTTTGTTACGATAGGGGTTTTGAAGCCTACGCAACGATCTCCATAGAGCTGCTTTGGGCATCACAGGAAGGAAATTTTGGGAGATTTTTTATTTGGAAGTCCCTCGGTTTGTCGTTGTGCTAAGCGTTAAAGCACAATGACAAACTGAGTAGGATTTATGAATTTCTCAAAGGTAATCCAAGTTACTACAACGATTACATCCGTTCGTGGAATGTACGTTTAATTACATCAAGCTGCTGTTCTCGCGTCAGTTTGATAAAATTGACAGCATACCCGGACACGCGAATTGTTAATTGTGGATAGAGTTCGGGGTGCTCCATAGCATCCAACAGCATATCTCGATTCAAAACGTTAACGTTGATGTGGTGACCGCCATCATGGAAGTAACCATCTAGCATTCCCACTAAGTTATGGATCTGGATATCTTCTGTTTTGCCCAACGCAGACGGTACAATCGAGAAGGTGTTGGAAATTCCATCTTGACTGTGTTGGTAAGGGAGTTTGGCAACGGATGCCAAAGATGCGATCGCACCCTTGGTATCGCGTCCGTGCATGGGGTTAGCTCCTGGAGCAAAAGGTTCTCCGGCTTTTCTTCCGTCTGGGGTATTGCCTGTCTTCTTGCCATAAACCACATTAGAGGTAATAGTCAGCACAGACTGGGTGGGAACAGCATTCCGGTAGGTCTTGTTCTTGCGGACTTCATTCATAAACTTGGTAACCAAGTGAGCCGCAATAGTATCTACACGGTCATCATTGTTCCCATATTTAGGGAAATCTCCCTCTATTTGATAATTTACTGCTAAATTAGCTTCATTTCTCAATATTTTTACTTTAGCGTATTTCATAGCAGAAAGTGAATCGGCAACCACAGATAATCCTGCAATCCCACACGCCATGGTACGAAGGATATCCCGGTCATGCAGTGCCATTTCCAATCGCTCGTAAGAATATTTATCGTGCATGTAATGGATGACATTCAAAGTATTAACATAAGTCTTAGCCAACCAACTCATCATCCGTTCAAACTTGCTGAGCGTTTCTTCGTAATCCAAATATTCAGAAGTCACAGGCGCATAAGCAGGTCCAATTTGTTCGCCAGATTTTTCATCTTTTCCACCATTAATTGCATACAGCAAACACTTGGCGAGATTCACGCGTGCGCCAAAGAACTGCATCTGCTTGCCAATTCGCATTGCAGAAACACAGCAAGCGATCGCATAATCATCGCCCCAGTAAGGACGCATCAAATCATCATTTTCATACTGAATAGAGCTTGTATCTTTAGAAACTTTTGCACAAAAACATTTAAACTCTTGAGGCAAACGTTCCGACCAAAGAACGGTCAAATTAGGTTCAGGTGCTGGTCCCAAATTATAGAGAGTATTCAGGATGCGGAAACTATTTTTAGTGACCAAAGATCTGCCATCTTCACCCATACCACCAACGCATTCTGTCACCCAAGTTGGATCTCCGGAAAAAAGTTCGTTATAATCTGGTGTCCGTAAAAAACGAACCATTCGCAATTTCATGACAAAATGGTCAATAAATTCTTGCAATTGGGTTTCTGTGAAAATCCCCTTCTTTAAATCGCGCTCAAAGTAAATATCTAAGAAGGTAGAAACTCGCCCCAAAGACATAGCAGCACCATTCTGTTCTTTAACTGCAGCCAAGTAACCCAGGTAAAGCCACTGCACGGCTTCCTTAGCATCACTAGCAGGACGGCTAATATCGAAGCCGTAACTCACAGCCATTTCTTTGAGTTCAAACAAGGCGCTAATTTGTTCGGAAATCTCTTCCCGCAATTGGATGACTGGCTCGTCTATCGCATCAACCTCCAGGGATTCGAGTTGTTGCTTCTTATCATCAATCAAACGGTCAACTCCGTAGAGAGCAACACGACGATAATCACCAATAATTCTGCCACGACCGTATGCATCGGGTAAACCAGTAATAATTCCAGAGTGTCGCGCCAATCGCATTTCGCGAGTATAGGCACTAAAAACTCCATCATTATGAGTTTTGCGATACTTAGTAAAAATTTCCTCAGTTTTTGGAGCGAGCTTGTAACCGTAAGCTTCCAGAGAGTTTTTCACCAGTCGAATCCCACCAAAAGGCATAATAGCTCTCTTGAGAGGTTTCTCGGTTTGCAAACCAACAATTTGTTCTAATTCGCGATCGATATAGCCGGGAGCGTGGGAATTAATAGTAGAAACCACTTCGGTATCTGCATCCAGAATTCCTTTCTCCCGTTCTTCCTTCATGAATTGTACGACTTGGTTCCAAAGCTTCTGAGTTTGTTCGGTTGCTTGTGTCAGAAAGGAACCATCACCATTATAAGGAGTGTAGTTTTTTTGGATGAAGTCACGGACATTGATTTCCTTCATCCATAAGCCCGGTGCGAAACCTTGCCACTGCTCAAACATATCTTATGCCTCCCGAGGGATAGGAGAGATGGTGCTCCTCACTTTACACTCCACTCTCCTTAACTTTTCCAAGTTCAGTTATAAAAAGATATTTTGAGGAACTTGTGAAGATCGACCCCAAACACCAAGCACAACTTACTGTATCAGTCCGACATACCTCACAGCTTGTCTCACGGGATGCAAAATCGCTTCATTCGGTTTTGACTTGGGCTGTACTCGCTAAAGCTTCAAAAAGTGCATAAGTCAATTTTGCTTGTATTTATTAAAAGGTGTAAGGGAAGAAAATCAAATTGATTCAATTATAAAAGCGTAATTTGATTTGACTTTTCCTAAAAATTACTTGAAAGTAAGCTATCCAAGCATTACTTATCTCTCAATCAAAATCATTCATTTAATCGGGATAAAACCATGTCTGCTTACAACGTTGAATCATATCACAACTGTTGCGAATTTACTGTACCTATCAAGTTGAATATTCCCATACATATCGAACCAACAGTGGCAATCAAAACACCTAATGATGTACGAGAAAAACTGAATATCCATGTTGAGCCAGATATTTATCTCAAGCCAGAAGTTAAAGCAGTACAACCCGTATGTCATCCCCAGAATGGCTATGAGAAATACCAGTTGCCTGCCGAACAAACTGCATAACTAACATAACTATCATCTCTCACTCATACCATTCTTGAACGAACCAAAGGAATTAAACTCATGTCTGAATACAATGCTGATTGTTATAAAGCTTGCGAATTTACCGTACCTATCAAATTGAATATTCCCATTCACATCGAACCAACAGTGGAAATTAAATCACCTAATGCGGTGCGTGAAAAAGTTGCTGTTTATCTCGAACCAGATATCAAACTTAGCCCGGAAGTCAAGGCACTGCCTCCTGTTTGCTATGAAAATGGCTGTAACTAACCTAAGTTGTTAGCCGAACAAACTGCACAACCCACATAACGATTATCTCTCATTCACACCAATCTCTATCTAACCAAAGGAGTTAAACCAATGTCTGAGTACAAAGCTGATTGTTATAAAGCTTGCGAGTTTACCGTACCTATCAAATTAAATATTCCCATTCACATCGAACCAACAGTGGAAATTAAATCACCTAATGCGGTGCGTGAGAAAGTTGCTGTTTATCTCGAACCAGATATTAATCTGAGTCCAGAAGTGAAAGCACTACCCCCAGTTTGTTATCAAAACGGCTATGACAAACATTAATTGTACTACTTCTCTAAATTAAGGCTGCACTTTGTCGATTGTAGCGGGTTCATCCCAACTCAAGCTTTTTTGTAGGGAGTATCCCAATTGAGAAAAATGCTAACAACCTTTTTCAATCTGTCGCCTGATTTTAGAGAAATGGTATAACCTGCGCGATCGCATTTGAAAGGAGGTAGCTTGTTTTGATACTGCCTTCTTTCTTCTCTAAATTATAAAAATCATAACTCTATAGTTGAGGGATACCATGTCTACATCACCTGCTCCAATCAGCCCTTCAAATAAAAGCAAAATTAATATCTCTATGATGTTAAAATTGCCTATTGAGATTGAGTTAGAAGTTATGGGAATTCCTCCAAGCCAAGCCCAGGAAATAGAAGAAAATCTTAATTTGAATGAAAAATCTGAGTACCAGGTTGTAGTTAGCGGGATGAATTTAGCTAAAATTGAAGACTCTCAAACATTCCTCAGTCAGATTGTAGAACAGCTTCAAGAAGAAAACAAACTTTTTTCTACAATCTCCCAAGTTAAGCTTGAGGAAAATAACACCACCAGCATGGAGGAAAAAAGTTTGATACTGAAGGATAAATCTGCAAAAACTTTGTCATATTCTCAAGACTGTACCACTATCCCAAATCAAACACTACTACCTCAAAAAAAGTGTAGGTTCCGTTTCAGCGAATCACTCAATGATAGTATGACCTTTGCTCTTAACTCTATGGGAGCCATTTTATTTCTAGGAAAACTTGCTAATTATAGCTGGGAGTAGAGCAAAAATTTTCTGTATTGTGTTAACATATTGATTGTTAATTTTTACAATTGCGTCTTTCTTAAGACTCAAATTAGCTCTATCTAGATCGGAGCCATTCAACTGAGTGAATTTTAAATTTGCATTAGTCAAATTAGCATTTACCAGAGTAGATTTCCGCAAATCTACACCTGCTAAATTAGCTTCTATTAAATTAGCTCCTTTAAGATTAGCATTTCGTAAATCTGTTTTTTCTTTTTCATTTTCACTATTAAGATTAGCATGACTCAAATCAGCTTTTACCAAATTTGCATATCGCATATTAGCTCCTCTTAAATATGCTCGTTTAAAACTCGCTCCATTCAAATTTGCATTTTTTAGATTAGCCCGATAGAGGTCAGAATTACCTAAATTAGCACGAGATAAATCGGCATTATTTAAGTTAGCCCGATCGAAGTCAGCTTCTTGAAGATTGGCATCAGATAAAGTAGCATTATTAAGATTTCCTTCATTGAGGTTAGCCTTACTTAAATTTGCTCTGTTTAATTGAGCTTCTTTAAGATTGATACGAACAGCAGTAATTTGTGAAAGATTTGCATCAATCAGGTTAGCATTACTTAAATTAACTTCATTAAGGGAAAGACCACTAAAATCCGTCATTATCCCATTGGCTTTTTGAAGATTCGCCTTATTTAAGTCAATTTTTTTGTAACTTAACTTTTTTAAATTAGAAAGGTCGCATTGAACGCATTGCTTGGTATCTACAAGCTTAGTCAAATCTTCTTCTTTATAGGCAAATACAGGAGATTGCCATCCAAAACAAGTTATAAAGATGAAAACTAGCAAAATAAGAATTTTGAGGATAAGGAAGTTCATACCTTTATACTGGTTTGTATTCTTATTGACTAACAATAGGCGAATCAATTCCAGGATAAATCACTCATTTGTGAATTGTCATCATAAATTGGCTCGTTGTCAGTTCTATACTGCTTCTCACCCTTTGTCACGTCAGCCTGCACAAGAAGGACGAGCGTTTGTATAGTCGCGATTTCAATCGCTACAAGAGAAACCAAGAACATTTTTGGCGTTATAGCGTCTTCGACTACTGATATAGTACCTAACATTGGCAATACTGTCTCAACTACTGGTTCGATTTTTCCTCGCTCGTTTCCAACCTCTGGCTGGGAATGCAGACGGGTGGACTGCTTGCTGCCTCGCTTAGCAGATCGACACAGGAGGCGGAGCCTCCATGAAGGCATTCCCAGGCTCCGCCTGGGAACGAGGTGAGGTGTTAGACTCACCATTCGCCAACAGTATTTGTAAAAGTTGCTCGGGATTTTTTTGCAGCCCCAAGCAGGTTTTGTTTGTCTAGTTGTGTACAAAGAGTTGCCAAGCTGCTTAAAAAAATGCTTTCAAAGTTGTTAATGGAGTTGAACGGAATTTTACTGAACATGAAGCGCCAACACGCATCGCTTATTTCTCTGACTCTCATCTCATCTTTTATCGCACCACATTCAGCGATCGCCGCACCACCAAGAAACCCAGATAAAACAGTCAATTGTGACATCCTAGTTGTGGGTGGTGGGCTTTCTGGTACTGCTACCGCGTATGAAGGGTTACTTGCAGGTAGAACAGTATGTCTGACAGAACTAACTGATTGGCTTGGAGGACAAATTTCTTCTCAAGGAACTTCGGCTTTGGACGAACGCCCAACCCAGCGAGCAAAACAATATTACTCCCGTGGTTACTTGGAATTACGCCAGCGCATTGAGCGTCATTATAAAGGAGACCTCAATCCCGGAGATTGCTGGGTAAGCGATTCTTGCTATTTACCTCGTGACGGTCATGAAATTTTGAGTGCTATGCTCAAGGATGCTGAAAAGAGGGGTCGAGGAAAACTGCAATGGTTGCCCAACACGGTTGTTAAAGATTTGGAATATAGCAGCGATGGTAAACTGATTAACGCCGCGATCGCTATCCAACATCAACCAGCCAAAGGAGCACAGCCCCTAAACACATTCCCCCTATCTCAAACTATTGAAGACGCCTATACCTACGAAAACTCTTCTCGGTTTACAAAAAGCATCATTCGCCTTGTTCCCAAGCCAACCAAAGCCAAAGGAAACACGAATGCACCAAACTGGTATGTCGTAGACACTTCAGAAACAGGGGAAATTATTGCCCTTGCTGATGTTCCTTACCGATTGGGTATTGATGCTCGTTCTTACTTGGAACCTTCTTCTTCTAGCGCCACCAATGACCCCTACTGCACCCAAGGCTTCACCTATACCTTTGCAATGGAGGCTACCGAGCAACCGCAAAATCAAACAATGCCCCCATTCTACCAACAGTACGCACCTTACTACAGTTATGAACTAAAAAGACTGGCAAGCTTTCCATTAGTATTTACTTACCGTCGTATTTGGAGCCCCAGAGACGGGGAACCGATGGAATTTGGAGGAGTCAAATTTTCTGGACCCGCCCCAGAAGACATTTCCATGCAAAACTGGACTTGGGGTAACGATTACCGTCCGGGAACTTCTGCAGACAACCTCATTTATACTCGCCAGCAGTTACAAGCCTCCGGACAGTTGAAACCAGGTGGTTGGATGGGTGGACTGCGGACAGAGGCGTTACGTAAAGGTGAAGAAATTGCCCAAGGCTATTATTATTGGCTGGTAGCTGGAACAACAGATTCCCAATTAGGTGATGGAGTCAAGCAGGTGCAGCCCAATAACCGCTATCTATCCGGGTTAGATTCTCCAATGGGGACAGCACACGGCTTATCAAAACATCCTTATATGAGAGAAGGAAGGCGCATTATTGGACGCCCCAGTTGGGGACAACCCCAAGGCTTTAGTATTTGGGAAATAGATATTTCCCGCCGCAACTATGACGACGAATACTACCGCAAGACACTACCTGCAGACGAATACCGCCGTTTAAAAGCTGCATTGGCGGGATTGGAAGCAGCAGCCGTGCTTTCCGGTCAGCAAAAACCTGATAATGTAGCCCGACGGACTCGTTCTACTATTTTCCCCGATGCTGTAGGTATCGGTCATTACGCCATTGACTTCCATCCCTGTATGACACAAAGTCCTCCAGAAGCACCTGGTAATACAGAACGTGCGGGAGAAAGACGTGGTGCGGGACAAGCTTATCCCTTCCAAATTGCTTTAAGAGCAATGATTCCACAAAAAATTGACAACTTATTAGTTGGTGGTAAAAGCATTGCTACCAGTCATATTGCTGCAGCCGCCTACAGGGTACACTCCTTTGAATGGTCTGCCGGTGCTGCAGCCGGAACAACAGCCGCTTTTGCTCTAAAAAATGGTATTGCACCTTACCAACTCGTTGACGAATTACCCAAACCAGAACCTCAACTCCAGATCCTAAAACAGTTGTTGGAGAAAAACGGTAATCCCACTGCTTTCCCCGATACCTCAATTTTCAACCAAAATTGGGAAGACTGGAAATAGAATGATGAATTATGAATTATGAAGTATGAATTATGAATTGAAAATTTGTACATTCATAATTCATAATTTTTCTGAGAGTTTTTGCGCTAAAACAATTAAATCAGAAGGTATCATTACTAGAGTTGTTGTGTTATTTTCTGCTCCTATTTCTGTGAGCATTTGTAACCGTCGCAATTCTAAAGCGGCTGGATTTTTTGCAATCAATTCAGAAGCTTCTGATAGCTTAATTGAAGCTTCTTGTTCTGCTGATGCTTTAATTATACGAGCGCGTTTTTCTCGAATGGCTTCTGCTTCTTTCGCCATTGCTCTTTGCATTGCAAGGGGAATCTCTACGTCTTTGGTTTCTACTCTTTCAATGACAATTCCCCAAGGTTCTGTGATTTCGTCTACAATCTCTTGAACTCTAGTATTGATTTTGTCTCTATTTTGCAATACATCATCTAAAATGTTTTGCCCTACAACATTACGTAAGGTGGTTAGAGCAGTTTGATAGACAGCCATTTGATAGTTTTCAACTTGATTAATGGCTTTAGCGGGGTTGAGAATTCGGTAGTAGAGAACAGCATTAACTTTAATCGTCACACTGTCAGCAGTTACAGTTTCTTGCGGTTCAATATCTACTGTTTTAGTGCGGATATCTATCTGAGTCTTTTGGTCTACGATAGGAATAATCCAATACAGTCCCGGACCTCTCACACCACTAATTCTACCCAAGCGGAAGATAACCCCACGCTGATATTCCTTATCTAACTTACATCCTGATAGTGTGAGAAATATTAAGAAAGTAAAGAAAGCACCTGTTAACGCTTCCATATGTATGGTTCAGTGAATAATGTCGAATTGAAGAAAAACTAAAATGACTTCCGTCTTTTGCGAATTGGTAATATGAGTGAAGCCAAGCGGCGGAGAAATCGGTAACTTTTGCGAACAATATCTAAGAGAAAGTAGGGAACTCGTAACCGAAGCGGGCAAAGAATAGGACGGTACAACCAGTAGTAAGCTTTCTTCAAGTCATTCCACTTGGAACAGGTTTCTTCTTGAAGGAAGTCAGAAATATCTACGACTAACCCTTTACCTTCATGCATCATTACGTTGCGCCCGTGGACATCATGAGGGTAAAGACCTCGCTTGCGGGCGTAATCTAAAGCTCGGTCAATATCCCGTATAACCCGTACTGGAATCTGCAAGCCTAGGTGCATACAGTCATAGAGGGTAACTCCATAAAGGCGTTTTAGGATTAACAAGCCGTCTTTAGCATAATAACATTCGGAAAAAGCAGGATGGGAACCCAAACGTTGATAAACCTCTACCTCCTCCTCAAAGCCCGGTCGTCCGGGTGCATAAATTTTTACGACTTGGTTCGGGTATTCAGGATGATAAACGACAGCCGCGTAATTTCCCGATCCAAGGCGTTGCCAAGGATGTGGAATATACTTGACTTGAACTGGATCGTGAGGATTGACACTCTCAATCTGCAAGTTGGGAAGTAATTCCTGGTGGATACTTTCAATGAGTTGTTCTATTTGCGAGCTATCTACACTGGATTTATAGAGGGGATCGGGATACCCCTGCGATAGAGATTCATCAATCATTGGAATTCCTCGGTAGAGGGATACTTCGCAGGAACTATGAAGTGTTTGGAATAAGCACTTTAATGCTTCCACAAGGGAAGATAGCTTTTACTATAAGCTTTTTAAAGTGACTTTGGCTAACTGGTAGTAAGTACAAGATCTCACAATCATAGGACTTATTAACGTTAGTACCTACAGTTCCTACCATTAAGATTCCCAATTCAAGGCATAAATTTAACAAAGGACACCGGGACTAGCGATTGGCGATCGGGCATTAACTCCCGAGTCCAGTGTCTCTAGCTTCCAATCCTTTTACCTACATAAAGTTGCTCAATCCAAGCAATCACATCAGCCTCAGAACCTGAGTAATAACGCTTACCTGTTATGGGGTCATAGGCTTCCCAATAAGTGCTACCATGACGATCGCATTTCTGCCAAACTTTTAATTCGTTTGCACTCGCCAGTTCTTGAATTAGTCTTTGCCAGCGTCCCTGCAACCATGACCATAAAGCGGTTTGCTTGCTAGATCTGTCTTGGAAGTTTTTCGGAAAACTTACGTTGGAGGAATTGGATTTCAAACTCAGACCTTTCATGACAGTGTTCTCCAAAGCTTTTTTGCGATCGCTAGCCTAACAACACTTTTTTTGGTAATCAAAACATACAGTGCATACCTTCCATAAATAGTGTTTATATATAAGGATGAGGATGAATATTCTCTTCTGCCACGCCACTTGCTGTAGCCTGTGAAACCCGTCCACCGCAGTGGCTCCTCTGTCTCCTGCCCTCTGCCTTTCTTAATAAGACATTTTTACTACAATGAGTAATACATTAAAACCAGGAGTTGTCATGAAACTATCCCAGCTTCTAGCCGTGGTTGCAGTAGCAGATAACGGTAACTTTAGCGAGGCTGCTTTAGAACTTAACCTTTCTCAACCAGCTGTCAGTCACGCTATCGCTACCCTTGAAGATAGTCTGGGCGTACAATTATTTCTTAGAGGGCGGCATGGTGCTGTGGCGACACCAGCAGGAGAAAAAATCGTTCATCACGCCCGCTTGGCATTAGAACACCTGGAGATGATGCGAAAAGAAGCAAATCTACATAAAAGTTTACATGGTGGTGGAGTACGAATAGCCTCCTTTCGGAGTGTAGCTACCCATATATTACCGGAAGTCATGGCAGATTTTCGTTCTTGTTATCCAGAAATCGCAGTGAGCATAGTTGAGCGACCGAGCTATGTTGAGATAGAACAAACACTTCGAGATGGGCAAGCTGATATCGGGTTTACTTACTCCCCCACTCCGTCTGAATTTGAGGCTTGGGAATTTCTGCGCGATGAATACGTTGTTCTTTTTCCGCCACAAACAAAAATTAGTAGCAACCAAATGACTTGGGAAAATATAGCACAATACCCTCTCATTTTACTCCCTTGCTTACCCTGTGCCCAACCCCTGCACACTCATGTTAAAGCACACGCACCATACATTAGCGCTCATTCTTCCATACAAGAAGATTCAACAATCGTTAGTCTTGTGTGTAAAGGATTGGCGGTTGGGATGTTACCGTATCTAGCTGCTAAACCCATTCCCCAAGAAGTGCAAGTGTTTCGTTTGCCCAATCCTCTTGAACGAGTCATTGCTGTAGCAACACTAGTAGATGCTTTGCACAGTCCCGCAGTCTTTGCTTTTTTAGAAACCTTGAAAAAGTACGCTGCAGTGAACACAAAGCAAGGCAACTCATTGAATGAATATAATTTAATGCAAATGGTATAGTTCATTCAAGCATATTTATGACTGGTAACCAGCAATGTATTCCTCAAGGGGAAAGCGATCGCCTAAAGGTTTTGCGTCGTTATGAAATTTTGGATACACCTCCTGATGGCGCATTCGATCGCATCACTGCAATTGCTGCTAGACTTTTTAAAGTGCCTATTGCTATTGTAAGCTTGGTAGATAGCGATCGCATTTGGTTCAAGTCTCGCTACGGTTTGGATGTAGAACAGGTAGAGCGATCGCCCGGTTTATGTGCATCGGCAATTCTTTCAAATGATGTTTATACCATACTAGATGCTAGCAACGATGTGCGTTCCCTAACAAATCCCCTAGTTGCCGGTGAAATGGGCTTGCGTTTTTATGCAGCTGCGCCACTCACAACCCATGATGGTTATAATTTAGGCACGTTATGCGTTAGTGACAAAAAACCTCATACTATTTCTGAAGAAGAAAAGTCTATTTTGCGCGATCTAGCAGCAGTCGTGATGGATGAGATAGAGATGCGGCTTGCGGCTTGCAAGGTCGCACGGTTAAATACCGAGCTCGTCCAAGCCAAAGAAGCCGCAGAAGTGGCAAACAAAGCGAAAAGCCTCTTTATCGCCAATATGAGCCATGAATTGCGCTCGCCTTTAAATGCGATTCTTGGTTTTTCTCGGTTGATACAGCGCAGTCAAGATGTATCTGTAGAAAATCTAGAAAATGCTACTATCATCATCCGCAGTGGGGAGCACTTGCTGTCATTGATTAATCAAGTATTGGATTTCTCAAAGCTGGAATCCGGGCGTACAACTGTTAATCCAAATAACTTCGATCTTTGCTGCTTGCTAGACGATCTCGAAGATATGTTCCAACACAAAGCCAGTGAGAAAGGGTTGGAATTAGTCTATAATTATACTTCCAGTCTTCCAAGATACATACGGACTGATGAGGTGAAATTACGCCAAGTGCTTATTAACTTGATAAGTAATGGAATCAAATTTACAAATCGAGGTAGGGTATTGGTGAAAGTGGGACTCGCAAGTGAAAACTGCCAATCGGGGGAGACAAAGGAATTGACCTCTTCAGCGATCGTCAATTCCCAATCCCGCATCCTCTTTGAAGTCAAAGACACGGGCGCTGGGATTGCGGCTGAAGAGTTAGACAAACTATTTGAAGCTTTTGTACAAACAACAACAGGAAAAGAATCTCATGAGGGTACGGGTTTGGGATTAGCCATAACACGCAAGTTCGTGCGTCTTTTAGGAGGTGCAATCAACGTTTGTAGTGAAGTGGGAGTGGGTACAACTTTTAAATTTAACATTCCAGTGACTGTAGTTGATGCAAAAGACATTGACATCAAACAACCATCAAGAACTATTGTATCATTAGCAACCAATCAGCCTCAATACCGGATTTTGATTGTTGATGATAAACCCCTAAATCGTCAACTGCTGAGAAAATTGCTTAACCTCAAGGGTTTTGAACTTGAGGAAGTCAGCAACGGTCAAGAAGCTATTGAAATTTGCGAAAAATGGCAACCGCATTGCATATTTATGGATATGCGGATGCCGGTTATGGATGGATATGAAGCAACACGAAAGATTAAATCGACCCTTACGACTCTCAAAGGTGAAGCTATTAAAATTATTGCTTTAACAGCGAGTGCGCTAGAGGAAGAAAAAGCTATTGCTCTGTCTATCGGTTGTGATGACTTTATCCGCAAACCATTTCGAGAGTCAGAAATTTTTGGAGCATTACAAAAACATCTTGGAGTTCAGTTTATTTATGAAGAACAAACGCCAAATCCGTCTTTTGATCGCGTACAAGCTACAAACATCAACCAAACTGCTCTAACAAATCTGACACAACAACTTGCTGCTTTACCTCCAGATTTGATCGGTCGGTTTTATCTAGCAGCCCTCAATCTTGATACAGATGTTGTACTAAATCTTATTGCCGAAATCCGCCAAATAAATGATCCACTAGCTAGCATATTAGAGGATTTAGCTCACAATTTTCAATACCAGCAGATCTTAACCCTAACGCAACCAATTTTATCTTAATTATGAGTTCGGAGCAAACTCCTCTGTCAAAGGGAAATATATTAGTAGTCGATGATAACCCAGCAAATTTACGTCTTTTAGTCGAAATTTTATCGAAACAAGGATATAAAGTAAGACCTGCCCTCAATGGTCAACTTGCCCTGATGTCAGTTGAGGCAACTTTACCCGATTTAATATTACTCGATATTATAATGCCGGAAATGGACGGTTATGAAGTCTGCTCTAGATTAAAAGCATCTTCTCAAACTCAAAACATTCCGGTGATTTTTATCAGTGCTTCAGAAGAGGTGTTTGATAAGGTAAAAGCTTTTGCAGTTGGTGGAGTCGATTACATCTCCAATCCGTTTCAAGTGGAAGAGGTTTTGGCGCGTGTTGAGCATCAATTAAGTATTCGCAGACTCTCCCAACAACTGGCTGAAGAAAATAAACGGTTGCAGCAAGAAATTTTGGAACGACAAGTCGCGCTGCGCGATCGCAAACAGGCAGAGTTAGGATTGCGTTTGATGACAGAACGCTTGCAACATCTGCTCTCTTCATGTCCTGCAATCATATATAGCTGTAAACCAGGGGGAAATTATCGAACAACTTTTATTAGTGAGAATGTTAAAACGATTCTTGGCTATAAAGCACGAGAATTTTTAGAAGATGGAGATTTTTGGGCTGTCCATATTCATTCAGAAGATGCCAATCGCATTTATACAGAAATTTCAAAAATTTTTATTACCGATCGACATTCACACGAGTATCGTTTTTTACATGCTGATGGAACTTATCATTGGTTGTTCGAGCAATTGAGGCTAGTCAGAGACGCTACAGGTCATCCTATTGAGATTGTGGGATATACAGTCGATATTACCGAACGCAAGCAGGCAGAGTCAGCATTGCGGGAAAGTGAAGAACGCTTCCGTACTATGGCAGATACAGCCCCTGTTATGATTTGGATGTCAGGGAAAGACGCCCTTTTAAACTTTTTCAACCAAGCATGGCTCGATTTTACCGGACGCACGATAGAACAAGAACTCGGTAATGGCTGGCTGCAAAAGGTTCACCAAGATGATGTGCGACACTGTCTAAGTAATTATATGCTGGCCTTTAGCGATCGCAAACGATTCAGTATGGAATATCGTTTTTTGCGTGCTGATGGCGAGTATCGTTGGATTTGTAATACAGGGATTCCCAGATTTACTCCTCTTGGCAAATTTGATGGCTATATTGGTTCCTGTGTAGACATAACCGAACACAAGCTAGCAGAAACAATACTGCGAAAAGCACTAGAAACAGCAGAACTTGCGAACAAATCCAAATCTCAATTTTTGGCTTCCATGACTCACGAATTGAGAACCCCTCTAAATGTTATCCTGGGTTTTACGCAGGTTATGTGTCGCAATCATGACATTTCCAGCGAGCATCAAGAATATCTCAGCTTAATTATGCGTTCCGGCGAGCATTTGCTGGAATTGATTGATGACATTTTAGAAATGTCTAAAATTGAGGCAGGTAGGATCACCTTAAATAAAAGTAGCTTTGATTTATATAGACTTTTGCACAACGTGCAAGAAATGTTCCTGCTTAAAGCCAAGTCAAAGGAGTTACAACTTATCTTTGAACGTGCAGAAGATGTGCCTCAATACGTGCAAACTGACGAGGGAAAATTGCGTCAGGTGCTAATTAACCTGCTAAGTAATGCTGTGAAATTTACAGAGGTGGGTAGTGCGACATTGCGTGTACGGCTGAGAACTGGGGACAAGGGAGACAAGGGGGACGAGGAAGAAAGTTCTACCGTGTCTACCGTGTCTCCCCCTTCTTCCCCCTCTCCCTTGTTCCTAGTCTTTGAGATTACAGATACCGGACCCGGTATTGCTATAGAAGAAATAAATTCCATATTTGAACCATTTACTCAAGGTTCCACTGGTTATAAATCTCAATCGGGGACTGGTTTGGGTTTACCAATTAGCCGTAAATTTGTAGAACTTATGGGGGGAGACATTTCAGTCCGCAGTACTGTAGGTCAAGGTACGACTTTTACGTTTGATATCCCCCTGGAACTAGCACAAGAAACTCACGTTCAAATTTCTCAGCCAACAGGTCAGGTGGTGGCATTAGCATCAGACCAAAAAAAATATCGCATCTTGGTTGTTGATGATGAGTGGACTCAACGTCTGCTTTTAGTTAGACTCCTAACATCTGTTGGCTTTTCCATACGTGAAGCAGAAAATGGTGAGCAAGCCGTTTCTTTATGGTCAAGTTGGGAACCTGACCTAATACTTATGGATATGCAAATGCCGATCGTGAACGGTATGGAGGCAACTCAGCAGATTAAGTCGCATTTGAAGGGTCAGGCAACTGTTATTATTGCCCTAACTGGTTATGCTTTTGAATCGAATCGCGCTCTAGTGATGGCAGCCGGTTGCGACGACTTTATCAGTAAGCCTTTCCGAGAAGATGTGCTTTTTAAAAAAATTGCTCGTCATTTGGGTGTGCGTTATGTTTATGAGGAGCACGAGCGATCGCTCTCGCTTCAATCTGGAGAAAAGCTGGAGAATTTAACCCCTGCTGAACTGAGTGTTATGCCTGCTGAGTGGCAACAAGAACTCTACTGGGCTGCAGCGAGCTGTGCGGATGATAAAGTGCTCCAGTTGATCGCACAAATTCCCGACCAATATGGCAATTTAAAATTAGCTTTGGCAGATTTAGCAAAGGACTTTCGATTGGATCGCATCTTGGAATTAACAAGCATAGCGGCTTCATCGTAAATCTATAAAGACGAAGTCACTTGTTTTACAAAGTGGTATTAGGTAGTGTGTTGCCGGGGTTTTCGGAAAATACTAACAGCTTCTTGGGCTTAAGAAGTAAGAAATTCTTTTCCTTTTTAAGTGATAATACTAAAAAGACATGGCCGTTATTTAAGTTTTAAGTAATACTGCAAAAAATCTAAGTATAAACTTTTAAAAAAAAAGATCTAGGATTAGCAATACTTACAGCTCCTTTATATTTTTGCCAATACAGTAATATTCTGTAAAAATGTGATAAAAATTTAACAGTCTTCTGGAAACCCTTTAATAAGTCGCGTAAGATAAGTTACAGACAAAATGCAGTTGACAAAAATTAGATTTTGATAACTGTTTCACTACCCAAAGTTATTTCGTTTAAAAATTAAGCATTTGAGCCATGAAGAAAAACACTTGTTCTAAATTATTAGGTTCTGTTTTGTTCGCCACTGGAGTTACAGTTGCACTCATGGCTGCACCAGCACAAGCAGGCAACAGCAAAAATCAAACCAACGGCAATACTCAAGCCAACGGTAATTCTCAAGCTAACAGCAATACTCAAGCCAACGGTAATTCTCAAGCTAACAGCAATACTCAAGCCAACGGTAATTCTCAAGCTAACAGCAATACTCAAGCCAACGGTAATTCTCAAGCTAACAGCAATACTCAAGCCAACGGTAATTCTCAAGCTAACAGCAATACTCAAGCCAACGGCAATACTCAAGCCAACGGCAATACTCAAGCCAACGGCAATACTCAAGCTAACAGCAATACTCAAGGCACTCAAAATACATCTAGTACAAGTTGTAACGTTACTGATGTCTCTCTTGGCAGTACTAATGCTACAGCTTGTAAGGGTCCTTTGGATGGCAATGACACCGGGGCACAAGGCACCTTGCTTAATGCTCTAAATGGTGGTCTGTTTCAAAACAATTTGGCTTCTAACTACACTTACACGTGGGCATTAGCTGATAAATCGGATGGCTCGAATGGTTTGTTGTCAGCAGATAACGGTGACCCTTCTGGTGACTGGAGTCTAAGCAAAGCACTTCCCAGTGATACATTTGTTCTGAGCCTTAAAACTAGTACAGCGTATAGCGCCTATCTGTTCACAGGCGTTGATTTCTCTAAAACAGGTTTACAAGGATTGTTCAATACTATTGGGGTTGCTTTAGACGGTAATGACAAGAATGGTAAGGATTTGTCTCACGCATCGCTGTTTGTAGCGACTAAGAAAAATAATGAAAAACCACCTGTTAAGAAAGTTCCAGAACCCGGCACTATACTCGGTCTTGGCTTGACAGCAGCTGGAATGGTTGTTCGCCGTCGCAAGTCTAATTAGCTGTTATAACCAAAAGTTGTAGCTAAGTTTTTCCAAGTTATCGTGCATTTAAATTGTACTTTTGGAAGTCTGAAAGCCTTGCTGTAAGGTTTTCAAATGGCAAAATTAAATGCATCTCAGCCCATATGTTAATATGCCTGATTCAGGCATATCTGGGATATATACCTCACAAAGCCTTAAGCAAGAGCTGATACAATAAAATCTTTTGGGTGCGCCCCGCCCTAATTTGTTTTAGGCGCGGGATTTCTACTACGATTGTATCTATAGGACGTTGCTGCTATGGTTGGCTCTCAAAGCTCAGCAAATCTAAATGCTTTGGATTGACCATTAGCGCTTTCGCAACTAAAAAACCTGCAACAGTCCAAGTTTGGTATTTCCTGGCATCTTTACCAATTAATCGACCATTTTTACCATCGTAATACTCGGGCCAGGAATCTTCACTTAAACGTTTCTCAGCCAGTTCGATCGCTTGACTTGCTAAATCCAAGCGATTTGTTTTTTGACATGCTGCTGCTAGTAACCAGAGCAAAACGGGCCAATTCCCACCATTATGATAAGACCAAGGGGAATTTTTTGGATCGCATCCCGTTATAATTCGCCACTCCATACCCTCAAGTGCAGGGAAGCAAATCTTTACTGGCATATTCCCTATGAGATCGTTCCAGCGTTTTTCAATTAAATTCATAATGCTTTGAGATTCTCGAACGCTAGCAAGAGAGACGATCACCGCCATTAAATTACCCACAGTAAAAAAACGGAAATCCATACGTCCGGGACCGAGATTACCTGCAAGATAACCGCCGCTATCGGGTAACCATTCCGTCAACCAATGAGGAATTGAATCAGCGTATATATTGAATTTATTGGCCACTTCTTTGCCAAACTCATCGCCTTTGTACCGATAAATTTCATTTAAGCGCTTGAGATCGATCCAATAATATTCCCGAAGATGATAAGTCAAACTTGCTAGACGTTTGTGAACGCTGTTATAAAGGTTGCAAGCAGCGTCATCATTTCTTAACAACAAATCGCCAGCCGCACGCAAAGCTGCATAAAATAAAACCTGAATCTCTAGTGGATGTTCGTAAACGCCCATACGACGATCGATCATAAAAGAGCCATCAGGAACCAACATCGTTGGATACATGGCAAACCGATGGACAAGGCACATTTGTAGAATTAATTTGATTCCTTTTTGAAAGTGTTTTTGGTGAAAAAGTGAAATATCACCTGTTGCTTTGACATATGCCCGAAGTAAAATAAGCCACCACAAGCAAGAATCAACGGGAGGTACTTTTGCGATCGCGTGTTCTCCAAAATCAGCCGTCAAAGACTCGCGACCATCCTCCGATTCTACCTTAAAACTAGCTGGCATAAGTCCCGGCCCCGGTTTAAAGGAGTCTATCTGTGGCTCCTGACTCTGCAAACTAAGAGTTTCTGTCAAAAAGTTACGTACAATTTCGGGCTTACCTTTAATTAAAAAAGCAAGTGCTGATAAGACAAAATCCCGAATAAAGCATTGGTCGTAATTCAGTGCATTCGATCCTGGCTCGAGAGCAGCTACTGTTCCAATCGGACGACCTTGATAATAAATAATAGATTGTTCAAGCAATTGCCATGCTTCTTCTTCTATACCGTGTTTTGCTATCATGAATTACGCGCCCCCAACATAGTTCTGTGATAGTACGTCTACCTAAGTTTGTTGCATAAAAACTCTTTTGCATAGGAATTACCCATCAAAAATTAAGAGCAACAATTTAAGTATCATTTTAAATAGACGCGCTAGTAGGATGTGTTAATGCAAAAAAACACAACGCACCCAGTATCAATATTGCCTAATAAGATATATAGTGCGTTATGCATAGTGCTAACGTACCCTATACACAGTGATAATTTTCCTAACCTAAAGGGAGTAATTTGTTGTATTAGATCCTTTTAGCTCCCCAATGTCTTAAAGGAAGTCGCATACCTATACTCACGATCTTTACCTGTATTTGACAATTAATGGATCGCGCCATTTGTATCATCTGTTTGCAATTTCAGGAACCGCACATAGTGACACTGCTTAGCGATCGCTGTATAGCTCTCCCATACCAAAAACTCTCCGTACAACTGACTTCATCAAGCCAGGAAATACTTGAAAAGCCGTTGTCCATAATTTTGCTGTACCAACTACTACATCAGACTGCTGATACTTAACAGCATGCCAAATTGCCTTGGCTACATCTTCAGGCTTCTCTAGGAGGGGGCTTTGGAATGCTTTGTCCACCAATTGATAGCGTTTGCGAGCCGTTTCCTCGTCCTTTCCGCGAAAAAGCGCTCGTTCCATTAAACGGGTGCGAATAAAGCTCGGATAAATTCCACAAACATGGATACCTTTGGACGATAATTCTGCTTGCAACGCTTTAGTTAGTCCCGTAACAGCATATTTACTTGTGGTATAGGGTATTTGAAAAGGAATTGGATCTAGACCGCCAATGGAACTGACATTAACAATTGTTCCTTTCCGTCGTTCTAAAAAATAGGGTAAGAGTGCCTGAATAGTATAAATGTACCCCATAAGATTTGTATCTATAACTTGGTGCCAATCACTCAGGGAACTTTCTTCCACAGGTCCCATAAAAAAAATTGAAGCATTATTAATCAGTACATCTATGTGACCAAAATG
This sequence comes from Tolypothrix bouteillei VB521301, assembly GCF_000760695.4. Taxonomy (GTDB): domain Bacteria; phylum Cyanobacteriota; class Cyanobacteriia; order Cyanobacteriales; family Nostocaceae; genus Scytonema; species Scytonema bouteillei_A. The sequence continues at coordinate 9,195,192 of NZ_JHEG04000001.1, read as the reverse complement.
CGCCAGAGACTTTTCAATTAAATTTTTGACTTGCCCTGAATCTCTAACATCAGTGGAGATTGCAAGCACTTCTCGACCCAGGGCACGTATCTCACTTGCTGTAGCTTCTAAACGTTCTTGTTGACGTGCCGCTAGCACAATATTATACCCATGACGAGCAAATAAAATTGCTGTTGATTTACCAATCCCTTGAGTTGCCCCTGTAATAATTACTGTTTCAGTCATAAAATTTTGAAAAAATGTTAAATCATTGAGAAAAATGCAAAATGTACAAATTACGAGAGTTAGACAAAATCTGAGAACCAGTGACCTTATATGTTAAAGTATCTCCTTGTTAATTCATGCTGACTTGTGACTTCTTCAGTGTTATGGCAAGAAAAAGCATCTCTTACCCTTTTCGGTATTTGGTTCTGACCTGTAGTCTAAATCTTACGAGCATTAGCCACACCTATCTAGGGTCTGTTTTTTTATTGAATCAACATATCTCGTACCAATAGGGCAAGTAAAGTTCCGGAACCCAGAGTCCAAACTTGTTAAAAAGGATTAACAGGATAAAATCTTTTTGTCTGTAAGTATCGGCTTAGGGTGCAGGAGCACAGTTAACAGAGGGTGCTGTTTAACACCAGAAGCTAGTAAAGTAACAGTAAAATTTGTCGTTTTTACAGAGGCTGAACTTTGAATGAGCAAACTGTGAATTTGTGATGCTTTAATTGAAATAATATACAAACATACCTTCTTGAGTTATTAACGCCCGTGTTATCGCATAGTATTCATACCTACGCTCTATTCAAGCCTCTTGAAAACTCACAGACAGCAATGTTGTACAAGGGTTTTATTTTCACCAGTAGGCTCATGCTCTAGTGGTTCCATAACTGAAGTTGTTTCTCGTTCACAGACAACTTATGAGTCGATCGCTGATAACGCCTCTGTTGTTTTAGCAGACCCCGCATTCAGGCAGTCGGGATAAAAAAATTTCACTGCCAAGCAAGAAAAAGGCGTCTTTGCCATCTACCCTCTGACTTGAAAAAGGCAGAGGGTAGAAGGAAAGAAAAAGTTTTAAGTATAGCTAGCTATAGTAAATTTGTCTGAGTCTTTTATTATTGCAGAATAGATTTAATACACGCATTAAGGAGGTGAGACCAAGATGGCAGAGAAAACTGAAAACAAAGCAGGAGGTTGGTATCTTGTTAAAGACGTTACGGAATCAGTGCGAGGTGTTATGTTTGAAGTAGCTGCATGTCTTAGTTGTCTCCCTTTTGTAATTGGGATTAAAGGTTGCATTAAAACCTTAGTTGACATCATGACCTTGCAGTTACTGATAAATATTGATAAGGTTGTTTATAAAGACTTGTCTATCCCCATCGAAATTGGTGACAAAAAGCATTTCAAGCGCACTCGCAGTGAGTTAAACCAGTTTTACAAGAGCGTGGTAGTCAAAGCTCTGAAAACTGTACTCAAGCGCTTTGACCAAGTGTCCGTTGCTTTTAACGTGGCTCACACCTCGCAAACTGACTCAGACCTGGATCTGCATCTGAGAAAGCGTGACAGGAATCGATTCTACCAATTTTGGAGAGGTGTATTTGGCGTCATACACGATGCTGGATGGAATGTTAGGCTTCGAGGAAGTGGTTCACACACCCTCTATACAAAACACCTTAGAGTGTTTTGGGCTTTAACCAAACGTACTGTCAAGTATCTAGTAGGCGTTGTTGTAGATCGGTTGCAGGTACTTATAAAAAGTACTAACCTCATCCAAGACAGTGGGAAGAAGGAAGAAAGCCTTCTTCCAAGTTTAGACAAGCTTTCTACTGGGTGCGCTTTCCCGCATGGGTTTGATTCAGACCCCGCCCTAACAAACAGTAGCAGTAACCGGTCTGCTTTGTGCAGTGACTGGTCTGTTGCTTCAATTGCAACAACTTGCCAGTAAAAATGTCAAGAAAGCAATTTACCGTGCCTGAAGAACTATATTGATAGGACAAAACTCACAACTTACAACTATGACCAGCAAAGTAATCAACGTTAGAGAATACACCGTTAGAGCACACAAACGCTTGATTCATACACGAGTTTTCAACTTCGTTTGCAAAGAGTGCGGTACATCAACCAAGCGCGAGACTTTTGGACCTCGTCCTTTGTACTGCGAACAATGCCGCCCTCCTCAAGCACCCAAAAAATCTCTAATGAAGCCCTCTAACAAAGCTAAACCCAGACCAATGACTTACAAATCCGATACTGAATTAGGTTGAGATGAAACCATATGATGGCAAAACCACACTTAGAACCACCTCCACAAGCCTTGATTGAACCACTGCTTGAATTAAGAGACTACTATGCAGCTCTTGTGGAAGAATACGAACGTTTGAGTACGCAGGCGCGAAGTCAGCTGACTCACGTAGAAGCTATCTTGTCGAATTACTCACTACCAGGTTTACTGGATAACCAAACAGCGATAGTTGAAACACTTTCGTTTCCTCCCACACCTTCCCAAGAAGCCTCTCATTTACAACAAGTACCGGATAAAATCTCTAACTTTAAACAAGAAGAATTTATCCAGCTTGAATTAAAAGACAATGGCAAGCAAGAGAGTAGTGTGAACGAATTGGCACTACAAAATGCCAATGGTGCAAACGGTGCAATTGCAGCAGTACCCACAGTTATATTCTCACCGCAACGCATACCGTTCGAGAATGACGATCGCACACTTCCAGGCTCAGATGTTCCAATGCAACCTCAGTTTCACGGGTTGCCTCGATTGGAAGCAATTGAAAGCATTCTGCGAGAAAATATGGGGACTGTTTGTCACATAGATTTCATTGTGCGGACACTGTATGGGGATTTAGAGTCAAGTGTATTCAAAGTAGTTAAGAGTAGGGTGCAATCCTCACTAACACATGGTAAAGAAAAGGGTTACTGGTCAGCTGTTCCAGAGGAACCCGGTTGTTACACTCTCGATATAAGTTTGGTAACCCCGCAGAACGGAAAATCCAAATCCAAAGCTGTTAAACCTAAAAAGAAGAAACCCTTTTTACTCCCTAAGGCAAGACGAGTGCCAATGTTGGCGGAATTTGAAGGAAAGTTTCTCATTGATGCCATCTGCATACTGCTGCAAAGAAATTCAGGGAGAATTTTCAGTGTAGGTGATGTCATTACAGGCTTGTATGGAGAGTTAAACGCCGAACAATTAAGGGAGATAAAAACTGCTGTCCATAATGAACTTTCTAGAGGTCACCGAATTGGCAGATTTTCCAGAGTTCCTGACAAGCTTGGTTATTACACTTGGGATTTAAACAAGATTAGGTAAGCATCTCGGGATTAGAAAACGCGGTACCCCATAAAGAGGGGATTAGGGGCATGAGTCTTGCGGATAAGTGATTAATCCTTTCTTCTTGTCCTCCTTGTCCCCCTCTTCCCCCAGTCCCCCAATCCCCAGTTCCAAGTCCCGTCTAAAGTTGAAACAAATTTGTACCTTTAGAAGGATGAGTAATAAAATATACTTTAATATACTTAATATTAGCTGATAAATTGATAGATAAAAGCACTATGCCGCACGTCTTATTAGTTGATGATGAAGAACCTTTACGGGAAAGCCTTTCCTACAGCTTGCGTAAAGAAGGGTATACTGTATCAACGGCAGCAGATGGTCACAATGCTATCAAACAGTTTCACAAACAAGTGCCAGATGTAATCCTTTTAGATATAATGCTGCCAGAAGTTAATGGCATGGAAGTTTGCTGGCGAATTCGAGCATTTTCTGATGTACCAATTGTTATGCTGACTGCTAAAGACCAAGATATTGATAAAATTTGGGGTTTCGAGGCAGGTGCAGATGATTACGTCACAAAACCCTTTAACACTCGCGAGTTGCTTGCGCGTATTAAAGCTGTGCTACGTCGTCGTTCTGAAAAACACTCCGAGTCTACCCAGTAGGTTCTTCTTGAATTGGAAATATTTTGAATGGGCTGGATATCTCAAATTAAAGGAAATTCCATTCACACTAAACTACTGGCAACATACCTGTTGCTAACTACTTTAGCAACCTCCTTAATGGGAGGGTATATTCTCTGGTCTTTCCATGCTTACTTTAATAAAGCAAGACAGGCGGATTTAGAGACTTGGAGTACTGCTATTGGTGAAAGTATTGCTGATGCATTAGAAGTAAATGATTTTCAGCGAGTTGCAGTTATTGTTCAACGTTATGGTGCCGCTGAAAATATAACTATACGAGTTATAGATAGTAAAGGAAAACTTCTCGCTTCATCTAGCCTGAAACAAGATCGACAAATACGAAATTGGTTGAAAATCCCTGGGATGCAAGAAGCCTTACAAGGTAAAGCACAGCAAGGTTTTGCAAAAGGGCTTTTAACCAACGATGATAGATTGTTCATTGCCCGACCAATTAGGGGTGGCGGTCAAATTTTAGGCGCATTGAGGATGTCGGTCACGTTACAACAGTTTCAAAGGCAATTTGCCACAATTGTTGGCACAACCATGGGAACTCTCATTTTTACACTTATCCTCTGTACTTTAATCAGTGAAGCGTTAGCACGTAGCTTGTCCCGTCCTATTGAAACAATGAGAAATTTTGCAATTCAATTGGGTAGCGGTCATTTTGGTGGGAAACTCCAAATCCGTCAGAGTAACGAATTAGATCGACTCGCACTAGAACTTAACCGCATGAGCGAACGTTTAGCTTCTCTCGATCGCGAACGGAGAGTGTTTTTAGCAAACGTATCTCATGAACTCCGTACTCCAATTAGCAATGTCTTGGTCACTGTTGAAGCCCTTCGCAGTGGTGCTGCTTCAGATCCAGGAGTCCGGGATCGATTCTTTCAAAATGTAGAAGACGAAATCAAACGGTTATCAAGGTTAATAGATGATTTAATGAATTTGGGACGGCTTGAAGCAGGGGTTACAGTCTTAGAACAGCAAACAGTACACGTGCATCACTTAATTGACCGTGCTATAAGAGCAATGGAAACCCGAATGAAAAATTCGCAAATCTCAGCACAGGTCAATGTTACGGATATGCAAATACAGGGTGATTCGGAGCGTCTGTTGCAAGCTTTTCTAAATATTTTGGATAATGCTATCAAGCACTCATCCCCAAATTCCCAAATTTCTATCGCTGGTTACAAAGAAGGCAAACAAGCAGTTGTGACAATTCGCGATCGCGGACAGGGGATTAAAGAAACGGACCTCCCACATATTTTTGAGCAATTTTACACTGCCGATCGCTCCCGTCAAGGTAAGGGAGTAGGATTGGGCTTAGCGATCGCTAAGCGTATTATCGAAGCCCACGGCGGTAGCATTACAGCAAGCAGTCAATTTGGTGAGGGAGCAAGCTTTAATATTTATTTACCTTTATGAGTCAGTCAGCATAATTAAAATACCACTTGAGAGGCTTTTTTTAAATCAAAGATATAGCTTAAGTTTAAAAGCATAGAATTCAGCAAAATTGCTGGAATAGCAAAATCTGGAGGTAGAATTGTGCGTTTCGGGCAATGGATGGGGTTATTTGTCCTTGTCGTATCTCTTTGTGTTTTGTGGCAAATCCGGCAAGTTGTATTAGTTGTCTTTGCATCTGTTGTTTTAGCAACAGTTTTAAATCAACTTGTACTCTTTTTACAAAGATTCCGAATTAAAAGAGGTATTGCGATCGCAATAACATTTATTCTTGTACTGATAATTATAGCAAGTTTTTTAGCATTAATTGCGCCACAAATTGTTGACCAGTTGCAACAATTTACTGACTTTGCCCCTAATGCCCTAGAAAGAATGCGGACTTGGAATAACTGGTTGCAGAACGCTATTCCAGACCAATTATTAGAAAATATTCGCGGTCTTAGAACTCTGACTCAAGGGTTACAAGCTTGGTTAAATCAGCTAGTTAACAATTTTTTTACCCTATTAAGTAGGTCGCTTAACATCGTTTTAACTTTACTGCTGTTCTTAGTATTGACCGTTATGCTACTGACAGACCCCACGCCCTACCGAAAGGGTTTTATCCTACTGTTTCCTGCATTTTATCGGCGTCGGGTGGGCGAAATTCTTTCTGAGTGTGAAACATCTTTGGTCGGTTGGATAAAAGGTACGCTTCTAACGATGTGCCTGATTGCTTGCTTGAGCTATGTTGGTTTGCTCGTATTAGGAGTGCGCCTCCCCTTAGTCAATGCACTTTTAGCAGGATTACTAGAGTTTATTCCAAATGTTGGACCAACTTTGAGCTTGATTCCACCTTTACTGTTAGCGCTGCTTGATGCACCTTGGAAAGCAGCTGCAGTGGTAGCGCTCTACTTTGGAATTCAGCAAGTTGAAAGCTTGGTTATTGTACCTTTAGTTATGAAGTCTCAGGTCTCTTTACTACCTGCTGTCACCATACTATCTGTAGTGATTTTCGCCCAGTTTTTTGGATTTTTAGGGCTATTCCTTGCCATACCTCTAGTCATTGTCATCCAAATTTGTATAAAAGAGATTTTGGTAAAGGATATACTTAACAATTGGCAGGGGGAGATGAAAAGCCAACGCCCGTTAAAAAACGAAGACAATGATAGCGCCAACAGAACTCTCGAAGGTAGTGCTGTTGGCGCAAGATCGGATACTAAAGAATGAGGATGTTTGTAAAGTCTAACCGCCTTGAGATGTGGGAAGCGGTCCCGGTTGCACTGAGACTTGCAAACTTCTACCATTGCGTTGCAGTTCTATTTGCATGGTATTACCAACGCCTGTTTTCTCTACTATCTGCTGTAATGCGTCAGTTGTAGTCACAGGTTGATTGTTAATTTCTTGTATCACATCCCCCGCACGCAACCCCGCTCGATCGGCAGGAGAACCAGGAACAACACGAACAATGAGAATACCTCGGTCTGCTTGCACTTGAATATTCCCACTCTGGCTATCGTTAATGCGTTGTTTGAGTTCGGGTGTAATCTCTGCCATCTGAATACCCACATAAGGGTGTTCAACTCTGCCTTTAGTAATTAATTCCTGAGCTATGCGTCGAGCTGTATCAATGGGAATAGCAAAGCCTATTCCTTGAGCACCGCTAATAATAGCTGTGTTTACACCAATGACCTGACCGCGAGCATTGAGTAAGGGTCCACCTGAGTTTCCAGGATTAATTGCTGCATCAGTTTGAATATATCCAATGCGTCTGTCAGAAGCACCGATATCGCTTGCAGAACGATCGGTTGCGCTTACCACACCCACTGTAACGGTTTCCTGCAAACCTAAGGGATTGCCAATTGCGATCGCCCACTGTCCCGGTTGCACTTGTTGAGAGTTGCCCAATTCCACAATAGGTAAATTACTGTTGGGAACTTGAACGACTGCAATATCCGTTAGGTTGTCTTGTCCTAGGACTTTACCTTGTACGGTGCGACCGTCGGAAAACGATACTGTCACTGTATCCGCGTTATCAACAACGTGAGCATTGGTAAGAATTTGACCGTTAGAATTAATGACAAAGCCAGAGCCAACACCACGAACAACTCTCCCTTGTGGCTGTGTTGGTATTCGATCGCCAAAAAATCTTTGAAAAAAAGGATCGTTTAATGCTTCTGGAACTTGGCTTCTGACAGTTCTCTCAGTGTTTATTTGCACGACTCCAGGTTCGACTTTATTAACAACTGCAACGACAAAATTAGTATCTTCAGGTGTTGGTACGAGGGAGCGATTATTAGAATTTCCCGTTTCTTGAACGGCTTGAGCGGACTCTTGCAAATTTTGATTTTTAGGAGAAGTAACTGTTGAGCATCCACTCAAAAATGCTATTCCTACTCCTACAAACGGCAATAATAAGGAGTTAGCAATTTTTTTATTAAAAAACCGAGCCTTATTTAGATTTCTTCTTTCCATATGACTTATCTATTTAGATAAATGCAAAATAATCAAACAATTCTTATAAAAATTATTATATTTTTTTGACTTATTGACCTCTGCCATAAGAAAGCTTTTTTTAAGTATGGTTAAATGTAATGAGTCATATAATTGACACAAAACAAAGTAAACCGTGTAACTAGAGCAAGGTCAGTGTGAGTAGTGTTTACAATCGATCTAACTAAGTACTACTGACAAGTATTTTTTGTCCGGCTCTTCCAAATCCAACCTGATTCCGGGGCGCTAAGTTCGATCCAACCACCTTCTTCTTTTCCAGTAACAATCACTCTAGTACCCGCTTTAATGACCTTTCCTGTTCTTCTACGCCCGGAAACAGAGCGTACATTTGATGCACGAGTCACAATAAAACAGTTATTGAGTTGATTCTGTTGGGAAATGTTGTTTGGAATTGTACTTCTTTGTGTATTTGTACCACCAGCGCTTTGTGTTTCCTGAATTGTGTTTTCTTGTGTAGTTGAAGAAGATGTCTGTTGAGGAGGATTCGCAGAAATTACACTCAACGCAACTAAAGCAAGAACACTACTTCCACCTGCAAGTAGTTGGATTTGACGAGGGGATTTAATCGGAAAACCTTTGGGAGAGGGAGACGTATTGGGTGCGGTAGGTAGATTGGCATTAGGAATTAGCAATGTGCTGTGTGTACCCGGAACTTGAGAACTAGGAGTGGTTGGTAGCTGCGTAACATTGGGAGTTTTTGTATTCTCTGTTGGAGCATAACAAGATTTTGCTAATTCTTGCAGCGATCGCACCATCTTAGTAGCAGACGCATAACCTTCTCGCAGATAGTTCCGCAACACGTATTTAACAGCAACAGCAACAGCAGATCGGGTGCTGGGATCGGTGATAGAGGTGACTGCTTGCAAAACATCACTAGCAGATTCATAACGATACTTATAGTACTGGCGCACCATTTTAGTTAATATCTCTGCTAAGGGATCGCTGACTTCCGCATATTGTCGCCAAACAATCTCTCCGGTTTTAGGATCTGCTACAAACTGTTTGGGGTTTAAGCCTGTTAAAGCTTGAATAGCGATCGTACCAAGCGCATAGATATCACTGTTAGGTCGAGGTCTTCCCTGCGCCTGTTCGCTTGGCATATAACCAGGAGTTCCGATAGGAATTGTCTCATTGTTGAGTTGATTTGGATTCATTAAGGAATACATCTGGATTTGCTTGACAGCACCAAAATCAACTAGCACCAGTTTATTGTCTGAATGGCGACGAATAATATTCTGAGGTTTAATGTCGCGATGGATAACTTCGTTATCGTGAAGAAATTCTAGAATTGGCAAAACTTCTTGCAGCAAATGAATGGTTTGACTCTCATCCCAACGCTGTCCCAATGACAATTCCATTGACAGTTGATGTCCCTCAATATACTCCTGTACGAGAAAAAATTCTTGCTGTTCTTCAAAGTAAGCTAAGAGTCGTGGAATTTGGTCATGGTTTCCCAATTTTTCCAAAGTTTCAGCTTCTCTACGAAACAAGCGTCTTGCTAGTTGTAAAAACTTAAGGTCATCAGTGGCAGGTTTGAGATGTTTAACAACACATACAGGATTTCCAGGACGGCGAGTATCTTGTGCTGTGTACGTGTGACCAAATCCACCCATACCCAATAGATCAACCACCAGGTAACGCTGGTCTAGTAATCTGCCAATCATCTAAAACCTTCCTGGAGTCTATACGGTTGTTTTTTTCATTACCATCAAAGCACGCAACCTTAACACTAGCACAGTACCTGTTGTAAAGAATATACCCAGTAAAAAATTTCTGAGGCTGATACTCTTACCGTTTTCACTTACCAAAATACTTTCTAGTATCAAAGAAGGTAATAAGATTCCACTGAAAAGCAAAAACCTATAAAGGAAGATTTTTCTTCTGGCTAGAACTGTAATAATCGTCAAACAAATTCCCAAAGGAATAAAGGTGATAGCGTAGTAAAAAATTTGCTGTTGTTTGGGTATTAAGTCCAGTAAATTGAATGTACTAAAATGACTTAATGTGTCAATATAAACTTGGAGCGTGCCTTTAGAGTACGTGAGTACTATATGATGGGGATTGTTGTCTGTAAAAACATTGGGAACTCTCATCTTTAATTCCGAACCATTTTCTCCCGTAATAGAAGTTCTAATTCGCAAATCCAAAGCAGTTCTCTCCTGTCCCAAGGTAAAATTGCGACGAAGCGGTCCGTTGGAAACAGATATAATACGAGCGGGTCCAGTTTGACTTATATCAGAACTAGCGACAGTGGTACTTATAGTTAACTCAGAAGTTTCACGAATTCTTTTGTTTAAAGAAGTGACAGGATTCGCCGTTTCTAACCAATTACCTGGGCTTAAAAACACTCCTTGACCTTGCTGGTTTTCTGACAAACGATCCCACCAAAGTTTTTTCTCTCGTAACTTCGGACTTTTTACAGTTTCTTCTGGCTGACAACATTGTTCGGGAAATTGGTAAGAAGTGACTAGAGAGTCTCCCAGTGTCTTCAAATAATTTTCATCAACAAATACTTTTTCTACTTCGCTTTTTGAAATAGCTCTATCGGCAATATAAATTTTAGAGATATATCCTTGCCATGGTCTATTTCCTGTTGTCTCGTTTCCAAGTATTAATGGATAGTTCGGATTCCAACCACTTAAATTTGTTGTTCCTAACCAAACAATGGAGATAGTAAATGCTAACAATATATATCCGCAAAAAAACAATGATATCTTTTGGGTAGACCTTGCTAATTTGCTATTTTCTATGCTGCTAAAAAGACTATTCAGATGTTGAGAAGCACACAAATAAAAACATAGTAGACCTACCAATCCACTAATACTATTATTAATCAAATCGGCAGGGGTGGGTTCTCTAGATGGTAAAAATATCTGTAAAAGTTCAACTGTCAGAGATAACCCTGCGCTCCCCAGGAAAACCAGTACAATTTTTCCTAACAATGGTATTCTTCTGATTTTTTGTAAAGCATTACCAAGACTGAATCCAAAAGGAATAAATAAGAGAATGTTATTGACTTGGTCTATAAAATCGCTTGTACTTTCAAATTGGCTGGGTATCTTTCGTATTGAAAAATTCTCGGGTGAAGAAAAATTGAAGGGATAAAGTGTAGCTACTAGCACGACTAATATGCTACCTAAAACCATCCAAATATCTTTCGCAAAAATGCCTCTATTCAAAAGAGTATTTTTTGGAAAAAAGTTTTTACCTTGTTTCATAAGCTATCTTAATTGAATGGAGAGCGATGGAAAACTAAAATCAAATCTTTACTACTTATTCACTTGTCTGACCTCTCATTACGGAAATTAACTGACGTATTTTTACTGAGATTTGAGAATTTCCAGTCATGTCAATACCAAAAATGGAGTATTTGTCTCAAGAGATGCTGCGGTTAATACATAAAAGAGTCGGGTCATGAAGCACCATAAGCTGTGCTGCCTTTAATTTTCTCATGTTGACTGAGAGAAAGAGGGGGGAACCGGATAGTGGGGGAGGCTTTGACTCATTTCTCCCAAGTCAGAAGGGTGCAAATTATATACACGACAGCTTAACAAAAACACTATTTCTTATGTTATTCATTGAAGATACAGTAAAGATAAAAAAAATGTAAATAGTTGATGAGGTTCTTGCAAATCAACTGTGGTTAACCAAATATTATTTTCAAGTTTAGCTAATTAAGTGTATATTTTTATACTTTAATTTTAGATAAGCTTATGAGTTATAAATAACTCGTACCTTTAGGTTGGGGGACGCCAGATACACTTGTCGGATTGCTACAGACAGTGCCATAAAGATAAGGGTGGGGGGTTAAGCCCTCGCTCAGCTAGCCGTGAAACAGTGACATCTGATAACTGGTAGCTGACTAACTACTACATAATATCTTAATCTCCACATCCCGGATGGATTTATAGAGTCATGACAGAACTGAAACTGCGTCTGCAAGAGGGAACTTCCGAAAAAATGATAACGGTGCATCAAGATACATTTACAATAGGTCGCTTGCCTCAATGTGACCTTTGTATAGCATCTGGAGGCGTTTCCCGTTTCCATGCCCGATTGACAAAAACTCCTTCCGGTACATGGACTGTTGAGGATTTAGGAAGTAAAAATGGAACCCAATTAAACGAACACCTTGTGACATCGCCCCACCAGGTACGTAGTGGCGACATTATTTGGTTGGGAGATGTGAGTCTAGTTGTTCTACTGACTCCTATAGAACAGACAACGTACAAGCCAGAAGCAGGAGCAACCGCTCAAGGAAGAACAATTCTACGTAATGTTAAACAATTGCAAGAGCAATGGCTGCTGACTGATATTGATGACAGCGATATTGCCAACAAAGACAAAACCATTGCCCGTTTAAAAGACCTAGTAGACATAGCAAAGAATCTTTCTGCAGCAGCTTCCATACAAGAGATTTTCTCCCAAGTTCAGGAAGTTGTTTTTCGTTACCTTGACAGTATAGACCGTTTGGCGCTTCTAATTGATGTCGGTGGGTGCGGCAAGCTGGAATTAATGAATGCGGCTACAAGAGATTTTTCCCAACACGAATATTTATTAGTTGATGGTGATTGGATTAGTCGCAGTATCTGCCAAAAGGTTTTTGAGGAAAAAGTTGCCATTCAAACTGCTGATGCTCAAAATGATGAACGGTTTGCTGGCGAAAACAGTATTTTAGTGAAAGGTATTCGTAGCGCTATGGCGGTCCCTTTATGGGATGAAAATAAAGTCGTTGGAGTTCTCTACGCTGATGCCCACCTTTCATCACACCATTGGACACAAGAAGGTGAGGAAGAACTTAGGTTTTTTTCAGCTTTGGCAAATATTGTCGCTTCTAGCGTACAGCGTTGGTTGTTAGCAGAGAAACTTAAAAGTGAGGAGTCACTTCGCCAAAGATTGGAACGGTATCATTCCCCGGCGGTGGTGCAGCAGCTGATCTCTGTAGGAGTTCTACCTGATGGTCGTTTACCACCACAAGACAGTGAAATTAGTATTTTATTTGCGGATTTAGTTGGATTTACTGCCCTTTCAGAACGGTTATCGCCAACTAAGATTGCGGAACTACTGAACTATTTATTTGAAGAAATGCTAAAGGAAGTGTTTGCCTTCGGCGGCACTTTGGATAAGTATATTGGTGATTGTATTATGGCGTTTTTTGGTGCGCCCGAACCACAGCCAGATCATGCCAATCGCGCTGTAGCCGCTGCCATGGGAATGCTAACTCGTCTGGAAACGCTTAATACTCGGAATTTTTGGGAAGAACCGCTTCAATTACGGATAGCAATTAATAGTGGCAGAGCAGTGGTGGGAGATGTTGGTAGTTCTCAGAGAGTTGAGTATACCGCATTAGGAGCAACTATTAATTTAGCAGCCCGAATGGAAGGAGTTTGCCCTCCTGGAGAATGTGTTCTCAGTGAAGTTACTTATAGTTTGCTTTCAAATCCCTCGGATTTTTATGAGATGGGAGAGTATCGCTTTAAAGGCATCGATCGATTGGTTAAGGTTTATCAGACAAAGATGCATGAAAGGCATTAAGTAAGGATCGGGGATGAAGGATAAAGGATAAAAAATATACTTTATCCTGTTAAAATCAAGCAGTGTTTGCTCAACTACACTTTCATTTTCAGACGCGATAAGCAAAAATACATATTATGTATGTATAATTTATTTCAATTTTAATTGAAAAATCTTAATATAAGTAAAATGAGCATTTATTAAAAGACTAAAATTATGTAGTAAGACCGCAATTAAGATTATGCGACAACGCGGTGCTACCTCAAGTAACTTTTTAACGGGAGGTCAGGTCATGGCTATCGCCACCATTAATCCCGCAACAGGGGAATTGCTCAAAACTTTTGAGCCGTTAAATGCTACCGAAATCGCGACAAAAGTCGATTTTGCACAACAGGCTTTTGAGCAGTATCGAAAAACTGGTTTTCCAGAACGAGCATTGTGGATGCAGAAAGCGGCTGAGGTTCTAGAGCAAGAAAAAGCAGAATATGCCAAGCTGATGACTCTGGAGATGGGCAAGCCTTTTAAAGCAGCGATCGCAGAAGTAGAAAAATGCGCTCTTGTCTGTCGCTACTATGCCGACCACGCTCCTCAATTCCTCAGTGATGTAACTGTCAAAACTGATGCAAGTCATAGTTTTGTCCGCTACCAACCACTAGGCATTATTCTTGCCGTTATGCCTTGGAATTTTCCTTTCTGGCAGGTCTTCCGATTTGCCGCACCTGCTTTGATGGCGGGAAATGTAGGATTGCTCAAACACGCTTCTAATGTTCCCCAATGTGCTTTAGCGATCGAAGAAATTATACGACGAGCAGGTTTTCCCGAAGGAGTTTTCCAAACCTTATTGATAGGGGCTAGCAAGGTAGCTTCCTTAATGGCAGACGATCGCATCAAAGCCGCCACACTGACAGGAAGTGAGCCAGCCGGAGCAAGTTTAGCCGCCGCATCGGGAACGCAAATTAAAAAAACAGTTTTGGAATTGGGAGGTAGCGACCCCTTTATTGTTTTAGAAAGTGCAGATCTAGAAGCAGCAGCAAGCACAGCAACTTCCGCACGAATGTTGAATAACGGTCAATCTTGTATCGCAGCCAAACGCTTTATAGTTGCTGAATCTGTCGCAGATAAGTTTGAAAAGTTGTTGCTAGAAAAATTCCAAGCCTTGAAAGTGGGCGACCCTATGGACCCTGAAACTGATTTGGGACCCCTAGCCACCCCCGATCTGCTTAAGGAGTTAGACCAACAAGTGCATGCTTGTGTTAAGAATGGTGCAAAACTTCTCATAGGAGGGCATCCTGTATCAGATAGACCTGGTAATTACTATCCTCCAACGATTCTCACGGAGATTTCTCCAGAAAATCCAATGGCAAAGGAAGAGTTTTTCGGTCCTGTAGCAATGCTATTTCGTGTTGCGGATCTTGATGCCGCAATCAAACTAGCAAATTCCACACCCTTTGGCTTGGGAGCCAGTGCATGGACAACTAACGCTGAAGAACGCGATCGTCTGACTGAAGAAATCGAAGCAGGTTCGGTATTTATCAACGGAATGGTAAAATCTGACCCCCGCTTACCCTTTGGAGGCATTAAGCGTTCCGGATATGGCAGAGAACTGAGTATCCAAGGCATTCATGAGTTCGTCAATGTTAAAACTGTATGGGTTAAATAATTGTGGATTGTGGATTTGAGATTTTGGATTGGGAAAAGTCAGTGGTTAGTTGTTAACTCCTAGCCACTAACCACTAACTACCAACCACTAACTACTGAGGAAATTAAATGAATACGGCTGAACTACTAGTACAATGCTTGGAAAATGAAGGTGTAGAATATGTTTTTGGACTGCCTGGCGAAGAAAACCTGCACGTTCTAGAAGCCTTAAAACACTCTTCAATTAAGTTCATCACCACTCGTCACGAACAGGGTGCGGCGTTCATGGCAGATGTTTACGGACGTTTGACAGGAAAAGCTGGAGTTTGCCTTTCTACGCTCGGACCTGGGGCAACAAACTTAATGACAGGAGTGGCAGATGCTAACCTTGATGGAGCACCCTTGGTTGCCATCACCGGGCAAGTGGGAACAGATAGAATGCATATCGAATCCCATCAATATCTTGACTTGGTAGCAATGTTTGCCCCAGTAACAAAATGGAACAAACAGATTGTCAGACCAAGTATTACGCCAGAACTTGTGCGAAAAGCCTTTAAGCGATCGCAAAGTGAAAAACCGGGCGCAGTCCATATTGACTTGCCAGAAAATATAGCTGCCATGCCCGCAGACGGCAAACCATTGCAAAAAGACAAAATAGAAAAAACCTTTGCATCTTTTGCCAGTATTAGAGCAGCTGCAGCAGTGATTTCTCAAGCAGTTAACCCCATAATTCTAGTAGGAAATGGGGCGATCCGCGCTCAAGCCAGTGATGCAGTCACCCAGTTCGCCACCCAGTTAAATATTCCCGTTGCCAATACATTTATGGGGAAAGGTATTATTCCTTACACCCATCCTCTCGCACTGTGGGCAGTAGGATTGCAACAGCGAGATTTCATTACCTGTGGCTTCTCTAATACCGATCTGGTCATTGCCATTGGCTACGATTTAATTGAATTCTCCCCGAAAAAATGGAACCCCGAAGGCAAAATACCCATTATTCATATTGCAACAACTCCTGCAGAAATTGATAGCAGTTATATTCCTAAAGTAGAAGTTGTAGGGGATATTTCAGATTCACTTTTAGAGATATTAAAAGTTGCAGATAGGCAAGGCAAACCAAACCCTTACGCCATCAGCCTGCGAACAAATATTCGTGCTGATTACGAACAATATGCCAATGATGATGCATTCCCCATCAAGCCGCAAAAGCTCATTTACGATTTGCGGCAAGTCATGGGACCAGAAGACATTGTTATTTCCGATGTAGGCGCACACAAAATGTGGATTGCTCGCCATTACCACTGCTACAGCCCCAATACCTGTATTATTTCCAATGGATTCGCTGCAATGGGAATTGCCATTCCCGGTGCCTTAGCCGCAAAACTCGTCTATCCCGATCGCAAAGTTGTTGCAGCAACTGGAGATGGTGGCTTTATGATGAACTGCCAGGAACTAGAAACTGCTTTGCGTGTTGGGACACCTTTTGTCACCCTAATCTTTAACGATGGTGGCTATGGATTGATTGAGTGGAAGCAAGAAAACCACTTTGGTAAAGGGCGTTCATCCTTTGTTCATTTTGGCAATCCCGACTTTGTCAAATTTGCAGAAAGCATGGGACTAAAAGGCTACCGAGTTGAAGCCGCCACAGATTTAGTTCCCATGCTCAAAGACGCCCTCGCCCAAGACGTACCTGCTGTCATAGATTGTCGTGTAGACTATCGAGAAAACATCCGCTTTACCCAAAAAGCTGGTGAGTTAAGTTGTTCTTTGTAAGGGTTTGCTAATAGCTAATAGCTAATAGCTAATGGTGAAACCAGTGCTACAAGCGGTGAGACTATTGCTGTAGGCGGGTTTCCCACGTCCTGGGGACTGACGAACCCGAAGGGCTATTAGCCATTAGCCATTAGCTATTTCCCAAACTTTGCATCAATATCGTCTGCAACTGAAGCACCATGACGGGAGTTAATTTTGAGTGACTCCCCGTTTTTAGACAAGTCGTAGGTTAAAGGTTGTGTTGCAGAAATTCTCGCTTCTCCCTCCTGTGCTAACGTTTGAGGAGGGTTTTTTGTGATGAAATCTTTTAAGGATTCTATTCTTAGAGATGTAGGTGGAATTACGGTCTCAAATCCCGGCGTTTTAGCAAGAAGATCTAACGCTCGCAAACATCCTTCTGGCTCAAAACCCGCACGGATAGAGGTTAAATAGCCCATTTGATCTGCTTCTAATTCTTGCTCTTTGCTCTGTAATGCAAGGCGTTGTTCTAAATCTTCTGTCTTTTGAGCAATCATCTCCTGTATGCGTTTCTCTGCTTGCTGTGCTCGATTGGTATTTCTTCTTTCGAGAACACCGTTGACTAAGTTACCAAGAAATCCAGGTAAGACATGGTTGGCGATCGCACCTCCTACGTAGTTCACTGTTGACTCTGTGGATGAAGTTTTTTTTGTCCCCAAAACTTCCTGTTCGGTTTCCTCTTTAATTTTGGCAAGCAATAGAGCCTTTTGAGTCTCGCTAACAGCTATATGGCGCTTTACATGATGACCCATTTCGTGACCTACCAAACAAGCCAGGGCTGAGGAATCGCCTACCAATTGGTTCAGAACACTGCTATGAACTGTTATCAGGTTCTCTTCACTTGCAAAGCTAAAATTATCATATTTTTTTACAATCTTCACTTGCCAAGGACGACTATCAATTTCATTAGCACGAGCAATGCGATCGACAATACGGTAAATAGCATACAAGTCAGACGGCAGCTTTTCTTTTGCTTGTTGATAGACGCTCGAAGCAGTGGGAGTTGGGGTATTTTCTACAGTTGCTTGTGCCAAAATCGGCGGGTGATTGGGAAAAAATAGCGAACATAAAGAAACGATAGCTAAAAGTTTTAGTTTCCAAGCAAACATATAATTAACCTTAATGTCTTAACGACATTTTTTGATAATTCTATAAATACAACTGCGTAAATAATATTACATAGTTCTTTTGAGATCCACCGAATTATTTCCTAAAATTTTATAGAATGCCAGGGATAGTTTGGTTTTTCATAACTTTATGCTTTTAAGTGTATTTGCGTAGTTTTATAAAATAATTTAAACAAGTATAGTGTCAAAGAGGAAACAGGGAGTGTTTTCAAAAGACTTATGTAACCCCCTAACCGGAAAACTAAAGGCTGTTTCATCTTTTGTTCTCGGTAGTAGTGATAGGGAATGCATACACCGAGATTTGCCTGAAATTGAGAGTTAAGGTGTAAATTACGAAGTTGTCTTTAATTTTCCTAAATTGAAAAATTATTAATAATTTAAAATTCTTTTTATTTATTTACAAAACAGCCAGTTATCTATTTCAGTTTGTTACTATTTGCATATATTAAAAGGCTATTCCTTTAGACTTAAGTCCAATGGAATGTTTACGGGATATACGCCAATGCACTCATTAAGTTTCATCTGTCACGATTCTGTAGTTGCCGTTTCCTTTGTTGCTTGTATTGTCGGTCTGCTACTACTGTGGGAACGCAAGCAAAATAACGATGAAGCAGAAGAAACAGAGAAAGTTCTGTTTAGAATGAGCTTTTCGTACTGGTTGGTTTATTGCGTTGCTTTTGCGATTGAGAAAGTCGTTTTACCTGATTGGGAAACTTTATTGATGACTTTGAGAATCACAACAGCGCTATCATATTTCTTAACATTTTCTTGTGTTGTCAGTTTACCGCTCCACAAACTGGCAATGCGTCATGTTCAGGAGTAGTTATTGGTTAGAGGTTAGTTGTTAGTGGAAATAACAACTAACCTCTAACACACAATTATTTTCTCATTGCAACTGAAATCGCCTCTTCGAGTTGCTCTTTATCTAAATTCGTTAGAATAAATACTTCTTGTACGGTTTTCCCGTGACGTGCTATCACCTTAAAGCCACCCCGGATCGGTATAGATACCCGTAACTGTAAATGAGGGCAGTGACCTTTCACTCGCCCAATCTCCCCAGGCGTTACAGTTTGAATGCCATTTTGTTTGATC
Organism: Tolypothrix bouteillei VB521301; assembly: GCF_000760695.4. GTDB lineage: Bacteria > Cyanobacteriota > Cyanobacteriia > Cyanobacteriales > Nostocaceae > Scytonema > Scytonema bouteillei_A. The sequence continues at coordinate 9,176,137 of NZ_JHEG04000001.1, read as the reverse complement.
AGACGCTCTAGAATTGGGATGAGACCGCTGATGTGGGTTGAGTGATTCCAGACAAGTCTGCCCTCAGAGGGTTTAGTCATTGTTTTTATTGTTATGCTGCTTCAAGAGGAGCCATTGTTAATCCAGCTCGACGCAGCTGTTGGTGATAAAGTTCAGCTGGTTCTTGCGGACCCACCCAAACAATGGCTTGACCTTCGTAATGCACCTGGTTAGTCAGTTCCCATGCGCGATCGCTAGTCATACCCGGAATATACTTCACCAAACAGTCGTGAACGTGCTGAAATGTATTAAAGTCATCATCTAAGACTATCACTTTATAATTTGGATATGGCTTGTAAGTAACTTGACTAGACCGTTCAGGAGCTATGGTTGGTACTGTTGCTGCTATTGAAAGTCTGGTAGCCATAATTACCTTGTCCAAAAGCTTAACAAAACTACATTACGATTAACTAGTTTAATCTATTAACGTACTTACTATCCCTTCTTACAGGCAAAAAAATGAGGTGGAAGATAAGGTGGGGTAATCGTTTTTCAATTAATTTATAAATTAATGCCTGGACTTTGCGTAAATTCCTCAAGCGGCTCTGATAAATTTTCTAGCCCAAATTATACTTATATGCTTGGGAGCACTTACACGTAAAGCGTTATCTTTGCCAGTCACCACCAACTAAAAATGATACGAATCACCACAATCCTTGGAACTACCTTAGCGATTTTTCTGTGTTTTAGCGAAGTTGCACAAGCGCGTACCATTAATAACATCAGCCCGCCAACCGGACCCGGTCTTGGTGATGCTCTGTGTCCGCAAGTTCAAACTTCTGTGGTTACGCCATATCCAAATAATGACAATAGCATAGCGCCAAGCCCAAATCAGATCGCTAACTTTCCTGGTTTGTCTTGTACTCCCATAAGCTTTAAAACGACTGACTCAGTTGATACTCCAGTATTCGTTCAACCATCAGGAGGGATAACAGAGTATTTTTTCACTGAAAAAGTTGTCAATAATACAAGCTCTATCTGGGATGGTTTTACCTTTCAAATTGGATTTGGAGTCAATAATAACTTCGGCTCGCCTGAGTTAATTCTTGTTCAACCTGGATTAGCAATTCCGAATTTCGATTTTAGCGTTTCGGATGCTGACGAAAAGCCCACCTCTTCTAAATTTACGGAACTCAATCGAGATGGTTCTTTCCGTCTTCAGTGGTCTGGAGGTTCTGTTGCGCCTGGTGAATCTGTTGATTTCACGTTTTCAGTTGATATTCCTGACGATTTGAATGGAAAAAATTTATACCAATCTTTTACAATCCGTCAAATTCCTGTTGCGCGGTCGGTTCCCGAACCTACTTCTACATCAGCTTTATTAGGTTTACTGGTTGTCATGGGTGCGGCTTTCGCTTTCAGACAAAAACTTTTGTAAGCTTATAGAGAACACGTAGATTTTATTCAGAAAGTCAGTTTTTGTAAAGTTTCTGCAAAGATTTCCTGAGTAATGCGCTCGGATTGTAACAGCTTTTGCAATTCAACCTCTAGAGTAGACATACCACGGTCTTGACCTTGCTGCATTAGTGTTAGCAAATGCTGTACCCTACCCTCTAAAATATGACTGCGAACGACATCAGTTGTTAACAAAAGCTCAAAAATGGCTGTACGTTTGCAGTCACCACTGAGGGTTGAGACTAATCGTTGAGAAAGAATTGCTTTTAAACTATCAGCCAGACGAAAGCGAATAAAATCCTGTTCTTGGGTACTGTAAAGAGTGAATAATTCTTGAATTGCAGCGATCGCTCTGCTAGTATGCAGACAAGCTAAGACTAGAGTACCAGAGCGAGCAGCGCGTAGGGCAACATCAACAGTAGAGCGATCGCTTAACTCATTGAGCACAATTACATCAGCATCATTCTTTAATGCTGTTAGCACTCCCTCAACGATATTGGGAGTATGTGTTCCCACCACCCAATGGTTAATTAAGGATTGATGATTTTGATGTACATAAGTAACCGCTTCTTCAATAATGAAGATTTTTCGGCTCATTTCCCGATTCAAATAATCTACAAGACTAGCTAAAGTTGTCGTTTTACCACTACCGATCTCACCAGTGACTAAAATTAGTCCCTGTAAGTGCTGACAGATATTTTTTAATGCTACAGGAATTCCTAGCTTCTCGAATGTAGGGATATTAAGAGGCAAAAACCTAATCGCCATCACAGCACCCTGTAAAGTCAAAAAACATGATACAGAAACATTACCAAAAGGGTATTGATGAAATATTTGTAAAGGAGAACCAGATTTTATTTGCTGAATTTCATCCACATTAAAAACTGTCTCTGCCCAAGTCCAGAATTTCAATTCATCGATTGTAGAATCTGAACTTGCTTTTAATATTCCTTTGATGCGAAAATAAGGAACATCACCGATTGCTATATGAACATCCAAAGCTTGTTGTATTTGTGCATTATTCAGGAATTGCTCTAAAGTCAAAATTTCTAAATTATTAACATTGCCAGTAGTCATATAGCTTTTCTTTTCAGGAACTACATAGCTAATATTTCCCTCAATTTTATTAGAAATAGCAACTATAAATTTTTATTTACATAACGCCATTTAACTAAACAGAGTTACAAGATTTGAATATAACAATTGCCGATAGCTTTATTCATTCAAGTTTTCCAAATCGGCTAGATCTTGCAGCCTCCCTGATGCCTTTTTATGTGAGTAAAGTAACTGCCGTAAGAATACTCGGCGTAGAGGATACACATGGGTAAAAAAATTCAAAATCAGTACACGCCAGACTATGTTTCTGCTCCAGGGGAAACTCTTCAAGAAGTCGTTGAAGAACGTGGTATGTCCCAAGCAGAACTGGCGGAACGAACGGGTATACCTAGAAAAACGATTAACGAAATCATTAATGGGAAAGCAGCAATTACTCCAGAAACAGCATTGCAATTTGAGCGGGTTTTAGGAATTCCAGCCAGCTTCTGGAACAGCCGCGAACGACGATATCGAGAAGCACAGGCTCGGGCAGAAGAACAAAAGCGTTTAGAGTGGGTATTAGATGAGCCGGAAAACTAATTACTTCAGAAGGAGCAGGAACTCTTAAACTCCTACTACCAAGATTTCTTTGCCATCATTGCTGCTACGCGAGATTTTATCGCCTCTATGATTTCTGGAGTTTGGGTTTTTTGCCAAGTCGGACGTGCTGTCAGACGATCGCACCAAGCACTCAGTTTTGGATATTCACTGAGGGAAACGCCACCCCATGGCAACCAAGGTACTATAGTACCAGCTACAGGTTCGGCAAGAGTTATACTGTCACTGCCAAAAAAAGGTCGGTTATCGAGCAAACCCTCAAAAAACTTCAGGACTGTTGAAATTTTCTGTTTTGAGCGCTCAACTTTTTCAGGATCTGCTCCAGGTAAATCGAACATCACGGGGGTCAATGGGATTATAGCAGGCATTAATTCATGCACCGTTGCCAGTTGCGCCATCCGTACAATTCCGATATCCTTCGCATCAGTGGGTAACATAGCGGGTGTAGGATACTTTGCCTCTAAATAATCCAAGATTGCTAAAGATTCCACCATATGAAAACCATCATCCACCAAAGCAGGAATTCGGTGAAAAGGGTTAATTGCTAAAAACTCTGGTTTAAACTGTTCGCCATCCAGATTGACTTCCACTTCTTCAAACGAGATTCCTTTTTCCAAGAGGGTAATCCAGACACGACGGGAATTTGGTGAAATTGGATGATGGTAAAACTTCATTTCGATTCTATTTTTGACACTGTGAGATCCAAACTCAATTATTTCGCATTACGGTCCATAAAATTGAAGTAGAGCGTTCGCCTTTGGCGCAAGCTGTACCCAGCTTCTCTTCAACCCCAATCCAAATGATTCATCCGCTTGCATCCGCTACGGGGTGCGGTTCCCACACTCTTAAATATCTTTATTACCCCTTCAAAGACAGAACATCAGAAACATCAATAAATCCTTCATAACGACGCACAACATTAGAAACTTCCTGATACATCTTTCCTACCTGACCGACTTTTTGAGTAAATAAATCGTGACATCCAACAATCACAAGCAATTCTTGTGCGCGTGAAAAAGCAACGTTAACCCGTTCGGGTTCCTTAGCAAATCCAATATCTTTTCTGCTGTTGTTACAAACTGTACTTACGATAATGACAGGTCGCTCCATACCTTGAAAGATATCAACAGTACCAGTACGGATATTTAAAGATGGAAACTTACCTGTTTCAATTCTGTCTTTAATCGCTCTCAATTGAGCGCTGTAGAAAGTAATAATTCCTATTTCTTTTTGAGGTTGACCGTCAGCAACTTTTGAAAACCAAGCCTTCTCCATTTGTTCGCATAGCTTTTCAATAATATCAACTTCTCGTGCATTAAACCGAGAAGTTCCCTCTCTTTGTTCTGCAAAACCTTGTTCGGCTGGTGTTTTAATCCACAGAATATGGTGATTTTCTTGAATAATAGAACCCCCTAAATAATGGGCTCGTTTCGTATCTGGTTCTGGAATACCACAAGTTAATCGATGCTGGTAAAACTGATTGATAGCTCCCATAATTTGCGGGTGCATGCGATACTGAATTGTCAGCATTTGCTTGATACTGGGATGTGCGGCTTCAAACTGCATTTTGAACAGGGATTCTTTGACAAAACTGAGTTCATCTTTTGTCATCTTCAGTTCTTCTGCGATATCTTCGATCGTCTCCTCATGTAGCAAAGGCGGTAACTGACGGTGGTCACCTACCAAAACTATTTTTTCGCCTTTTAAAGCTGGAATTAATAATTCCGGAGGGGTACATTTACTAACTTCATCAACAATGACAACATCAAAACTGGGAAATTCTTTAGAAAAATCCCCCCTCGCTGCTTGAACGCAAGTGATACCAATCACATTGGCATTATTTATATAAATCTGCTTTAATTCATTACGGTCTTGAGGAGAGGGATTGCGGAGTTTCCCTATCCAATCTTGCACAAAATTTTGGTAGCGTTTGAGGTAACTTTCTTCTTTGTCTAATTCTCTTTGCCATGAGTCAAATTGTGCTTTGACTTGATGTAAAAATTTTAGAGCAAACAAACTTGTAGATGGTAACTCGGGTTTGTATTGCTTGGGTAAGCTTTGCCATGCTTTTTCCCACCATTGGCGTTCTTGAATTAAATCTTCTGGAATTTGTAATTGGGCTTTCCGATCTAACTCATGCAGTTTGTTTTGTAATTTTTCTATCTGAAGTTTTGCTGTTTCATATTCCGTTTCTGACTTAGCTTGATGCTCATCCAGACAAGTTTTGATAACTTGGAGAATAGCAAAAGGATCTAGTGCAGCAATTAACGGTTTTAGTTCTTTCGTAGAAGGTTCCCAAGATTGTACTTGTGTTAAAAATTGTTTTGGTTTCTCCCAAATAGAGGATTGGTCGAGCAGATAATTCTCTGTAAGAATTCGCAAGTGTTCCGGTATATTTTGATGATGGGTTAGTTTTTGCAAAAGATTAGTGACTTGGTTGAGTTTTAAATCTCCTTCTTGCTGAGCAATTTCTAACTGATGTTGGATGGCTGAGACTTTCTGCTGTTGTTCTGCTGTATTTTTCTGAATTTCTTTTAACTGTTGTTGCCAATATTGAAGTTGTTTTTCTGTTTCTGTCTTAACTGACAACACGCATTTACGAGCATTCACGAGAATATTTTCTAAGAGTTCTTTAACAAGATAGTTGAGAGCCGTATCGATATTTCTTTGGTCCCAAGAGGAGCCATACACCTGTTGCATTTGATTGAGAAAATACTGTGTAGTTTCAATGAGAGCGGGACGTTGATTGGAAGCAATATATGCATAATTTTTATATTTCTTAGCAAGTTCTTGCCACTGTTGGCGATCGCTTGCTGAGAGAACCATGGGAGTTTGACTTAAGCTTTGGTAAAAGAATTCGCTAAATCGGTGCTGTTTACCCCGGCGATCGATAAAACCTCCTTCTACTTCGTAAGATAATGCATTTTTTAACTGCACCCAATTTGGTAGATGGTCGATTTTATTAACCTTATAAATTTGAGGGACAAGTGGTAAATTTAAGGTTCGAGCAATCATCCACAATCCTGCGGGTAGCTCAATAAGTTCATCAGTCAATAGTGAACCCGTTTGACAGCAATTTGTTAGGATTCGATACAACCTAATATTTGCCGTAGATTTCCATTCTTTTACTGCATTGACGACAAATTCTAATTCACTTTTTCGGCTTTCCAAGTTTTTAATTTTTGTCTCAATATTCTGCTGCTTTGTCAAACTTTGCTGGTAATCCTTTTGTAACTGTTGAGAAGCAACGGAATTTTGCTTAAAAACTTGCACGGATTCAGACACTTCCAACATACATTGTGCTGCATTTCGCGCATCACTGGCAACTTCCTCAAATTCCAAGATCGCTGTGGCTACAGTTTCCTGCAACCAAACTGCTAGTCCAAAAGCACCACGGGCTGGACGAGTAAAACCCATTTCAGTCACTTTAGTTAAGGCTGTGCGTACATTAGCAATGAAATTTTCAACAGCTTGATTTCCATTGGTATAAGGTTTCAGTAGTGGCAAAAAATTCACAATTTCTGGGCTTTCCCAATCGATATGAGGAGCAGTTTGCAGGAGATTATCTAACCTTGTTTTGAAAGATTGAACTTCACTTATAGTATCTAGACTTTGTTTGGAAATTGTTTCATATCTTTGATAATTTTCCTCTAAAACTGTCTTTTCTGCTTCTAATTGTTTTTGTGTTTCTTGAAATTCTTCTTCAGTTTTTAAATACTTTAAAAATCTTGATGAAGCTTTCAAAATTTCCTGAAAAAGCCGTACATTTTCTTGACGTTTTGCAAGATTTTTCTCACAGTCATCAGCAGTATTTTGCATCCATGTTACGATCGCATTATCTTCTAAAAAAGGCTGTCCTTCTTCCTGCACTTTTTCAGCTTTTCCCTTCCGCAAAGCACGGATAACAGGGCTGTGAACTAAGCGACTGAGAGCATTATCCACCGCTAAATTAGCTTGAGATGCAATCAGCGTCTTTCCACCCCGTAAGGCAACTTGATAGCAAATTTCGGCAATTACTGTAGTTTTACCAGTACCGGGAGGACCCTGAATCAAAACCATATCGGGAGCGGAAAGTACTGCTTCAACTGCAGCTATTTGATCGGGATTGGCATCTCGTTTTAATAAGTCTTGAGGTTGTAGTTTAATGATTTTTGATGGACGATGGGCTTTGGCTGCATCGAATAAGAAGTTTCCTAATAAAAGATTTTGCGATCGCCCCTGTCGCAAGTTGTCTAAAGCCTTTTTCTTTTGGTTGATTTGGTTTATATCACCCGCAGCTTCAAAATATAAAAATCCTTTTTTGGGGAGTTTGTAACGCCCCCGATTCAAGCGCTCAACAAAATCGGAATCTAACCTAATACGAATTTTACTCTCTTCAAAGTCAACGTCTGCGATTGTCCCCAACTTTTCTCCATCTCGTTTGTTGCTATATTGGGGAGAGGAGTCAAACAACATCACATCTTCATTACGTGCTTTTTTAGCGCGTTGCCAAAAGTCATCTTCATCCAACTTATTTGCAGAAGAACCGTCAAGAGTTGCTGCTTCCGCATCAATTTCAAAAGTTACCCGTCTGGTATCTCCACCATAGTTATGATTTTGAAAAGGTACGCAAAATTGGCGGGATTGGGCTATACGTTCTTCTATCTCTAAAAATGTATACCAAACTTGTAACTGTTTTTTTGTTGGTATGACCCGTTCCCCAACAGCATCTTCTGAATTGTTATTTCTTGTATATATAGGTTCTACATTGGTTGGCTGATTTGCTCTAATGAAAGCAGAAATCCGAACAACCCGATTGCCATCGATTGCTTCAATAGAAACAGAACCAGAGAGAATCGTTCCAGTAGGAATATCTTGTGAATCCAGCGTTAAGTACAAATCCTGCACTCCCGGAGATAAGTGAGAATCTTGCACTCTCAACCAACTGACATCAGATACAATTTTACACGGTGTCCCTAATTGTACCGTCCAAGAACGTTCAACTTGGCGATCGCTTTCTACCTCTCCAAAATCCAAAATAGCAGGAATATCCCAATGAGCATTTTCCCAGATTGCATGAGGCGCTATCCCTGTTAACCTGACCGCCTGACAAACGGGGGGTGTTTCTTTCGCAGCCCAAAGCGCTATCTCTCCCTTATCTCCTCCAACCGTGCGGGCGATCGCTAAATTCTCCAGCCGTACCCCAGGAACTTGCACAACCAATGCTGGCTCATCAACTGCAAAAATAACTGTCTCCGCACCTGTACCGCGAAGAGTCAGCGATTTTTCGATACAGAAGGGTCCTTTATATTCCCCAGACTTCAAGCTGATTTCCGCACCATCACGGACAATTTGCAGCAATTCAAGAAAATTTTCTGGTTCAGCTTGAAATGATGGCATTGTTACCTCAGAGAGTTGGGTTTGGAAATGGAGAGTTAGGGATTAAAGCTTCCCTATTTTCCAGATTTACATATAGTTCCGAAATTTTGATATAGTAGCAGACTGAGGAGGTCATGTTTTCAAGATGGCAATCATAAAAGTTGTAGTGATGCGATTGCTGGAGGATTCATTTTGGTAACGATAGAATGTAAAAACGTCAAGTTTTCCCATATCCAGGCGGTTCTATTTGACAAAAATGGGACTCTAGAAGACTCAGATGCTTATTTACGCGCCCTTGCACAGAAGGGTGCAAGGGTAATAGATGCACAAATTCCCGGTATTGGCGAGCCACTGTTAATGGCATTTGGTGTGAGTGGCGATACTTTAGATCCAGCAGGTTTAATGGCGGTAGCCAGTCGTCGCGAAACAGAAACGGCGGCGGCGGCTTACATAGCAGAAACTGGGCGGGGATGGTTTGAATCGTTGGTGATAGCCCGTAAAGCTTTGGATGAAGCGGAAAAGTATGTCAACCAAACACCTTCACCTCTGTTTGCAGGTACATCGGAAGTACTTCAATCTTTGTCGCAAGCAGGTTTGAAACTTGGGATTCTTTCAGCAGCTACAACTTCTGAAGTGCGGACTTTTGTAGAACGTCATGAATTAAGCGATCGCATCCAAGTGGCGATGGGAGTTGATGGAGGACCAAGTAAACCAGATCCCATTTTATTTTTACAAGCATGTCAAGCTTTGGGAGTCGAACCCAGTGCCACACTCATGGTAGGAGATTCTGTAGGTGATATGCAAATGGCACGTAATGCCAAAGCAGCTGGTTGCATTGGCATTACCTGGATTGGGAAATCAGAGAACGTCCGAGGTGCAGATGTGGTGATAGAGCGACTCGAGGAAATTCTTGTGGTTTGACGCTCCCGCAGCTGGCTCAATCCAAAATGGTATGACTTATCCTAGAAAAAATTCTAGTAAAAACGGGTAAAACTTAGTCGCTAATAACTCAAATTTTTCTCCAATCCCATCAGGCGACGTGATTTTATACCCCGTGCCATTTGACCAGTTATAATTATTTCCCGGAATATAAATTAAGTGAGCCGTTCCTTGGCAATAGTACCCAGATAAAATTAAAGTCTTGATTTTTGGAAAAAACATCACTCTAAAGTTCTCAGAGGCATATTTGCCCTTAAAAGTCAGCGATAAATTCTCACTTCCGATCTTTGGTGATAACAACTCAAATTGAGTTTTTGGAAGTACCAACGCTGCACAATCTCTTCCGATTGGTTGTGAAAATACCTTAAACAGAGTTTTTGGAAAAGCCAAAGCAGCAATATTAGCGGCTTCTGTTTGGATATCTGATTGTACTGTGTGGAAAAGATCTCCTGCGCCTGTGGTAAACATATTTTTTTCCTTCAGCAATAGATTTAAAAGTAGTTTTGTTAATGCTCTGGATGATGCAATAGCTAAGATTTTCGCACAGTTAAATTTTCTACAAACAAAGTTCAATTAAGCCCACTAAATTATCCTGAAAAGGGGTACTTGTTGAGTATTCTAGAGCGTGTTTCCACGCGTATTTGTTTGGGCTCCTAATTTCCCATATCCCCCTCTATCCCTCAATTTATTGGGGGACTTTTGAGTATCTTAGCCGCCCTTTTTTAAGGGGGTTAGGGGGGATCGAAACTGCAAGAATACACTTTAGAAGACGTGTGTACACCACCGTAGCTGGGGTTGGGGGGAGATGGGGGGATCTATAAGAGTTTGAAAACGCGCCCTAGGGGGAAGCAAGCATAAAATATAAGATTTCTCAGACACCCTCTTTGAATCGCTACATAAGTTTGCTCTGTTTATCTATTAATAAAGTAGGGAAAAAAAATGAAGATTTCGTGAAGGTGTGTCCATTACGATCGCTGTCTCTAATTTTTTAAAATTATTGCAGTTCCAGTCTTTATGACATATTGTGGCTTATAAAAATCTTGCAACTGTGCGGTGAACTCTATATTAGAGGTAGCAATTTTGCGGTATGGCTAAGGAGAAGCGTTGGGAATGAAGGCGTTTCTCGCATACTCGAAAAACCCCACTTTAACCTCCTGTTGGTGGGTTTGAGAGTGGGGATATAGAATGAGTAGCTAATGAATTAGTAAGACTTTAGTTCTTAGTGTAACTATCAATTACCTTAGCTAAGCCCGGTACTGCTTCCTCCACGTGCTTCTTAGCCGAACTGCGGAGTTTGCTATATACGCCTTTCACGGTTGTGTTTTGGCTTTTTTCGATCCTTTCATCTGTAACACTGAGCAACGCGTCTGCGGTACGAGTACGATTTTGAACTAAGTGTGCGACTGGGTCTCCTGTTTGTACACCCTCATTCCAAATGGGATCGAGTGCTGTGAGGGATTGCGGTAGAATCCTTTCAATAGCACCCGTGCAATACGTGGGCGCAATTCCTTTAACCGCAGCGTAGCCAGCTTTCAAAGCTAACCCAGAAACGCCTCCCATTGATGCAACTTGTTCGTCTAGCAACTTTGTACAATCAGCTACAACCCGATCCTTTTTATTTGGGTTTGAAAGACCATCACAAAGCCCCATTTTAATTCTCCTTAAATGGTAAACTAACTTATGTTTATTCAATCTCTACTTACTAGAAAGTAGGAAATGATAGATGTGAAATCGGAAAGCCAGAAAATTTTCTCAACTTTCTCATATAACTTAAATGGAAAAATTTCAGTAAAAGCAACCTGGAATAAGGACTGAAAAAGCTACCTGTGCTTGAAAAGCAAAGCTATATATAGTTCTGCTAATCTGTCTAGCTTTTTTCATCTTTATCCTTTTGAATTAGGTTAATTTTCATTAACTGTTATAACCATAATTGCTGTTTATGTCAACTAAGAACAGACAAAACATACAACCAATCAATATTCATACTATATGAAGTAAGAAAAGAAAGTAAGTTCATCAATTCTTTAATTAATAAGTCAGAAACGTAAGGATTTAGGGAAGTCTTGACAATTCCATTTGAAGGGCGTATTCTTATTTTCTGGAAAGCTTAATTGCAGCTAGCGATCGTTTCGTTCACTTTTTTATCTCTTCGTAAGATATATAAAGAAGTTAGGTTGCCTATTAAAACCTATTTTTTCATATATATAAATTATATTTAATTGTTGAAATATAAGTGGGATAAGCATTCCCTACTATTGAATGTAATACCAATTCTATATGAGGTTGCGCTTAAAATTCCCTCACATTGGAAATGTGGGGCTATACAAACAAAGCCCGCCTGCGCGGGCTTACTAAATGCAATTTATACAAAATTGAGAAGTACTAATACGGTAAAATAATGTAAATGATATAACTGTTAAAGGTGGCTTTTATACTTAAATTCACCTACCTACGCTTCAGGTAATCTATGGTGGCTTGTAGATAACACATCAAAATTTGAGTTTTCGCTAACATAACAAAAAGTAAAGAGTGTATTGACAGTCTCATGGGTTAACTGCATGTTCAACTTAGCTATGTGCGTTAGCGAAGCTTACCGACAGTATCATTCTGTAAATCAGTGGCTTGGTCTAAAGGCGACACTTTCTCAATGGCTGACAACACCTGTTGTTATCGTGTTACCACTCTTGTTTCTCGTTTTATTACCTTGGATTTTTCCCCGACTGCGTTGGAAACGCATCATCAGTACTTTGGGAGTGTTGTTACTGGTTGTATACTTTAGCGCCACTTTTCCACTCACGATCGCAGTTGCAAAAAAAGGATTAGTTGCTTTTATTCCCCCTGACTCTGGTACCGGTGTAGATGCAATTGTTGTACTGGGACGGGGGAAACCTTTTAGAAGGTCGCGAGTGGAAGTTGCTGCTGAACTTTGGAAAGCCCGTCGCGCACCTTTGATTTTTGCTAGCGGTTCAGGTGATGGTTCTGAAATTGTCGAGCAACTTAAAGAAAAAGGTATTCCCGCTTCCGCGTTAAGCGAGGAGCATTGTTCTGAAACGACTAGAGAAAATGCGCTCTTCACCGCATCAGAATTACAACCAAGAGGAGTCAAGAGAATTTTGTTGGTAACCGATCCCCCTCACATGTTGCGATCGCTACTCACTTTTCAAAGTCTGGGGTTTGAAGTCACTCCACATACTAGCCCCGTACCAAGTGGGTTATCTTCAAGTAAAACCGCAGTGCTTTTGTTTTATGAGTATATGGGCTTAGTGAGCTACGGTTTACAAGGGCGATTTTTACCTCAAAATGGAAAAGAGATTGCTCCACCCGTTGCAAAGGTCAAAAACTTGCAAACTCTGGGGAATTTGTAATAAATCAAATTGAAAAATACCCGCTTTACCCTGAGGGTGAGCATTCCTGCTCACCCTCGAATTACAAGGGTTTAATATAGCAATCCTATCTAATAGTTTGGACAGGTTTTGAATAGCGCACAGCAATAGTACTATTGAATTATCATTATTTAGGTTGAACGTTGGCGTTCGCTGAAGGAAAATTAAGCTGAAATTGACAAAGAAGGATTTGTCTTGTATTCAAGATAAGCTCCATCAAGATGATTGTTCCACTTTTCTTAAAAACTTATTATGGCTCTAGTACTAATAAAGCTGGGAGGGTCTCTCATTACAGATAAGGAAAAACCTTACACTGCTCGACCCGAAGTTATGCAACGATTGGCTAGAGAAATACATTATATACGGGCTCAAAATCCCAATCTCAAATTAATTATTGGCAATGGAGCGGGTTCTTTTGGTCATCAGTCGGCTAAGAAGTACAACACTATCGAGGGTTTTGTCTCTCCTTCTGAAAAAATGGGATTTTGCCTGGTACACCAAGATGTTTTAGACCTCAATCTCTTACTAGCTAAGATTTTTTTGCAAACAGGTCTACCAGTGGTTAGCTTACCTCCAGTAACAATGGTTGTGACTGAGAATCAAAAGCTAATAGAAAGAAATTTTTCATGCATAGATAACAGTTTAGCAACCGATTTAATTCCTTTAGTTTTTGGTGATGTTGTTCTGGATAAGGAAATTGGCGGTACTATCCTCTCTACAGATACTTTATTAGCAGAATTAGCTAAATATTTCCTCAAGCAAAATCAAGATAAAATTATTTTAATTAATGCTGGAGATTATCCGGGAGTTCGCGATCGAAAAGGAGACGTTATTTCTCTAATTACTAAAAGTAACTATTGTGAAATTGAAACCGCTTTAGGTTTAAGTCACTCAGTAGATGTCACTGGGGGAATGAAAAAGAAAGTAGAAGAGTTTTTAGCTATTTCTAGTTTGGGAATCGATTGCTGGATTCTTGATGGAAGTATTCCTGAAAATTTAGTTCGGGCTGTTTTAGGAAAACCAACTTCAGGTACTCTCATTCGAGCATTCTAATAAGTAAACTATCTACACCGCTCTTTTAGTTGCACAAACAATAGTACACATATCATGGGTTGAACTATATGTACTATGCCCAATGCCCAACTGTATACGTCTGATGGCGAGCAGTGCCCACACAACTTGGATTATTTGGTAATGTATGTTACATTATGAAAAACGCTAAGAATTTTGTCCCCTAGTATCTTAAGTCATAATCTTGATTGAGCAACAGCATAAAATTAAGACTTGCACCGATCGTTTGGTCAGTTAAAAATAAAGTTGGTGAATGCACGCGGGGAAACTAACGTGAGTGAAGGGTTCGATTACGATTTAGTGATTTTAGGCGCTGGAGTGGGCGGACATGGTGCTGCTCTACACGCCGTTAGCTGCGGTCTCAAGACAGCGATTGTCGAAGCGGCTGACATGGGAGGAACTTGTGTTAACCGAGGCTGCATTCCATCTAAGGCACTGTTAGCAGCATCTGGGCGGGTGCGGGAATTACGTAATGCTCATCACCTCAAGTCCCTGGGTATTCAATTGGGAAATGTTGAGTTTGACAGACAGGGTATTGCGGATCACGCCAACAATCTTGTGGCAAAAATTCAAGGTGACCTAACCAATAGCTTGAAGCGCTTGGGTGTTGATATCATTCGTGGTTGGGGTAAGGTCGCAGGGACACAAAAAGTCACTGTCACAACAGATAGCGGTGAAAAAACTATTACGGCAAAAGACATTATTCTTTCCCCTGGGTCTGTACCTTTTGTCCCTCCGGGTATTCAAGTAGATGGCAAAACAGTTTTCACAAGCGACCAAGCGGTAAAATTAGAATCATTACCCGAATGGGTAGCAATAATTGGCAGTGGTTACATCGGATTGGAATTTTCTGATGTTTACTCGGCATTGGGCAGTGAAGTCACCATGATAGAAGCCCTAGACCAACTTATGCCGGGATTTGACCGCGATATTGCCAAGCTTGCGGAACGGGTTTTGATTGCGAACCGTGATATTGAAACCCATGTAGGAATATACGCGAAAAAAGTGATTCCCGGTTCACCTGTCATTATTGAGTTAGCTAATTTTAAAACCAAAGAAGATGTGGACGTACTGGAAGTGGATGCTTGCTTGGTAGCAACCGGACGCATACCTGCTACACAAAACTTGGGTTTAGATTCTGTAGGGGTAGAACTGGATCGCCGGAATTTTATTCCAGTTAACGACAATATGGCTGTGCTGTCCGCAGGTGAACCAGTACCGCACTTGTGGGCGATTGGGGACGCTACTGGTAAGATGATGCTTGCCCATGCAGCCTCAGCTCAAGGAATTGTAGCTGTGGAAAATATTTGCGGGCGTCGTAAAGAGGTAGACTACCCCAGCATTCCCGCAGCAGCGTTTACCCACCCGGAAATTAGCTACGTTGGGATGACTGAAACTGCTGCTAAAGAAAAGGGTAGCGCAGAAGGATGGGCGGTAGGAACAACTAAGAGTTACTTTAAAGGCAATTCCAAAGCCCTGGCTGAAGGTGAAGCAGACGGAATGGCAAAGGTTATATATCGCAAGGACACGGGCGAAGTGTTAGGCGTCCATATCTTTGGAATGCACGCTTCGGATATTATCCATGAAGCCTCAGCAGCTATTGCCAACCGTCAATCCGTTCACACCCTTGCTCATTTGGTTCACGCCCACCCAACACTATCAGAAGTGTTAGACGAAGCCTACAAACGAGCAGTAGCTTAATAAATGATGAATTATGAATGATGAATGCTGAAAAACTAGCAATTCACCATTCATAATTCATAATTCACAATTCATAATTTTTTTATGCAAATCCGTCGCCGTCGTCCCAACCCATCCGTGGCTGTTTCTATAATGCTGTATCAGGTCGCTGTTCCTGATGCTCAGCCAAACAACATATTAGAGGAAATTGTTTGGCACAAAGAACAAGAAGTTGACATCATGCGGGAAAAGGTACCCCTACAAGAGTTGCAGCGTCAAGTACTGGATGCACCTCCAACTCGTGATTTTGTGGCGGCTTTGCGTCAAGGCAAAACACAGCCAGCACTGATTGCTGAGGTAAAAAAAGCTTCTCCCAGTAAAGGGGTTTTAAGGGAGAATTTTGACCCAGTGGAAATTGCTCTAAAATATCAACAGAGCGGTGCGAGTTGTATTTCGGTACTTACGGATGAAAAATTTTTCTCTGGCAGCTTTGAAAATTTAACTAAGGTTCGTTCTGCCGTAGAATTACCGTTGCTGTGCAAGGAATTTATCATTTATCCTTATCAAATGTACAGAGCACGTGTTGCGGGTGCAGATGCAGTCTTATTGATTGCAGCAATACTGAGCGATCGCGATTTACAGTACTTTATCAAAATTGCCAAAACTTTAAAAATGGCAGCTTTGATTGAAGTTCATACTCTAGCAGAACTCGATCGCGTTTTAGCTCTTGATGGTGTGACCTTAATAGGTATTAACAATCGCAATTTAGAAGATTTCTCCGTTAATTTGCAAACCACTTGCGAACTGATAGCCGCAAGGAGCAATTTATTACAAGAGCGTAACATTCTAGTTGTGAGCGAATCGGGATTCCACACACCAGAAGATTTAGCAATAGTAGAACGTGCAGGAGTCTCTGGTGTTCTTATTGGAGAGTCTCTTGTAAAACACCCAGACCCAGGGGAAGCGGTTACCAACCTCTTCGCTAAATCTTCATCGCCTGCCAAATTAGGGCTTTAACCAAATTATTTTGGCTTATGTAACAATTTATGTAATGACAAATTACCAGTAAGGATAAAGAGTAAAGGATAAAGTAAGAAAGGTTGATGCTTCGCCATTCCCTCTTCTTTCAGACTTTATACTTTATACTTCGGTACACTTATCCAAAAATTGCAATCAAAAACTAACTACATGGAGCAACTTCCTCTGCCTTCACCTGTCCATTACGAACTTATACTGCAACTGCTAGAAAGGCAAACTCTGTCAGCAGTCAGTAGCAACCCAAATTTAAGGAATCAGGTGAACCAGCTTATTATTACTCTCAGAAAAGCCGTTGCACAACAAAAGCAATTAGAAGAAGCTTGCCAATCATCCTCTATAGAGGTAGATCATCGTTGGTCGCTCAATCACCTAAACACCGAACAAGTTGTTACCCCTGATTGATAAAAAACTTCCATCATGAATTCTTATAGGCAAGTTTAACTCCGCCATCACTCAAACAGTTCGCAATTCGCAATTGATTTTTCGATTGATTGCAATTTGCGAATTAGTATGATTTTTTATTTTCCAAACATCCACCAAGCACCAACCAAATGAGAAAGCGGGCTGAATAATTCGCCCGCTTCTCAGACTTATTCTGTTTGACAGATCTATAAGGTCCGCAATTGCTCGCATTCTGAATCAGCCTTTGTACAAGGCAAGGCAAATCCCGCATAGTAGATTATCCTCAACGACCATCCTATAACTACGCAGTTTCCAACCAGTCATAGATTTGTTCTAACTGGTCCATAGTGATCAAGCCATACTGCCAAAGAATCATTGGTAAAGGACCCGGATCTTGCTCTCGATGGCGAAGGGCAACAGCCATGCAGGCTGTCGAGATCGCTAAATCTTCCTGTAAAAAATGAATAAACCTGGAATATGTTGATGGTGACACCCTTGTGGACCCCCTAAATTGAGAATTAAAGTGTACTTAAGTATATCAAGTAAAATTTTTTCCAGCACCGACGTTTTTTTTGATGCCAATAGAGCTTCGGCAAACACTTGTATCAGTTTCCGGATTTTCTTGAACAAAGCGGATTATATTAACTCAAGCTTATGTGCCACTAGCTTTTGAGTTTCAAATAGCACAGATTCTTGTTCGTTTTAACTTTATCCTTTGTACCTTAGTACCCCAGTTAACTACACCTGCACTAAGAAAGATTCCTTAGATAATACTCCCTTATTGACTACACTTTACACTTACGTCAAAAGAAATATCTTTTGCAATCTGGAGTTAAATCCATTATCTGACTTGAACGCAGGAATGCTTACTGAAACGCATTGTATCAAATATTAATCTTATAAAAGCTCTCTTTACAGATACGTAATACTTTTTTTACAAATGCTTCAAAAAAACTCAGAGTACAGAATATCACAGGCAAGCTATTCTGACTCCTGAGTTTTCACTTCTTTTTTCAGAACACCTTATTTCAACGAAGAACCAGATTTAAGAAATTCAATTTTGATACGAGATCCTTCTTTCAAACCAAGTTCAGATGCTCGCCCAGAACGCAGTTCAATAACTTGGTTAACTGGCGTGTCAGGACCGTAGGTAGGACAAGGGGTGCGGTTACAGGGAGGGACGGAAACAGCGATGTGTTTTACAACACCATCAAGCATAAAGACCATATCGAGAGGAACAGGTACATCCTTCATCCAAAAGCTAGCTTGAAACGCTGAGGGAAATTGAAAGAGCATTCCTCTATCATCAGGTAAAGCAGGTCGAAACATCAAACCCATTGCCTGCTCTTGGGTTGTTCGGGCTACTTCCAGTTGAATTTTTGCATTATTAGGAACAATAGCAACGGCTGAAATTGGTAACTGCTGACCGGCTTTGGCTGTAAGTGGCGCTTTCTCCTGATTCATTTGTGCTTGAGTTTGAGAACTAGGAGTACCTGTAGGCGATACTGCTGATGTCTGAGTAGAACAACTCATCAGCAATAGACTCAACATTATTGATAGGATGCATAGTCGATTCATCATAACAGGTGCGTGTTAGTTGTTAGTTGTTAGTTATTGGGTGTTAGTGGTTGGGTGTTGACAACAAATCCTACTAACCAACCACTAACTATTCTTCTAAGATTCTCTCAACACATAACCTACTCCCCTCACGGTTTGAATAAGTCTCTTTTGACCTTCATCTTCTATTTTTAACCGTAAGTAGCGAATATAAACTTCTATCACATTTGATTCACCCATGAAGTCGTAACCCCAAACGTTTTCTAAAATTTGTTCGCGAGTTAAGACTTCACGAGGATGTTCCATAAGATACTTGAGAAGTTCAAATTCTTTCATCGTCAAGTCAATTGCTTTACCGTTAAGTACGACACGACGAGTCGCTATATCTAACACTAAATCTCCAAAACGCAGTTGTTCGGTTGTATCGATATCAGGTTTTAAGTATAAGCGAACTAGATTTAAAAAATCTTCCGCTCTATATGGCTTGAGAAAGTAATCATCAGCTCCTGCTTCCAAACAGGCTACGCGATCGTCAACTGTATCTCGCGCCATCAAGACTAATACGGGCGATCGCGCTCCAGTAGTTCTAAAACTTTTACATAAGGACAATCCAGATTCTCCTGCTAGCATTCGGTCAATCACAATTAAAGCAGGCTGACGTTCTCGACTGTGTTGTATTCCACTCACCCCATCATGAGCCACAAGAGGCTCATAACCTGCTTCTTTTAAATCAAAAGCTAGCTGATTGGCGAGACTTTCGTCGCTTTCAATAACTAAAACACAAGGGTTATGAGCAACTGTCATATAAATTCTATACTTTAGATTTTAGATTCAGGTAGAGGTGCAATTGTTTCTTAAAATAAAAAATCCTGATTTAACAAGCTGTCTACCCAGTTGTAACACGTACAAGTATCAGCTAATAAATCAAGACAGTCAGTAAACTTAACGACTTATTTAAAATTTTACCCATACGCAGTCATCGGTAGCCAGCGAGCAGTGACCGTTGAGTGTTATGGCAATTCCACAGACGTTGGTTTGGCAATATGTGGTAAACCCCAACCTAATTTTTCTCGCAAGATTCTGAAAAATTCTGGAGTTTGCAAGCGGATAAATCGGGCGCTGTATTGCGATCGCTCTAAATACACCCTATCCTCTGGAAGAACATAGCATCCACCATTGCCATCTACCACCATAACCAACCGAGGAGTATTGACTGGGTAGATATTAACGGGTTCGCTATCTGGAAAAACCAACGCCCTAGAAGCTAGAGAATGGGGACAAATGGGTACTAGTTGCAATACTGGTACGCCAGGAGTGACTACCGGACCACCAGCACTTAAAGAATACGCTGTAGAACCAGTTGGCGTAGATACAATCACACCATCAGCAGCAATATCCACTGGTGCGTGATGACCTATGGCTATTTCAAAATGGCACATAGAGGTCAAAGGTTCTCTATGTAGCACCATTTCATTTAAACAAAGGGCTTCCCAGAGAGCAGCATCCGAGCGAAACACTTTGACGCTGAGCATCGCTCTCTCTTCAACCTCATATTGACCCGCCAATAGTTGTTCTACCGCTTGAGGGATCTGGTTGAGGTAAGCTTCTGTCAAAAACCCCATATGACCCGTGTTTACCGTTAATATCGGAATACCACGAGGAGCAACAAGACGGGACGCCGCTAAAACCGTACCATCACCGCCTAACACCACTGCAAATCTCATTTCTGAGTCAAAGCCAGGAGGTGTTAGACCTTCAATCGGGGTGTGACATACGGGGCTTTCAGGGGTTGAATAGCCCAATATCCCACCGACACCACTTGTGATGCAAACATCCCAGCCTGCAGTGGTGAACTTTTCCTTTAATTCGACAGCGATTCGACCCGCTATCGGTTTAACATCATTGTATATAATGCCTGCTTTGGGCACGCTCAAACATCCAATTCTTAGCGACTCGCTTTCTTTAGATAATCGTTACACATTTTGGACTATTTTTGTCCTTGTGTTATTTGTCTTCAGCCATCGGTCAATCGTGTAACCGGGATTAACCAACGACCACTAACTGTTAACTTTTTTAAAGGGTGTTTTTTTGGGTTTTTGTTTTTTAGTGTTGGTTTGCTCGTAATCTATTTCTTTAAGTTTTTTCATTATACGACTGAAGTACTCTTGTAAGTAAGTTTCTAAAGTTGTTGTTTCGTTGCGCTCCAATCCAAAGGTTGTGTAAACTTCATCCATAGACGCTGTCAGGGGCTTACCGCTTGCCAAAACCTCTGTAAAAGCCAGCCGATCTGCTACATTCCATCCCCACTGGAAAAACCGCAAGGCACGACGCATGGTGCGGAGCAAGTTAATGGGCATTCGCGTGATCCTAGCTTCTTTTCCGGCTAGGCGTTCGCAAAGACTGATAATTTCCTCTGCACTCCAAGCACGAGTTCCAACGACAGGAAAAGCTTTTTTCTCCGTTTCTGGCACTTTCAAAGCCCGAATAGCGAATTTGGCAATATCTTGAGTATCCATGTAAGCAATGGGTGAAGATTCACCTGTTACCCAAACAGGCTGTCCTTCCAAGACAGGAATTCCATACTGACCGATTAAGCCTTGCATGAAACCGGCCAAACGCAATATGGTGTAGTTTAAACCTGACTCTGCCAAAAACAGTTCCGTACACCGCTTAATTTCCATTAATGGCACTTCTGGGTATTTGTCAGCATCCAAAATGGAGAAAAAGATAAACCGCTCTACACCAGCAGCACGCGCAGCTTGGATCAGAGAGACTTTACCTTCCCAATCTACCTGTTTAATACTGAGAGAATCTGTAGGACGAGATGTTGCCGCATCAATAACTGCGGTTACACCCTCAAGTGCCGATGTTAGTGTTTCGGGGTAAGACAAAGAACCAGGTACTAACTCTGCTCCCCACTCTTTAAGAAACGCGGCTTTCTTTGCACTCCGGACAAGACAACGAACTTTATAACCTTCGTCGAGCGCACGACGAGCTACTTGCCTTCCCAAGGTGCCAGTGGCACCAACTATTAATAATGTCATGAGAGTTTGTAACAAAAATTATTATAGAATATTATCAGAATAACTCATGTCAACAAAAATTTACAAAAGAAAGCATCAAGGATAAAAAGCCAGTAGTTGAAACCTCGACCTGCATTTTATCCTTAATACTTTATCCTTGTTCAGGCGGTTACTCTTCTGCTCCTTGGATTTTTAACAACAACGTACCTAAAGCCCAGCCTACAAAGATCAAACCGAAAGACAGTAGAGCTGCATTAAACATTTCGCCGCCCATAAGCGCAAATCTCCTTTGTAAAGTGTTTCATTAAGTTAAGTTTACCAGATGCTTGAAAGCGCTCCTGTATGATTAGACTTATGTTAACGATTGTAAAGGAAGAGGATTTGGCGATAAGGGGGACAAGGGAGATAAGGAGATAAGGGGGACAGGATAGAATACTCATGCCCAATCCCTAATTCCTAACATTATGCGTAAATTACGTTTGGCACTAACATTGGGAGACCCAGCAGGAATCGGTCCGGAAGTTATTCTAAAAGCTTTAGCAGACCCAGCAGTAGGCAAAAACTGCGAGATTACAGTAATAGGAAATCGAGAATTAATAGTAAAAAATTATATAAGTTTTTCTAAAACTGCGAATTCAGAACCATTGGTCAATCCAGAAAAACTTTCCATTCTTAATGTAGCAGCAGCTTTGCCTTTTCAAGATAATATCGTTATCGGTCAGGGTAATGCAGCTAGTGGGTCAGCAAGTTTTGCTTACATGGAAGCAGCTATCAGTCATACTCTTGCAGGTCAATTTGATGCAATTGTGACAGGTCCAATCGCAAAATCAGCATGGAAAGCAGCAGGATATGATTACCCAGGTCAAACAGAACTTTTGGCAGAAAAGTCAGGTGCAAAACGCGTGGGGATGTTATTTGTAGCGCGATCGCCTCATACAAACTGGTTACTTCGGACATTGCTAGCAACAACACATATCCCCCTCAGTCAAGTCCCGCAATTTCTGACACCGGAACTTATGACGGCAAAACTGGATTTGTTGGTAGAGTGTTTGGAAAAAGACTTTGGGTTAAAAAAAGCGAGAATTGCGATCGCAGGTTTAAACCCTCACAGTGGGGAACAGGGACAGCTAGGACGCGAAGAACAAGAATGGTTAATACCCTGGATAGAGCAAGAGCGTAAAAATCGTCCAAACTTACAAATAGACGGTCCGATTCCACCAGATACAATGTGGGTCAAACCCGGTCAAGCTTGGTACGGAAATGGCACAATCCAAAATCCCGCCGATGCTTACCTTGCTTTGTACCACGATCAAGGTTTAATTCCAGTAAAACTGATGGCGTTCGATCGCGCCGTCAATACATCTATAGGTTTGCCTTTCATTCGGACATCCCCAGATCACGGTACTGCATTTGATATTGCAGGTAAAGGCATAGCCGATGCAACAAGTATGAAAGCAGCAATAGAGCTTGGAGTATTCCTGGCGAGCGAGCGATTGAAAGCAAAAATAGGGACTAAGGACTAGGAACACCGGGACAAGGGAGAGGGGGGAGACAAGGGGGACAAGGGAGAAGTACTAATCTCCAATTCCTAGAAAAAATTGAATAACTATAGCAATGAGAACCAGTAATGATACGATTGTCCACGGTGTCTTCTAGCCAAAAGGGGCAACGATGAGTAACAGAAGTAACCTCCTTCGTAACGTACTAATTGGTGCTGGAGTTGCAGCAGTTGGTGCTATTGGAACCAAAGCAGCCGTTGATTATTTCAAGAATCGGGGGCAAGAAGAAGTTGTTGGGACGCGAGGTGGTGATGAAGCTGATGCCGAACCAACCTCTCCAGAAGAAGTTGCTTATGCGACAGTTGAACCAAGTTCGGTTCAAGATTTTCTAGACAAAAGTTTTGGCGATCCCGGTCGTTATGTTCCCACTCGTCCACCAAAAGTATTTGATTATCAGGGCCAACAATACATGGTGATTTGGGCGCGTGACAACAAGCAAAACAAAAATCAGATGTTGGCTTTTGCTTATGTAGACCAAAATCGCAAAATGATTGCTAGTGTTGGGTATACCAATGACAAAACAGACTACAATCTCAATCTGGGTGGTACACCTTTTGCCGTTGAAGTTAACGGTCAACAACTGACGTCAGGGCAATCAGAAACTGGTGGCACTGATGAAGTTGATTTTGTTCTGGCTGCTTAGTTAATATCAATTAATGTTATCCCCGACTCATCTTACGGTGTTGTCGGGGTATCGCTAGGTTTTTATGGAATAAACGTGGTGTTTAATAGCTTGTAGACGACGGGTTTGCCAACTTTTACTTGTAGTTTCATCACGCACTACTGAACTACTAGGAAGTTGAAAATCAAAATTTTGGAAAGCCCAAAGAATTTGCTGTCCTGTAGTACGGTACACAACACCATTCTCACGTAGTAGAATCTCGCGGTTAATCATTAAGTCGTTAACTTTATTAAATACTTTAAATAGTGAAATATGCCAAGTGTTCGGTTTATCGAAATCACCACGCACGCTGCCATAGTTAAAGCTGATTTGCTCGGTTTTGATATCCCAAAATACATACCACATCATTCGGTAAGCCAAACCACGGAAAAAAGTGTCATCGGGATCGACTCCTGCTTTCTGTAAAGTTAGGGTATCGAAGTCAGTCAGACAATCCATCCATAAGGGCAAATAATTCAGCTTGGCGAGAAGATTTGGACCCGTGCGATGGATTCCGAATACTCCAATGTCTTCTCCACAGTAGCGGTAGCCAATTTTTTGCATTTCTGCCATCAATTTTAAGTGGGCATGGTACTGTGAAAGAATGGCTGCAGCTGGTTCTTTTGCAGGACGTTGGGTAAATAGTTGCTGATTGTTGTTTGTAGCTGGCTCTCTGGCACTACTATCTGCAAGTTGGATAAAGTGGAATTTATCGCTAGAGAGATTGGTTGAACTATCTAAGAAAATAGCTTCAAGCCCTATTTCATCATGTGCTTGCTTCCAACGCTTAAGCCAGTATTCTCGTATAACTGGATCTCGTAAATTGAGTACGGCGAAAACTGGCGTGTAGTGATCGGCTTCAATAGCATTGGACGGATTGCGAACAAAAGGATCTTGCGATCGCTCTATGGCTTCCATTATCGATCCTTCTTTCGGTAAATAATCAAGACGATTTTTTACACCATTGCGATCCCATTGTTTGAGACCAAAAGTGGATAAAGCTGTATTACCCCACATCTGAACTATGGCACCACCAGCTTTTGTTTTATTACAAAAATTCCGCAAATTTTCTTCACCAACTGAATCTGCAACCTTCAGGTCAATCGTGCATGCCATATTCCCGACCCCAAAGGTATTCATATTATTTTGGAAATGGTTTGCTAAAGCAACCATTTTGACACCACTGGCTAGTAGTTTTGGCAGTGCCACTTCGGTATAACGTTTTAAATTGGCATTATCCCATTGTTCGATCAGCGCGTAAGTTGTTATTCGTTCGCGACGCATACCTATGTCAGCGTGCAGTGTTTCGTGTACTAGTTCTCTTACTGCTTCATAGGCATTGGTTTGCTCAACGCGATCCAGTTTGCCTGGGGACCACAACACCTCCATCGGTGAGGTAACTAATTCTTGACCCAGATCGCTACAGTGTTGGTGCCAGTGTATAATTTCATCAATACCACGCGGTTTTTCAAATAGCGAACGGATATGACTGGCTTTCGTTGCCCAAGTGACTAACGTACCGGATGGTCCTGATGTAAAGGTAAAGCCTTGTAAAGCTGTTTGCAGTGGTACAAATTGAAAGACACTGGGATTTTTAGCAGAAGGCAGATACCATTCAGTAGAGTAAAATTCTTCTACTGAATGAATGGACGCAATAGAAGGTGCAAAAGAGTTACGCATCCAAAACTCATTACCTACTGCACGACCATCCAGTTCCCAAGTAGCTCGATCGAGTATTTTGTAAATAGGAATGCTTTGGCTTTGGTAGCGATATTGATAACTCAAGCCTGTGTATTTGCGATCGCCTATGTTACGTGTAACCGGACGAATTTCTAACCATAAAGCAGTATCAGTGGCTTTTTGTGGTTCAGCAGCCCAATCGGATGTGTTGTAGCGGTTCCGAACAGTATGGAGCATCCACTCCATCAGACCACCTTCACGGTAATGCATGGAGAATTTTAGCTGAACTAAATTATTTGTAATATTTTGTTGTGCAATCGTATAATTGTAAAGACTTACTGCGCTAGGATTACAAATTTCAACGAACATTGGTCTTCTTCCACTTCGCAATAAGACATTTTCAGCCTTGATTTGACCAATACCAAGAAATTCATCATTATGCGTGACTAGTTCTAGTGAGATACCATTAGCCAATGCGATCGGTTGTCTGAATGACACTGCTGTTTCTTCTGAAGGCTTTACAGGCGAAGCCATTGTCTGCCTGCCCCGATTCAAGATTCCCACGATACCGCCAACAACTCCTGAAAGTGTTCCCAGCAAAAACTTACGGCGGTTAGCATCCTTCATACAACGTCTATTATTCGGCTAGTCTTTTGCTTGAGTATAACCGAATACTTTATCTTTTTTGATAAAGAAAATTGGAGTTGGGCAGTGTATATAAAATTAAGTTAAAAATGCATTACTTAAGTAAATCTTCTTTGAGACAGACGAAGTTAAATTTGATTAATTTGGTGTTTTAATAATTTTAATGACATGGACTTGCAAAAATATTATTTATATGCAGAAGATAAATTCAAACAATTGTTCTTCAGCCTATCTAATTTTCCAATTCTAAAGTCAAGTCTATATTTTATAATTTTGAACAATTTCCGGATTGAAACAGTAAATTTTTTTGACCGCTTCCGAATCTCCAGAAGATAACCAAAAGACGTAGTAGCACTGGTCATTTTAGGACAGAAAGGAAGTATTTGCATTATGTTGTACTTGCAGCATTACTTATAGAAAAAGAAATCGATTGATTATTTAAATATCCTGCTTTTAACCAAGAATATTAACTGGTCACAGGTTAGGGGTCATTGTTAATAGCAGGTCTACCATTAGGCATAAATTCAGAATTTTCATTCTCCAGAAAGAGCAATCCACGCCATTTTGTTAGATACATTTCTTGCAGTGCATAAAATTCTTGCAACTTCTTTTGTCAACTTACGCCTAAAGTCTTTTGCAAGGTAGTCTAATACGTTACAGAGGATACTCATGACTAACAAACTAGTAGACAACATCATTCCACAACAGCCCCCCATTGACTCACAGTCTGATGTTCATGTTCTCAAGTCTCGTTTGGAATGGGGCGAACCTGCTTTCACAATTTTAGATGTGCGCGATCGCAACGCCTTCAACCAAGGTCACATCATGGGTGCGATGCCCTTCCCTCAAAACGAGTTGGTAGACCGTGCAGAATCCATAGCAAAAAGCCGTGATATCTACGTTTACGGTGAAAGTGACGAACAGACTGCTCAAGCGGCACAACAATTAAGAAGCGCTGGTTTTGTACACGTATCTGAACTCAAAGGCGGTTTGGCTGCATGGAAAGCAGTTGGAGGTCCTACTGAAGGAATTATCGAATCCAGAACACCTGCTGGTGCAGATGACTATAACGTTGTAGATCGTTTGAAGAATCACGCAGAAACCCAGCAAAAAGGGTAGTCCTAACGGTGACCAGTAACCCTGGTCACTGTAACAACACCCTAATGTTCAAACACATCCTTAAATTGCAGTAAATCTAAAGAAACTATAGTTGGCAAACACTCAAAACATTCTAGGGCGATTGCATACCGTTCTTCACGTTTGAGCATATCGACGAGTTTTTGCCGCGCACCTATTAAATAACGTACATCATTAGCAGCATAATTCAGTTGTGCTTCTGATAGATTGGCAGCATTTCCCCAATCAGAACTTTGAGAGCTTTTGTCTAATTCTACTTTTTCCAACTCTTGCACCAAATCCTTCAGCCCGTGACGTTGGGTATAAGTACGTGCTAACTTACTGGCTATCTTAGTACAAAAAACGGGTTGGATATAAATGCCTAAGCTATAACGTATCGTCGCCAGATCGAAACGTGCAAAGTGAAATATTTTAAGGACGTTTGTCGCTTCCAACAGCTTTTTTAAGTTAGGAGCCTCTGTTTGTCCCTTAGCAATACGGATTGCAGTCACTCTACCATCTTTGTTGCATAATTGGACAAGACATAAGCGATCGCGTTGTGGAAGTAACCCCATCGTTTCGGTATCTACAGCAATTTCATCGTTTTGTAGATAATGGGATAAAGTAGCGTCAGTGAGGTCGCGATCGCAAACCTGAAAATCTTCCATGAATTATCAGCAGTTAGGTTAGACATCTATATTATCTAATGGCTAATAGCTAATAGTTAAGAGAGTTTTGACCATTAGCAATTAACCATTAGCCGTTAGCAATTTTAATTTATCTCATGCGAATAAAAATCTGTGTCAGGTACACTTCACCATCGCTGTTAGTAGCGACACCAATACCCGTCAGATTGTAATTCCCCTTAATATTCTTTAGATGTGCGGGGCTTTTCAGCCAACTTGTCACAGCTTCCTTAACCGGATCGTTGTAGCCTTGGT
Organism: Tolypothrix bouteillei VB521301; assembly: GCF_000760695.4. GTDB lineage: Bacteria > Cyanobacteriota > Cyanobacteriia > Cyanobacteriales > Nostocaceae > Scytonema > Scytonema bouteillei_A. The sequence continues at coordinate 9,147,997 of NZ_JHEG04000001.1, read as the reverse complement.
TAAAAGCGAGATTTTCTGATGCGCTTCTGTAGCGAAGGGGAATAGCATCAACTCTTCTTCTAAACCCTTGGTGACTGAATGGGGCTTTGCGTCTAGCCATATTTTGACTGTGAATCCTAGCTTGTCGAGTAATTCTTGGATTTAAAGTCAGCTTTCGCAAACCCTTAGAAACCCGGTACCGATTAATTTGGTCAAAAACTGATTTTTCCAAATCAGTTGTTTTAAAGGTAGAGAATGATTTAACCTGGCTTGATGGAATTGATACCGATTTACTTTGGGTTGCTTTTTGTTTGGAAGAGTAACCCGCTAGTAAACTCGTTGGTAATCCACTGGCAAGGACAAGCATACTTAAAGCAATGCCAAAAGCAGTTTGTCGAAACATGGAGTGTTAAATAACGTATAAGTTTAAGAGACACAATCCCTGATTTTTTGTTTCTTGAGATACCAGTATGGTTTATGGTAACCAGCAAGTTAGGAAATATTTACATATTCCAAAAGCTTCGTCAAGAGCCGCTTAATATAATTCAAGTTAATTTTTAAAACAAACACAGCTAAAATCTCGATTTGATTTTTAAAAAAAACTTAGGATTGCTGTGGATTAATTGTTGACAAAAAACCATCTTAATAAATTAAAAAATGTAAAGACGTGCTACGGCTCACTAAATCCCCTAATGAATTAGGTGACTTTTGAGTATCTTAGCCCCCTTTTTAAGGCTACGGTGGTGTATACAAGTCTTATATAGTGCATTCTGGCAGTTTCGATCCCCCCTAGCCTAAAAAAGGGGGGAATTGGAATCAACTTTCCCTGTTATCCGGTTGTTTCATATTTTTTCTACAGATCTGTATACCACCGTAGCTTTTTAAGGGAGGCTAGGCGTCTCCTCTGGGGTTGGGGGGCAGATGGGGGAATCTATAAGAGTTTGAAAACACTCCCTAGGGGCGATCGTGCAGAAAATCTGATACTTCTCGGACATCCTCATGTGGGATTGAAGTACTTAGCTACGGCTTGTACATCTTTATCCCCGCGTCCGGAAGAGTTAATAACTATCTTGGGACTTCCGCTAAGTTGGGGACACAGGGTTTCTAAATAAGCAAAAGCGTGGGCTGTTTCTAAAGCGGGAATAATTCCTTCCAAGCGTGAAAGCCTTTGAAAAGCAGCCAAAGCTTCTTCGTCAGTCACGCTGTAATATTCAGCACGCCCTATATCCTTCAGGTAGCTGTGTTCCGGACCGACACCCGGATAATCTAATCCAGCACTAATTGAATGAGCTTCAACCACTTGTCCATCTTCACTTTGCAAAAGGTAGCTCATAGCTCCGTGTAATACACCAATTCGTCCTTTTGTCAAGGTTGCTGCGTGTTTGTCAGTGTTAACTCCTTCTCCAGCAGCTTCTACACCAATTAACCGCACGGAAGGTTCGTCTACAAACTCATAGAACAAACCCATGGCATTGGAACCACCTCCCACACAAGCGATCGCAATATCGGGCAAACCACCCCACTTTTCTAGTGCTTGAGCGCGAGTTTCCTGTCCAATCACTTTGTGAAAATCGCGTACAATCATGGGGTATGGGTGAGGACCTGCAACAGAACCCAAAATGTAGTGGGTTGTTTCCACATTTGTGACCCAATCGCGGATAGCTTCAGAAGTGGCATCTTTTAAAGTACCAGTTCCTGCTGACACCGGGCGAACCTCTGCGCCCATCAAACGCATTCTAAAAACATTCAAAGCTTGACGTTCCATGTCGTGAACGCCCATGTAAATAACGCATTGCAACCCAAAACGAGCGCAAACAGTAGCCGTTGCTACTCCGTGTTGTCCGGCACCCGTTTCTGCAATGATTCTCTGTTTGCCCATACGCTTTGCCAGCAAGACCTGACCCAAAGCGTTATTAATTTTGTGAGCACCAGTATGATTTAAATCCTCACGCTTTAAATAAATTTGGGGTCCAGTGCCATCTGGTTTTGCGTAATGTGTACTAAGGCGTTCGGCAAAATATAATGGTGTTGCACGCCCTACATAATCTTGCAGCAACTGTTGCAGTTCTGCCTGAAAAGCAGGGTCATTGCGATACTGCTGATACGCTGCTTCCAACTCAGAAAGAGCTGGCATCAACGTTTCAGGAACATACTTACCACCAAAGCGACCAAAGCGTCCTAGTGCATCAGGAAGTTGAGTAGATGATTGAGAACCCGAAGGTAGGGGAGTAGTAGTCACGGACAAGCTAGAATTACGGAACGACCACAATTATACTAAGACTGCCGATACGGTTTCTCTTAATACTCATTGCCTGTTAGTGGTTCTTTACAAAGTTAACTTTATGCCTTCATCATCAAATCGTAACAACCCTGAAAACCGCTTCGTGTACCAAGAGTTTGGGAATGGTAACTCTGCTGCTTTTGAAAGAGCAACCCCCGACTTGCCACCAGAAAAGCAAAATGTGCGCGTACAAGCAACTCGCGCTGGGCGTAAAGGTAAGACCGTGACTGTGATTACTGGCTTTCAAACAAATCAAGAAACTTTACAAGCTTTACTCAAGCAGTTAAAAACCCAGTGCGGTACGGGTGGCACTATAAAAGAAAATGAACTGGAAATTCAAGGCGACCACAAGCAGAAAATTCTTGAGCTTTTAATTAAGCTTGGTTACAAAGCCAAGATCAGTGGTGGTTAGGACGGTTTACCACACTAGCTTAACCTGATGCTTTAAAAAATAAATGCTATTGTTGATGAGTATACAAATCCTGCTCATTTTAAGACTTACAGGAGGGAGCAATGGATTTAGTTAGGATACTTTGTGCTGTTTTTTTACCGCCGCTTGGAGTGTTCCTACAAGTTGGTATTGGTAAAGATTTTTGGATAAACTTGCTGCTTACTATTTTTGGATTTTATATTCTTGGGCTTGTTCATGCAATCTGGGTGATTGCGAGAAGGGATTAATTTACATAAACTGAATTGTTTTAAGTCACTTATAGGAATCCTAGTTGATTTTTCAAATATACGTAGGTAGTTGCTCTGGAACATAACAGCCTTATTGGTTGGTATTTCCCAGTTGTCTGTCGCAAAAGTTTTGATAGGCTGTCAAAACTTCGCACACCTGGTTCCCAGGTGACAGCCGATCAAAATTAATGGGACAGACCACTACAGTACTTAAAATTTTTTCATCAATGGTTTAAAATGCCTAAAATTAGCCCAAAATTGATTTGAGGGCTAATTTTTTCTTTTAGAGCATCAATTCGATAAGTAACTATTAAGAACGGATAAAAAAGCTTATAATATAAGCTTTTGCGCCTTCTGCCACGCAACTTGCTAGAGCGCGGGAAACCCGCCTACACGACTGGCCTCACGGCCTGCGCGGACTTGATAGAAAGTCCACGTAGGTGGACTTTGTTTGTATAGACGCGATTTTAATCGCTTCGTTTGTATAAACCCGATTTCAATAGCAAACGTGTTTTTTCCAAATTGGGATCTCCCCTTGCTATAGCCTGTGGAACCCTTTTGGGTATCTCCTATGTGCAAACCACACGCTATGCGATGCCAACCTATACCCGTACTATACGCTATCAGCACTGGTTTCACCGTCTATCGCAGTGGCTCCTCTGACGAGCAGACTTTGCTTTTTTATACCAATCACTGCTTGCTGGTTGCTGGTGATTTTATTTTGTAAATTGTTACTGCAAATACTTTTTTTTAAAGTCTTTAATTACAGAATACTTCTATCTTCAGAGTTTGTTTGAGCAACAAGCCAACCTCAATCTGTACTCCACAGTCCAAACACCCAGTACGGCATGGTTTAGGAAAAGTGTTTGGAAAAAGGTTTTAGAAAGCCGAGTCGATAATCTTTTGCGCCTTCTAACTTCTGCTTTTACGTACCAGTCAATAACATCGATCGCTTGTGGCTCATTTTTGAAGTTTTGCATTATACCACAAAGCTGCCTTGACTCGTGTAGCTAATTTTATAATTATGCAGGTTTTATTGTAGCCAGTTTCTTTGTTAGAGAAACTACGAAAGCACCTTGTAATATCAATGCAAATAGTCATATGCTTGTATAGGCTTGCAAAGTCAAAGACCACATAATTCTGGCGCGTCGAAGGGTCTTACTTTAGGTAAGTTAAGCAGTGCTAGCACTTAGTCTCTGTTTATTCCCAGTTGATGACATCATCAGAATATCGAGGTGGCTACCATTACTTTTTCTCGCTCAACTGAATAATCGGTGACTGACAATTAAATATACACTCTTTCAAGATCTGAAATAACCAGACTTGAGTCATGAATTTGCCCTTAAAGTGGCACTTTCCTTAGAGTTACCACCTATAGCAAAAGGAAATGTGATTATGTCAATGGTGAATAGTTCCATAATTCCTTTTAAAACCGTAGGTTTTGAAAATCCTGTAATTCCCAGTAGCAGCTTGAGTTATCAGATGCTCAGTGGTTGAACTATATGCAATTTTAATAGTCTTGTGCCTGTCAACCCGTAGTTGAGACTTTAATACTAGCGTCTAATCGCGGCTCAAGCTATTATCGCAACCAAAATTTATAGATTCACCAAAATCCGATTAATTAACGTCTTGTACCGTCTGGGTTACAGAAGTTGATTTTAATAATCTCCGTTTCACTGCAAAAGCAACACTAGTCTTAGATAGTGAGATTTTCGCAGGGCAAATATCATCATACCTTTCTGCTAACCCTACAGTGGAACTCAACTCTTTTCCTGCTTGAGTTCTAGCTTGAGATGCGACAGAACCTTATGAATGTGAGTACGTAACTCTATATTGCCTGTAAAAAATCTCTCGATTCTCAAGCGAGCGGGGAGTATGAATCCTTTTACCTCACTCATCTTCCTATTCAAAGGTGATAAGTGAAGAGTCCGTATGGCTCAAGATTGGAGTGAAACGTCAAGTCAAGTAACTATCTCGTTTGAAGTTCTCATCTTAAAGCTTTAAACTTCGGTTGCTCTACACAATTCCAGATACAACTGTTACTAAGTCAAAGGATTGAGGATAAAACATTTAATCCATATTATGTATAATTTAGTACTGATTTTTTGGAACAACTTTTTGTACTGCTTTTGCATTCACACTCTTACCATTGTCCTAAAGACTATGCTGACAGCAAAAATTCGCTGTTAAAGATTCATCTTGGTATGAAAGTTTGATGTATAGTTACGGACGCCAAAAAAGGCAGTACCACTCCCAAATAGATGTACTCTTTATACTAATAAAATGACTTAGTACTGAACCTTGAAAGGACTGTAGTATTTTGTTGTTGCAGGTGATGAAAATGCTTTTACAAACAAACAAAAAACAGCCTATTGTCCCCACAGAGTCTAAGTCGCCTTTGCTCACACTCTCTCAAGCTCAAGCGCTCTGCGGACTTTCTCTACAAGCCCTATACGATGCGATTTTCGAGGGAAGGCTACGAGCCAGGATGATTGGTAAAGATTGGAAAATTAGAAGTAGCGATTTAAAAGAATATATCTCTACCTTTAATAGGAATCGGTAAGCAGTTATAGATGAGCAGTAACCAGTGACCGACAATCAGTAACCCGCGCTCGGATAGGGTACTCACTGCTTTCACCATTCCTTATTTCTCAGTCTTGATTTTTGCGTGCAGCTAAGTACTCGTACATTTGCCAGCGTGCATTTACCTCAGCTTGCGCCTCTTCTAGCAAGCGTTTGGCGAGGGCTGGTTTGTTCTTAGTGAGCATCTTGAAACGATTTTCTTGATACATCGAGCCTTCCACCGACTGTTTGGGCGATCGCATATCCAATTGCAACGGATTTTGACCCTGTTTTTGCAAATCGGGATTGTATCGATAAAGCAGCCAACGACCTGATTCCACCAAAACTTTTTGGTGATTCATAGCTGTTACCATATCGATCCCGTGGGCTATACAGTGGCTGTACGCAATAATCAACGATGGACCGTCATAAGCTTCTGCTTCTAAAAATGCTTTGAGGGTATGTTCCGCCTTCGCGCCCATCGCTACGCTTGCTACATAAACATTTCCATAGGTCATGGCAATCAAGCCCAAGTCTTTTTTCGCAGCGGGCTTACCACTAGAAGCAAACTTAGCAACTGCACCTTTGGGAGTGGCTTTAGAAGATTGTCCGCCTGTATTGGAATATACCTCTGTATCCATGACTAAGATATTGACATTGCGACCGCTAGCAAGTACGTGATCGAGTCCGCCAAAGTCAATGTCATACGCCCATCCATCACCACCAACAATCCAAACACTTTTCTTGACTAAATAATCAACTAGTGCTGCTAGCTGTTTTACTTCGGCAATGGGAAAATCAGACATCGAAGAGTGTGTTTTAATTAACTGATGTAGCAAAGATTTGAGACGTTCGACTCGCTGCCGTTGTTGATAAATATCTGCCTCTGACTTTTGCTGTGCAGTTAAAATAGATTGAACCAAATCGTTAGGAATTAATGGTTCAACTTCTCCATTGCCGATTTCGTGTTTTGTATTTCCTAATTTTTTCAGCAGTTCGGTTGCAAATTCAGCCTGCTTATCCAAAGATAAGCGAAAGCCAAAACCAAATTCAGCATTATCTTCAAATAAACTATTTGACCAAGCAGGACCTCTCCCTTCATTATTTGTTGTCCATGGAGTGGTAGGTAAGTTTCCACCGTAGATTGAAGAACAACCCGTAGCGTTAGCGATCGCAGCCCGATCCCCAAACAGCTGTGTTAGCAATTTTAAATACGGTGTTTCACCACAACCAGCACAAGCCCCTGAAAATTCAAATAACGGTTGTTGCAGTTGTTGTTGGCGGATTTGTGTAAGTTTAAGCTGTCGGCGATCGGGATCTGGCAAAGTTAAAAAGAAGTACCAGTTTTCCCGTTCTTGCTCCCGTAAAGGCAATTGTGGCTCCATATTGATTGCCTTGCGTTCTGGGAGAACTTTATTTTTTGCAGGACAAATATCCACACAAATTTGACAACCCGTACAATCTTCTGGCGCGACTTGAATTGTAAACTTTTGTTCTGCAAAATCTTTATCTTTTGCATTGGCAAATTTAAAATTCGCCGGAGCTTTATCCAAAGCATTTGCTTGATAAACTTTACTCCGAATTGCTCCATGAGGGCAAACCATAACGCACTTACTACACTGCACGCAAATGCTGGAGTCCCAAACAGGAATCTCTTGTGCAACATTGCGCTTTTCCCACTTGGCAGTACCTGTAGGATAAGTCCCATCAGGAGGAAATGCGCTTACAGGCAGTTCATCACCCTGCCACAACATAATTTTTCCTAAAACTTCCCGCACGAATTCGGGAGCAGTTGGGAGAGGGGGAGAAGGGGGGAGGGGGAGAAGGGGGGAGGGGGAGAAGGGGGGAGGGGGAGAAAGCTCTGTTTTGTCTTCTTTGTCCCAAAAAACTTTATGCAAGTTTTCTAAAGTCCGATCCACAGCCTCTAGGTTCATGCGAACGACTTCTGTTCCTTTCTTACCATAAGTCTTTTCGATCGCTTGCTTAATTTTAGCGATCGCTTGTTCTTGTGGCAAAACACCTGCAAGTGCAAAAAAACAGACTTGCATGATGGTGTTGATCCTTCCACCCATGCCACTTTCACGAGCGACTTTGTTCGCATTAATAACGTAAAACTTTAACTGCTTGCTAATAATTTGCTCTTGTACTTTCTCTGGGAGATGTTCCCAGACAGTATAAGGATCGTGAGGGCTGTTCAACAAAAATATTGCTCCAAACGCAGCATTTTTTAAAACATCAATACGTTCTAAAAAAAACCACTGATGGCAACCAATAAAGTTGGCTTTCTCAATCAGATAAGTTGAACGAATGAGTTGGGACCCGAAACGCAAATGCGAAACAGTGATGGAGCCAGATTTCTTTGAGTCGTAGACAAAATAGCCCTGGGCATAATTATCGGTTTCTTCACCAATAATCTTAATTGAGTTTTTATTTGCTCCTACGGTTCCATCAGACCCCAACCCATAGAACATTGCTCGTACTACACTGTCTGGTTCAATAGAGAAGTTAGGGTCATGGGTGAGGGAGGTATGACTTATATCGTCATGAATGCCCACAGTAAAGTGGTTTTTCGGTGTTGTTTGGGCAAGATTTTCAAAAATTGCCCAAACCATTGCTGGGGTAAATTCTTTGGAAGAAAGACCGTAACGACCGCTAATGACTTTAGGTAGGGGTGAAATCCTTCCACTACCTCTGGCGTCCCACATTTCATGGAGGGCAGTTACTATATCTAAATATAAAGGTTCGCCAACACTACCTGGTTCTTTTGTACGGTCAAGAACTGCGATCGCTTTCACAGTTGCAGGTAGTACGTCTACAAATCGTTTGGCATCGAAAGGACGGTACAGCCTAACTTTAACAACACCAAATTTTTCACCACGAGCATTCAAATAATCCACTGTCTCATGCACTGTTTCACAACCAGAGCCCATGAGAACGATAATATACTCGGCATTGGATGCACCGTAGTATTCAAAAATGCGATAATAGCGTCCCGTGCGTTCTCCAAATCGATCCATCACTCGTTGGACAATATCGGGACAAGTGCTGTAATAAGGGTTAATACTTTCGCGGGATTGAAAATAGATATCGGGGTTTTGAGCAGTTCCCCGCAAAACGGGACGATCCGGAGTCAAAGCACGATTGCGATGGGCAAGGATCGATTCAAGATCGATAATGGCTTTTAAGTCACTATCGTTTAATAGCTGCACTTTTTGAATTTCATGGGAAGTTCGGAAGCCGTCAAAAAAGTGCATAAATGGCACTCGCGTCCGAAGGGTAGCAGCTTGTGCAATTAGAGCAAAGTCATGGCTCTCCTGTACTGAAGCCGAACACAAAAGGGCAAAACCGGTTGCACGAGCAGCCATGACATCACTGTGGTCGCCAAAAATTGACAGGGCGTGAGTTGCTAAAGCACGAGCAGCAACATGAATCACAGCACTTGTTAATTCACCTGCAATTTTATATAGATTGGGAATCATCAACAGCAATCCCTGCGATGATGTGAATGTCGTTGTCAGGGAGCCTGTTTGTAATGCTCCATGAACAGACGCCGCAGCTCCACCTTCGCTTTGCATCTCAATCACGCTCGGAACAGTACCCCATAAATTGGGACGTCCTTCAGATGACCAGGTATCAGCCCATTCCCCCATTGCAGAGGAGGGAGTAATGGGATAAATAGCAATCACTTCATTTATGCGGTAAGCAACACGGGTAACAGCTTCATTACCGTCTATGGTTGCAAAATTTGTATTCATACTCCTCCTGCTTTGATTGCTACTATCTCCTAAATTTTTCACATTCTTTGTACGCTATTAACTAATAAGTCATTACAGAAAATAATTAGCTTTTAGCAGTTTCAAAATGTGATATGTATTAAACTAATGCTCTAATTCATACATTAATGAAATTAACATTTGTATGAGTGTGCTTGGGCACTAGGTAGGGCTTAGCATAGCTCTCAATTAAACTTTTATATCACTTATTATCTCACCCTAGGAAGAAGATTTATTTGTTTGAATTACTTGTGTACTCAAATTTTAAAAATCTCATTGAGTAAGGGTTTTAGACAATTTTGTTATTTTTTAGGGGTATAGGTGCGGGATTTAATAATTGGTTTTTACGATTCTAAAACTCTTGAACTTGCATAACCTTGCTAAGCCTAGTAAGTAGAGAGGCGCAAAAAAATGAAGTATACAACGAAAAGTAAAATTGCCTAAAAAACTCGTTCCTTCAGCATAGCTACCCTCTGCCATCTGCCTTATCATGACGACAATTTTTAACACTAACCTACTTATATGAAGGGAGAAGTAGAAGCCACTGTGATGGACGGATTCTACAGGGAATGGCACGAAGAAAAGGCAGAGGGCAAAAGGACGGAGAAGATAAAACGGTATCAAGTTTTAAGTTTGTTAATCGTCACTACCATAATTTTTTACATTTGTGGTTCAAAAACATTTTTTAATCACGGTTACATTTACCAAGCATATTGCAATAGCGGCTTAGTGTGTACTCGAAGTACGAACGCGAAGACAATACTTATTTTTCCATCATCACCAGGAGCGGGTTAAGCAGGTAAATACCCAAGGCTACCCCTTTCAATGCGCTTAACCCACGCATCAGGGTAGCTCCCCTACCTCCTTCAAAAATGAAATGGGAGTTCCATAAATGAAATTTAAATCGCTAAATATAATTTAAATATCTCGATTTTTTTTAAAAAATACCGCGTTTTTCTTTTCATTTCTGTTAATTGCCGACTATGTTAAATTTTAGCAATTCTCAATTTCTAGGTATCGAGAAGTTAAGGCTATTTCTTTTAAAAAATCTTTTTCTATACATTTTCTTTTTTTATGTTATATGTTATTCATATAAATTTATTATTTTCTATTTAAATTTTATATAAATTTAAATAGAATCGTAAAATATACGATTTATGAAGTGTAAATTATTGAAGAAAAAGTAAAATTTATTGTCAGATAAAATGTATGAGTTGAAACAATGATTAACGAGTTTTGCATAAAGCAATATTTAACAATTTTTCTAGTTCAAAAAGCAATTGTTATTAATTATGAGATAGGCATTGAGCAGTGGAAAACTATAAGAGCATACTTAATCTCAGAAAACAGAGTCAAAAAATTGTTTTGACTCAAGATTGACCCAACAAGGAGCAGAGGCGGTGAACCAAAAGCAACCACAATCCCTTGAAGATACATTTGCTGATAATAGCAACATGGCAAAACTCATGCGAACTTATTCTAAATTAACCAAGGTGCATCAGAAAAAAGTAGCTCGCAAGCAGCAGTTGTGCGTTAAGGCAAAAACGGTATGTGTAGATGTTGGGAGTATTCTTGAGACTATCACTGGTGCCGTTATTGTAGTGGATTGCGAGTGGCGCTATCTCTATGTCAACTCCGAAGCCGCAAAGCTGATGCAAAAAACTCCACAAGATTTGCTTGGGTTGCAAATGTGGGAAGTGTTTCCAGATATTATAGGAACAAAATTTGAAAGAGAGTATAGGCGATCGCTCACCGAAAAAGTGCCTGTCAATTTTGAAGAGTTTTTCCCGTCCTACAATATGTGGTTGGAAGTTCGGGCGAATCCTTTTGACCAAGGGCTGGCAATTTCTTTTTCAGATATTACCCAGCGCAAAAAAGATGAGCAAGAGCGCTTAGAACTTTTACAACGCGAAAGGGTAGCACGAACTGAAGCTGAATCGGCTAACAGAATTAAAGATGAGTTTTTGGCGGTATTATCCCACGAATTGCGATCGCCCCTCAACCCCATACTGGGTTGGGCAAAAATGCTAAGAACTGGTAAGTACGATCGAATAGCAACTGACCGTGCTTTGGAAACAATCGAGCGGAATGCTAAGTTACAAGCACAACTTATTGAAGACTTGTTAGATGTATCTCGTATTTTACGTGGCAAGTTAGTCTTAAATATCCATCCGGTTAACTTAGTAACAGCAATAGAAGCTGCGATCGAAACAGTACAGTTAGCAGCACAAGCTAAAGCAATCCAAATTTATACAGTTTTAGATTCTCATGTAGGGTTGATATCAGGAGATACAAATCGCCTGCAACAAATCTTATGGAATTTGCTCTCAAATGCTATTAAATTTACACCCAATGGAGGACGAGTAGAAGTCCGCTTGGAACGAGTAGAAGGCGAAGACAAGGGAGACAGGGTAGAAATGATTGAGGGCTACGCGCAAATCACCATAACAGATAGTGGTAAGGGGATTAATCCTAAATTTTTACCCCATGTATTTGAGTATTTCCGACAAGAGAACAGCACTACAACCCGTAAATTTGGTGGGCTGGGCTTGGGGCTAGCTATTGTTAGATACCTAACGGAAATGCATGGTGGCTTGGTAACAGCCCACAGCCAGGGAGAAGGACAAGGAGCAACATTTACCGTCAAATTGCCAATTGTTAGCGCTCCTCAAAACCAACTTGGAGAATCTGAAGATTGCCATTCCCGAGACTCCATTGCCCACTCTTCACTTCAAGGATTGCGAATTCTGATAGTAGATGATGAAGCTGATATTCGACAATTAGTTGCTTTTATTTTAGAAGAGTCAGGAGCCGAAGTCTGTATTACAAAATCAGCCAGTGAAGCACTCGCTGTTATGGAGAAATCAGTGCCAGATCTTTTGGTTTGTGATATCGGTATGCCAGATGTAGATGGTTATATGCTGATGCGTCAGATTCGGGCTTTGCCACCAGAAAAGGGAGGTCAAATGCTAGCAGTTGCGCTGACAGCTTATGCAGGAGAGTACAATCGAAAACAGGCTCTAGCTGCAGGATTTCAGATGCATCTTGCCAAACCTATAGATCCAGATATATTTATAAGGGAAATCTCTCGCATATGCTCTTATATCACAAAAACTAAAGTTTTTAAATAATTTCTAATTTTCCTATACTATACTTAACAATCAAAGTTCTAGCCTTGGAGACAAAAGTGGTTTTATATTAATCCTTATCAGGGATTGAAGTTTTTATAACAAAATATGTCTCCCGATCCGAAGTCATCACAATCGAATCCTCTTGGCTTTGATGAATTCATTGGCATTTTAGTTGCCTTTGCTACTATTGGAGTCATTCTATTCTGGTCATTTTCCCGTAGAGAAGGCTCTAGTTGGAATATGACTGGGCTACAATTACCGTTACCGACAGCCTCAACGTCTCCAAACTCAAGCATTCCACCAGAACAACTCATTCTACGTGGTAACGAACCTACTAAAACTCCATTAGTCCCTCAGGAAGCAACACCTGAAGATGAGTTACCCCCAGTTAGCCAAACAGAGCCCAAGGAATCACCACAAGCACAAATACCTTTGTTAATTGCTCCTGAAATATATTCTGTAGAAGAATATCGCGCAGTGACTCCTTCAGAAAAATTACCAACTATCCCTCCTCCCATTGCATTCACGGATATACCGAGTGACTTTTGGGGGCGTCGCTTTATTGATAAACTTTCTTCCCGTGGAATTATCAAAGGCTTTCCCGATTACTCTTTTAGACCCAACCAGCCCGTCAGCCGTGCTGAATTTGCTGCTATGGTGCAACAAGCCTTTAATACAAAAGTACGTAGCAAGGGACTCTCGTTTGAAGATATATCAGAAAAGTACTGGGCTGCTCCTGCTATCGATCGAGCTATCGGCGCGGGATTTTTAAAAGGTTACCCAGACAAAACATTTAAACCCCAGCAGAAGATTTCTCGAGTGCAGGTGCTAGTTGCTCTTGCAAGTGGATTAAATTTGAAAGAGTCTTCCCCCCCAGGGCAGGTTTTAAATCTTTATGAGGACGTAAAGGATATTCCTCAATATGCGATCGCTAAAGTAACGGCGGCTACTGAAAATAGTATTGTGGTCAACTATCCAGACGCAAAGTTTCTTGCCCCAAATAAAGAAGCTACCCGTGCTGAGGTAGCTGCTATGATTCATCAAGCTTTGGTAAGAACGGGAAGGTTACAACCCATTAAATCTCAAAATGTTGTGACCCTGCCTTAGTAGAGATCAAAGAAAGGGCTGTTAGTAGTTGATGGTTAGTCGTTAGTGGTTGAAGTTTAGTGGATAGTATAACAACCAACAACTAACAACTAACCAGTTACAATTTTTTACCCTTCCAAACCGTCTTTGCCTACAACTTGTGACTTCAGTGATGCTATTTCACCAGTTAACTCTTGCCTGGTTGAAGCTTTTAGTAAATAGCGGTAGACAAACCAAGCAGAATAACCAATACCAATCAACTCAAAGGTTGGCGCTACCAAAGGAAAATCATTCAGAGCATCTAAGACTGCCAGAACGACTTTGACAGTCACAATTGCTGCTACGATTAAACCAACAACGATGAGAGGTTGTTTGTATTTGTTGAAAAATCCTCCCAGGTATTCAGGCAGTGATGCCAAAAAGCTAGAAGCTTGTTCTCCATATTTTAGCCATTGCTCTTGAGACTGCACGGCAGGTTGGAGTTTGGTTATGGTTCCTGTTTGGTTGTTGATATTTGGCACTGTTGCCTCTGAAGACTTTGTTTCCACAATTTCTGGTTGTTGCATTTCCGCTTCCATAGTTTTCAAAGTTAATTTACTTTTATCCGGACAGTTACAACCAAAAGGCTGTTGTATAGGCGATGCATCAGCGCATCGACACAACTGATTTGGGTAACAAGGAGAGTTTTAGTTGCCTATAACCATAATTGTCCCTCAATCAGCAGTTCATCAACTCCAAGGTAGAAGATAGTAGAAGTGGCAGTAATAACCTATTGGTTATTTGAAATCAGCATTCAACAGCCCGTTATTTTACGAACCCGAATCCTGAGTCTGGGGTTATTACCTGCGGCACGATCGCCAAGATAAGTACTCTTTTCAGTACAAATCATACTAAAATCGCTTCACCTCTTAGTTTATACAAACCTAAATGCCGATTTTACCCGATATTTAAGTTATCTTAAGCTCTAATGCTCTATTAAGGCATTTTTATTAGTTTTTATACTGAAAAAAAGTTATCTAATATACTTTTTGCTAAAGACAGACAATTTTTGGTATCGTCAGAACCGTGCCATTGTTGATTTCTGGGTTTGCATTTGGGCTTGAGCGCTCAAGCCCTACAAATGCAAGATTGAGTGTTTCAGAGGGTGGATTGCACCACCAATCTTAAAAATATGTCTTTCCTGAGTCCCAATCTCCGACCCCCAATTCCTTTTTAGTCCCAATCAGGTATTTCGCTACTATCTCCACCAACACCAATCCCCGTATTGAAGATTTCAGCATTGGTAATGTTAAGGTTATTCATTGATGCCCCATGGACGTTGGAGTCGTAGATTTTAGCTCCTGCAAAATTGACTCCGTTGAGATTAGCTTCTTTGAAATTTACGTTTGTTGCAAAAGTTGACGATAGGTTAGCACCAGCCAAGTTCGCACCAGTTAAGTCAGCACCTTCAAGATTTGCATCTGTTAAATTCGCTCCAGAGAGATTTGCATCTCTCAAATCAGCCCCAATCAAATGAGAACCACTGAGATTGGCGTTAGATAAATCACAACCAGTACACTCTCCGGTTTTTAGTAGCCTTTGTACGTGCTGCGGATTGGCTGCGCTAACCGAACTAGCTAAGAGCAGGGGTGTTGCGATCGCCATAGTAGCGAGAAGTTTAAATTTCATACATTTTCCCCCTTCTTTTTACGAATCACTTCCGGTTTTCTCCTCACAAATCTATTATCTTCTCAAAATGCTTTTGATGGTAGATTGACCGCACAAATAAAGTGTGATACCGATCGGTCTTGCTTTTAATTGGTCACCAGTCACTGTATAATGCGCCTAGTTCCCATCATTAATACAGATCCTAACAGTCACAATCTGCCCTGAAGTCTGCCTTGAGTTGTTAGCAATTGTCTGTTTTAGGACGTAAATTTTGCTTTCTCACCGCAGGTTCTCCTGTAACTTAGGTGTAGTTAGTGGGTAATAGAAAGACTAACACTCTTCAATAGCTTAACTGTGACCATAAACCCGCGATCGGTAACTAGTGACACTTATAAGTTCGTCCGTCATTGGCAGTGATTGTAATTAAGTCATAACTAACTACAAATTCATATGGCCCTTTTCCAGAACACACCTTGATGTCAACAAAGGTATTTTGTTCTCAAGTCAAAAGTCATAGAAGTAGATAGTAATTGATTCACCTAGCGACTGATGAGATTTCAGCTGGCTCGGATTTACCTGAGTAGTAGGGTCTTCCGTTTAAGGAGTAAAAACAGTGCAACTCAAACCGATAAATCAGCAAGTTGTTGTTTTAGTGGGAGCTTCAAGCGGTATCGGTCGTATTGCGGCTCTTCAATTTGCGAGTCGAGGGGCAAAGGTGGTCGTTGCCGCTCGCAGTCAACCAGGGTTACAGTCTTTAGTAGAAGAAATCCAAAACATGGGTGGTGATGCAACCGCAGTCGTTGCTGATGTCACAATATTTGACGAAGTGAAAGCGATCGCAGACAAAGCGATTGAAGTTTACGGGCGAATTGATACCTGGGTACACAATGCAGCTGTAGAACTCTATGCTGCTTTTGAAGTGACAACACCTTTAGAATTCAAACGAATTGTTGATGTTAACTTAATGGGGCAAGTACACGGTGCAATGGCGGCGCTACCACACATCAAGAGAGAAGGGCGCGGAGCTTTAATTCATGTTTCTTCAGTTGAAGCAAGACGCAGTTTGCCATTACAAAGTGCTTATGCTGCTTCCAAACACGGAATTGATGGCTTCTTGGAATCTCTTCGTGTTGAGTTGATGCATGAAAAGGTACCTATTAGCGTTACAAATGTTATGCCCGCTTCAATTAACACACCCCTGTTTGACAAAGCACGTACAAAGTTGGGTGTAAAACCAGTAGGTGTACCGCCTATTTATCAGCCCAGTCTTGTTGCTAAAGCCATTGTTGAGGCTGCGGAGCATCCAAAACGCGATGTTGTTGTCGGTGATGCTGGCAAAGTTATTCTTTTCGCTCAAAGAATTTCACCAAGCTTGGTAGATGCATATATGGCACTGACAGCATTTAGCGGACAGAAGACAAATCAACCAAAGTCAGAAAATGCTCCCGACAATTTGTTTGAACCCATTCAAGGTTTTGACCAAATTGAGGGTGACTTCAGTGACAAAGCCCGGTCTTGGAGTTTGTAATGACAGAGCTTTAGTGCTACTTGGTAAAAGATAGCTTCTCTTGGTCGTAGAGGATGTCCGAGAAGTATCAGTTTTTATACATAATTTTCCCAGTACCCCTTAAAAAGACTTGCGTATACCACCGTAGCTTTATAAGGGGAGCTACTGCAGTAGAACTTTGATACGTCACCAAAAACTTTTCAGACATCCTCTTATAACTTGGCAATCTATCCGTTAGGTCATTTTTTTAATTAGAAAATAAATAATTTCTTACTTGCTAAGTCAATATGTATGAATTCTGAATGATTTATGAATTTTTTTCATGAATGATTTAGGATTGCTAGATATCTTTCTTTTGTGTTTTGCGATCGCTATAACAAATGTATAAGTTATTGTTTGAGATAAATTGGCAAGAAGTTTTTGTTCCTAGCGTATCTATCCTTGAACTTGTTCTGCGCGGAACACTCGTGTACCTATCTCTATTTTCAGTTTTACGTGTTATGCCAAGCAGACAAGTAGGAACACTAGGAATTGCCGATCTACTTGTGGTGGTGTTGTTTGCTGAAGCTGCTCAGAATGCTATGGCTAGTAATTATTCATCCATTACCGAGGGAGGAATTTTAGTAGGAACTGTCATTTTTTGGAGTTACTTTTTAAACTGGTTAGGTTATAAATACCCACAAATTCAACGCTTTTTAAATCCGCCTCCACTCCTGTTAGTGAAATATGGCAGGTTGATCGAACGCAATTTGCAAAAGGAACTTATTACGAAGGATGAATTGATGAGCCAACTCCGTCAGCAAGGAGTGGAATTACTTTCTGATGTCAAAAGAGCATATATGGAGGCTGATGGAAGTATTAGTGTCATTCCCTATGAGCCTTCAAACAATCGTTCTACTGTCGGAAAAAAAATTTGAGTTTCCAAATGACTTCCCTAGCGGGCTTACAAAAATTTTGACATTTGTATAGCTTTTCTGGCAACGTTTATCAAAGAAGTCAAGACAAATTGGTAGAACTCAAGTGGATGTATCTTCCTTAGTCACCGTTTCAATTATTTTGCTGCTTTTAGCCACTGGGGTTGCCTTGTTAACACGATGGCTTCGCGTTCCATATGTTACAGGGTTGGTGCTGGCTGGTTTGCCAATTACCGAGTTATTTTCTCGTCGTATTGGTTTAGAGCCAAACCTTGTTTTGAATCTTTTTTTACCGATTTTAATATTTGATGCTGGCATTAATACAGATATCAGCCGCCTGCGAAGCACCTTTAAACCAATTGCTCTCCTGGCTGGTCCTGGGGCTGTGTTTTCCAGTGCTATTATTGCCTTTGTCTTAAAATTTGGGTTGGGGCTGGCTTGGATACCCGCTCTATTTGTAGGAGTCATTCTGGCAAACACAGATACGGTTTCAATGATTGCTGTCTTTAAGGAGATTCCAGTACCCTCACGACTTTCTACTATTGTTGAAGGAGAAACCTTATTCAATGATGCTGCGGCTCTAGTTTCGTTCAACCTGCTCGTGCAAATCTATTCGACAGGTTCGCTCACGTTTCTAGAAGGAATCCAACAGCTACTCTTTATCGCTTTAGGAGGCTGCGGAGTGGGGTTAGTCTTGGGTTACTTAAGTATACCTATATTTACTCGTTTAGACGATCCCCTAAGCAGTCTCTTACTAACTGTGGCAGTTGCATTAGGAACTTTTCAGGTAGGGCAATTTCTAGGTGTATCAGGTGCTGTAGCTGTAGTTGTTGCCGGACTAATCTTTGGAAATTTTGGGCTTTCTCGCAATGCTTCCGCTTCTAGTCGCATTACCTTATTAAGCTTTTGGGAATATGCTAGTTTTACTGCCAATACCTTTATTTTTCTGATGATTGGTATAGAAATCAACCCGATAACGCTGTTGAAAGCGTTACCTGTGGTTTTACTTGCAGTTTTAGCGTATCAAGTCGGGCGAGTTCTTACAGTCTACCCACTGCTAGCAGGGGTTCGTTGGTTTGACCGTCCAATTCCGCTACGCTGGCAACATTTACTCTTTCTCGGCAACATCAAAGGTTCACTCTCAATGGCTCTAGCGTTAAGCTTACCTACTACGTTGCCTGGGCGAGAAGGTCTCATCGCTTTAGTCTTTGGCAGCGTGTTGATATCATTAGTAGGTCAGGGATTAAGCTTGCCCTGGTTTGTAAAACGCTTAAAATTATCTAAATTTTCTAAGGCTCAGCAACAGGTTGAAGAATTACAAGCTCAATTAATTACGTCTAAGGCAGCCCAGGATGAATTAGACAGTCTGTTGAAGTCAGGAGTGTTGCCAAAATCTGTCTATGAAGAGATGCGATCTTCTTACCAGGTGCGAATCGCTGGGGCAGAAAAGGCACTCCGAGAATTGTATAATCGTCGCCCTGAGGAGTTTGAAACCAAAAGTGGCGAGTTGAGTAAACTAGACGCTATTCGTCGTCGTTTACTGCTTGCAGAAAAAGGAGCACTTAATGAAGCAATGCGTAAGCAAATTCTTTCGGAAGATATTGTGCGAGGGCGGTTACAAACTATTAATGAACAGTTACTCCAACTTGATGATGATTTGTAGCTGTTCAAGATCTTTGTTTTGGCAATGAACCTTTGTCGCTATTTTGACTTTTAATGACTTTACCAGGACTGGTAAAAGAAATTCCTTGCTGAAAGTCAGTACCAATCATGATTGCCTCTACTATCGGTGAAGATATTTCTGTTTGAGCTACCCACTCCACAATAAAGTTTGCACCTAAACCGCCACTGGTATCATTTCTATTAATGAAAAAATCTGTTGAAGCTAGCGCATCAAGTTGAATGGGACGCTCTAAATACTGCTTAACTAATTTTCCCTCTGAGTCATAGTAACGTACAGAAGTGACAATCATTGGATTTGCTAAATCTGTATTGCGAATACTGAGCGTAGCCGCTAAACTGAAAACTTCCTGCTGATTGTGATGATAAATATGGGAATAAATAGGAACATAGATTGTTTGACCCGTTGCTATCTTAAAATTTTTATCTAGAGTCACAACCTGATAAGATGGTCTTGCTAGATTTTTCTTTGGTTGTGGCTTTGGTGTCATCTCAGTTGATTGACAAGATACAAGAACAATTAATGTAATTGCTAAATAAAAATATTGATAAAGCTTCATTAGACTATTTACAGCCTTCCATAAAATCGATGACTTGATGTAGAGACCCAGGTTTGGTCACAATCAGTATAGTCGAACCCGGTTCTAGGACGGTACTACCGTTAGGAATCATCAAATCTTCGTGAGGATGAGGTTGATAGCCAATAATGAGAGAGCCAGTAGGAAATCGAAAATCTTGAGCAATTTCGGCAACGCTACGACCAACGACGTAGCAACTGTTTGGAATAGCAAGTTTTAAAACCTCAATTTGTCCTTGCTCAAAATGCATCATTGATTCTACTTGCGGATACTCAATAGCATTCACCATTGTTGAAACTGCTAGTTCAACAGTACTAATAACATGAGTAGCTCCTGCCAAACGCAGTGGTTCAGCAAAATCAGAATGGCGCATCCGAGACAAAATATGGGAAACCCCATAGTGTCTGGCAAGAGTTACCATTGCTAAGTTCAACGCATCATTTCTGAGAACAGCAGCCAGAGCATTAGCTTTACGAATTCCAGCTTCTAATAACACTTCTGTACTGACCGCACTTCCTTCAAAAGCCATCGCTCCTACCTGTTCGCGAGCATAACGGCAAGCCGTAGGGTCAATATCAATGACGGCAACAGTATGACCTAGTTCTACCAATTTTTGAGCCAAAGAAAGCCCTATTAAGCCTGCTCCACCAATTAGCACGTACATAGCTGCTCCCGATCCTATTTGAAATTCACCAAAAGGAACATGACCCAAAGGTGTTAGAGTTTTACGATCGCTCACCTCAATCACTCTGTTTCAGTCATGTTTCCGATGAGTTTTTCTCAAGCCATCTTTATGTATGGAAAATAACAGTCACCATAGGTAATAACGCTAAGAGGAAGCTTTTCCAAAACTGCAAGTTCGATCGCCCTATGGGCTGCGGTTCTTTTAGCAAAGCTTCTATTCTCTGTTCCAAACGGTCAACGCCACTCGAACCTAAAGCCGCACAGCAAATTTCTGAGGAGACAGGTGGGGTAGTAGCTACCAACAATAGCGATTCTGCAAGCAGTAATGGGTCTACTTTCGATGCAGCGTAGACATCAGCTCGAAGTTCGCGCAATGTCAGCAGTTCTTGCCACAAAACTTCTGTGTTGGGCAACCAAGCAGTGCAAAAACGCGCCCATCCCAACCAAAAGAACCAAAACGTGTCTCGGTAGTGAAAATGTCCTTGCTCGTGAGCAAAGACTGTTTCTAATTGATCTGGGGTAAGAGTTTGCAGCAGCCCTTCACTGAGGACGAGTTGAGGTTGCCAAAATCCAATTTGACCGGCAAATAATGCTTTTGTATTGAGAACTCTCACTTGCTGACCTGCAATGTTAACTGGGAAACAATTGCGGGTCGATTGGATAGACTTCCATCCTTCTACTGCCAGTTTAATGCACGAAATGGCAATAAAAGCAAGAATAATTAACGCTAAAACATAGCTGAAACAGCCCGTCTGCAAGCCGCCCATTTTCCCTTGGGGTCCCATGCACAGTAGAGCAATATCTGTCATAAAAATGAGCAATGGGGGAAAGAGAAATAAAAAGAGTGTTTTTTGCCATCGCTCATTCCAGTTACCTGAAATTTTAGTCGATTGAGACCTCATCCAATAAGCAACCGTTAAAGCAGCTAGAATCATCAAAATGTGCATTATTTCTCCTCCCTGGCTTGGCGTGCGGCTTGAATGCGTTTCGCGATCGCTTGTATTTGCTCGGTAGCAGCTTCATCAAGACTATCAGCAAAAGCAGCGACTACATCGGGATTGCCTACCGCTAAAAATCGTCGTAGCTGCTCGTGTGCTCGAATCATCTCTGCTTGCTGCTGTGTGACTAATGGTCGCCAGTAAAACGCTCGCCCTTTTTTGTCGCAGGCTAGCCAACCTTTGTCTGTGAGGCGACGCAACACTGTGGTAACCGACGTGTATGCTAACTCTCGGTTGGGATCGGCTAAGATGCGATCGTGTACATCCTTAACTGTAGCCGAACTCAGTTCCCAAATAATACTCAAAATCTCTGCTTCTAAGGGACCTAAGGACAGTTGTTTGGGGCGGTAGTTTGGTAAAGGTGCCATGTCGGTTTGAATTTTTAAGAGGACATCTAGCTTAAAGCAAGGGTTACGGTACCCTATAGTTTAAGCCAAGCACAAGTTGTTCGTGCTGTCTGTTCTTTCTTTAAGATTACCTCTATCTTTCAATCGATAAGTTTTTCCTGCTATTGTGATAGGAATTTCCAATGGATACTTCCTTGGATTTACCTTCTTTATTCACAGTGGTTAGTCCTTACACTAGTTAGAATATTTGTCATGAGTATAAATCATTATTAAATCAGGTGTAACCAATCCGTGAAGCTATACATTTACCATACCCCGGAGTCAACTCCAGTACACGAAGTCCCAGAATGCGCGATCGCAGTGGACGTACTGCGAGCCACGACTACGATAGCGACGGTCTTGTCTGCTGGAGGCGAAGCGGTTGAAGCTTTCAGCGATTTGGATAAACTGATGGCAGAGAGTGAAAAATGGTCTCCTGAAAAACGCTTGCGAGCAGGAGAACGGGGTGGGGCAAAAGTTCCTGGCTTTGATTTGGGTAACTCTCCTCTTGATTGCACGCCGGAATTAGTACAAGGACGGCGTTTATTTATTAGTACCACTAACGGCACTCGGACTTTACAAAGAATACAAAATGCTAGAACTGTACTAACGGGTGCTTTTGTTAACCGTGCGGCAGTCGTGCGATATCTTGTAGAAAAACAACCAGAAACAGTTTGGATCGTTGGCTCGGGTTGGGAGGGTAGTTTTTCTCTGGAAGACACAGCCTGTGCGGGTGCAATTGCTCATACTGTCTTACAACAGACAAAGTTGTCACCTAATGAAGTTGCTGGTAATGATGAAGTGATTAGTGCGATCGCTCTCTACTCCCAATGGCAAGACAACTTACTCGGGCTATTCCATCATGCCACTCATGGCAAACGCCTGTTACGCCTCGAATGTCATGAAGACCTGAAATACTGCTCTCAAACAGATATTTTAGATGTTTTGCCCATGCAAGACAAACCTGGAGTTTTAAAGAATTATTAAGCATAAAGGATGAAGGATAGAATATTTTTTCGTGAACTACCCCAACTTAGCTTGCGCTTGAAGTTGGGGCTTCCGTACTCAACGGCGAGTGCCTCAACTTAGACTTTCGTCCGAGTTTTGGTCTTACCTCCCCTCCTACGGCAGAGACGGCTGAACCTTCCGCCCTTACGGGTTCACCAGTTGCTTCAACGGGGGGAACCCCCGCAACGCACTGGTTCACCTTTAGCATTCTGATACCCTCTGCTTGAATATTGGTTGCTGCGTTGACATCTCTATCGTGATGAGTACCACAGTGCGGGCAAGTCCATTCCCTCACATCTAATGGCATTTCATTCATTTGATAGAAACAATTCGAGCAGAGTTTGGAACTAGGGAACCACCTATCTATCTCTACCAACTTTCCACCTTTGCGTTCTAACTTATAGGCTAAAAAGTTGGTGAACATTCCCCAGCCACAATCAGATATTGCTTTTGCCAAATTGTGATTGCGAACCATGCCTTTGACATTAAGATTCTCTACTATGACAGCTTGGCTATTGCTGACTAACTTGTAACTAAGTTTATGTAGAAAATCTTGCCTTGAGTTACTAACCCGTTCGTATACTTTGGCAACAACTTTTCTATATCTATTTCTTGATTTACTTCCTTTTTGTTTCCGTGCTAATTTTTGTTGCTTCCGTTTTAGGTTCTTTTCATGCTTTGCGATGTGTTTGGGATTGTCGTATTTAGAAATCTTTTCACCATCAGTCACGACAGCAAAGTGTTTCAACCCTAAGTCAACTCCATAAATTTTCCCCTCTGAGGTAGTTGGGTTTTCGCCCTCTACCTCAGTCAAGATAGATGCAAAATATTTACCTGTTGGTGTTTTGCTAACGGTAACAGTCTTAATTTTACCCTCGATTTCCCTGTGAATTTTAGCCTCAATAATCCCAAGATTACCTGGGAAACTTAGATTACCTTCTATCACTTTGACGTTTTGAGGATATTGAACTGATTGCTTACCGTGCTTAGGTTTGAAGCGAGGAAAACCAGTCCTACCTTCAAAAAAATTCTTGTACGCCGTAGTTAGGTTGAGTGTTGTAGCTTGCAAAACTTGGCTATAACAATCAGCTAACCAACAGGTATCTTCTGTTTTTTTGAGTGCTGGTAAAAGTGCATTGAGTGCAGAACGTCCAAGCCCTTTACCAGTTTCTTTATAACTCTCAATTGATTTATTGAGAGCATAATTCCACCACCATCTTGAAGCTCCGAATATTTGAGCTAATTGTGTTTGTTGTTTTTTGGTTGGGTATAAACGAACTTGTATAGCTTTATGCAGCACTCAATACCACCTCCTTGATTTCCCTATTTTATCACAATATATAATTTGCGATAAAGCGCCTCAGAAAAAATATTTGGAAATTGCTCGGACATCCTTTATGGATGTACCTCACAATCTCCCGGCTATCCATCCCCACCGCATGGCGGATGGGGAATTTCGCCGAATTCGTTAAAATCTGATACTTTCTTCATCCTTGATACTTCATACTTTCTTGTACTTGATCGTGTTATTCAATTTTTCTGATAGCTGCGCCAATAATAAACTGATACTTCCACAACCGATACCAACAATCATGATGGTTAATTCTCCATTTCCCCAAAAGACGGCTTTGGGTTGGTAGAGGATAACACTGAGAGTTGTGAGGGCTGATAAACTACCCAAGACTAAAGACAGCCTGACACTAAAATCAGAAAAAGTGTAAAGTTTTCCGTGATTGAGTAGATAGGCAATCCAGGGAACCCAAACGGCAGAAAGGTAAGCGGTATAAAACAAAAGAATTAAACCAATAATTTCTCCTCCCTTAAGAGCGATCGCTAGAGCAAATAGAGCATTTATAGCTGCAATTAAGACAACATGCCCTTGAAATTGCGGTAAAATTTGTAAGTCTAACAGAGTCTTGGTTTGTACTCGCAAAACACTACTGCCCAAACCCAAACATGGTACAGCTAACACCCCTATTAAGAAGATACCTAGAGGTTGATTTGTTCCATGCCCAACCCAAGACAAAATATAGGGAACAACTTGTTTGGCATCCAAATTTGCGGGTAAAATTCCGGCATTTTGAGCAGCAATAACGACAGTAGAAGGGAGAAAAGCTAAAGCAATTATTGCTATAGCCGCAACGAGACAGCCAAGATAAACAGTACGTACATCTATAGCTTGAACCATATACTGGTGACATTTCATGTCAATCACTACCAGCAAGGTTGTAGAGAGGGAAACACCGATAACTTCAGCCAGACTCACTTGGTGCAGGGAGGTAATAAATTCCACAGGAGCTTGCACGTAGTTTGGTAAACCGTGCAATACCCACAGTGCGTAAATCAACCCCACAATATTTAGTAAGAGAAATCCTCGAAACAGCCAACTGACTTTCTCAACAGCTAGTAACGAGAGCACCCAAAATAACAACGTCACCGTCACCATAATGGGTAATTTGGGTATTCCCACAATAGCGAGAATGGAAGCAGCTGCAATAATCTGAACAGCACCGATACCAATAAATGACATCCACGACATCAAGCCAACGCCAATCTTCACCAAGTTTCCATAACGGTTTCCCAGTAACGTCCAAATTTGCTCAATCTGCGTCCAATAGAATTTTGCGATCGCCAAGCTAGCAATAACTCCCAATCCAACAGAAACTGCATACAAACTCCCCATGACTCCTGAAGACATAGCTTTTTCAGCAGTTCCCAGAAGAAATCCCAATCCATAATGGGCAGATACCAGTAATGTTGCTAAAGAGACAATACTTAGTTTTCGGTTTTCAGAGACTTCCATTATCTTTCCGTAGATCGTTCAGCATCTACCAGTTCACTCAATAATAGACGCTATTGCTTGACCTGCTAAATACCCAGTTGTCCAGGCACTTTGAAAATTAAATCCACCAGTGATACCATCTATATCTAAGATTTCTCCTGCAAAATAAAGTCCTGGAACTAACTTGCTCTCCATTGTTTTAAAATTAATTTCCTTCAGGTTAACACCACCACAAGTGACAAATTCTTCTTTAAAAACTCCTTTACCATCAATTAAAAATTGCCCTCTGGTCAGTTCTTGGACTAATAGATTGAGTTTTTTACTGGGAAGTTCCGCCCAACGCATCTCAGGAGCAATCCCAATACGAGAAATTATATATCGCCAAAGCCGATGTGGTAAGTCCACACCGCGATGCAAGGACATCGCCCGCTTCCCCCATTCATCTTTTACCGCTAAAATTTGTTGTCGGACTGCGTCTGCCTTAAGATGAGGTAGCCAATTGATATGTAGAGTGGCTTTGTAGTTGTTAGAGTGTAACGCTCTTGCAGCCCAAGCAGAAAGTTTGAGGACAGCAGGACCGCTTAAACCCCAATGAGTGATTAATATCGGTCCGAGTTGTTCTATGGCAGGTTTGTCTGGTACTGTTAAGGACAAACGTGCAGATTCAACGCTGACACCAGCCAATTCTCTAAAGTTTTCATCGCGGATATTGAAGGTAAACAAAGAAGGAACTGGTGGTTCAACAGTATGTCCCAAATCTTTAGCCAATCTGTAACCTACTGGGTTGCTTCCTGTAGCCAACAACAAGCGATCGCACTCCAAATTTTCCCCTGATTTGAGAGCAATTTTAAAGCGATCGCCAACCGCGTTAATAGAAGCAACTGCTTCTCCGGTACGCAAGTCTACTCCAGCTGTTTTTGCCGTTTTCATTAAACAATTGGCGATAGTTTCCGAACTATCGGTGATGGGAAACATCCTACCATCTGCTTCAGTTTTTAAAGGAACTCCTCGATTGGCAAACCAAGCTACTGTATCCTTAGCTTGAAAGCGGGTAAAAGCACCAAGCAGTGCTTTTCCGCCTCTTGGATAATTTTGCACTAACCCTGATGGTTCAAAACAAGCGTGAGTGACGTTGCAACGTCCACCACCAGAGATCAAAACTTTATTTAAAGGGTGACGACTGGCTTCAAGTAAAGTCACTTGAGCCTTTGGATTTGCTTGGGCTGCTGCGATCGCACCAAAGAAGCCAGCCGCACCGCCACCTATAACAACTATCACTAAAGGTTTCACTGTCACTTCTTACTCCCCAATCCCCAATCCCTTTTTACACATTAGATTTATACATTTGCGACATAATACCAGTCATACTATCCAACCAACCGGCAAAATCAAGTACGGCTGCTGTGGTGGTTGGGGGTTTGGAGATCAGAGAATCTTCCTGAATTAAACGGGCAAAATTAATTTTAATTGGACTAGATCTTTTTTCGCCTCGACTGTTAAAAAACTCAACCCCAGCTAGTTCCAGAATTTTAATGACTTCTTGTGCCATGATACCATAACCAATTGTGGTGGGATGTATGCCATCTAACGAGAATAATCCGCCTTGATGTCTTCCTTTGGCATCAGAAACCAAGAATCGCGTATCGGGTTTTGGATTAAGCTGTTCCAAAGCAGGAGGTAAATTATACGGAGTCCACCAACTTGGACGACTTGCCCGATCTTCTTCTACCAAGTAACGCTTATATGCTAACCGATCTAATAATGAAACCATCTCGAATACGTACCAATCTTTTCCTTCGCGTCGTCCTTGCCGCACTGCTTCTACTATAGATTCATTATATTTATCAATCGCACTATCAATGGCTCTTGCTTGATTAGCAGTGAGATGAGGATGACGCTTGGCATCAAATCTTTTTTCATCCAACCACACGGGAACGTAGTACGGGTAATAACGAGAACCGGGGGAAGCTTTTTTCCCCACTTGTGAGGGATTGATACCTTTTACAAAGGGTGGAATCGTAACGTGAGGGACTGTTGCCCAAATGACGTGACGTGCTTTAATTTGCTTGACCTGTTCTACAATCAGATCCAACTCAGCTTTAAAATGACTGGGTTGCCATACTGTGAAGCGATCGTTCACGCTCATATCAGTATAAGAGTCTGCTTCAGACCAAACTGCTTTAAACGTTAAAATACTACCTAAAGCATTGTTTGCTCCAATAGCAACAATGAGAGTTTCAATTCCATCTCCTTCTTGGCTCAAAGCTTTTGCTGCACCGAGAGGAGTTAAAGCTTCTCCATTTTTATCCCTTGCTGTATCTAAAACTCGTAACGTAGCAATTTCGTTAGCGTGTTCGGGAACTTGTTTTAAAGAGTTGAACTCATCATCATCCTTGAAAGGATTATTGAGAATAATATCTCGAGCAGTTTTGGCTGTGCGAGAAAGTGTATTCCGTAAATCCCAACCGTACATAGCTAAATTATGATTGATTAATCCCTTTTCTGGAGATTGAAGAGAATTTTTCGCCCACCCTTCCCAATACTTTTCGTTGGCATCAAGATAATTTCTCAGCCACGGCAGTATCATAGCAAAGTCTATTGCATTGATACCATCAGCTACCTGAAAGCGTTTGCCCAAATCTCTCGCAAACTTTTCTAGATTTAATGGTAATCCGTTCCCTGGACTGTCGTATTTAGGATAGCGAAATTGCTCGCTACAACCAAGTTCGCGGGCAATCAGTGCGGGATAAGACAAACTCGTATTAAAAATTGCTCCACTTTGGTAGCCTTGGGTTAGTGAGTCGCCAATCGCGACAAGACGATGAGCTGGCTTCCCCTGTCTGTTCGCTGTAACAGGTATTCCCAAAGTTGGATCGCTTTCCGGTTCGCGAGCTTCTAGGCGAATTGCTGCTTTTACCTCATCAGGTGTATTTTCTAATCCTTCTAAATACTGAGGTGCTACATTAGGAGAAAAATCAGTCATAGATTATGCTTGGTTACTTTGGTACTGCAAATATAACCAATAATAAGGATGACGGGCTCCCTTTCCACCTGAAAATTACCGATTTTACCGAAAGAATGGGTTTAAAGCCCCGTCCTTCTAGGACGGCTTTTTCTTTGTCTTCAGAGTTCTGATGAGTTCTCTGAGTACATCTGATTTTGTTCTCCCCACAGAAGCGCAATACTCTTCGAGTATGAGGAGTTCATAAGACCAATCGTTGGCTGAAGCTGCAAATACGGGGAGAGTTGCGAATATGGAGAGAGTCGTGAATGCAATTCGCGAGAAAATTAGAGTACACATTTCCGTTATCCTTTCATAAATACTGATTCGTGGATACAAATCGTCTGATGTGCCCTTATATTGAGTCAAGCAGATCGCGGATTGAGACATATGTCGGTTGAGTTGAGCTTCATAAAACTCAGCAGTCGCAGGATGTTAAGCTTTGTGTCCTCAACCCAACAACAGTCAGGATTGAGTAATCATTCGCGCTCTTTAAGCGAATTGGCGGTTGAGCCAGTCCTGGACGTGCTCCTACTCTTTTTTTATTAGGTGTACGATCGCAAGGACATCCTTAATCAATTGACTACAGGAATTAGCTTTGTAACCAGTCTCCTTACCTTCTATTTTGGTTGCAAGTTCACTTAATAATCTAAGCGCTTCACTTACTTAATACTCGTAATAGTGATATTGAAGTGGGGATTTTTCAACAAGTTCAGCAATAACTTTTGCTAAAAAATCAATGTTTAGAGGTTTTTCTGTGTATACATCAAACCCAGACTTAAAAGCTCGTGCGTGTTCATCTTGTGTAGTTAAACCTGTTATGGCGATAGCTGGGAGATACTTGTACTGTTGACATTTTTCCAAAATTCTAATTTGACGTATTAGGGAATAACCATCTTCATAAGGCATTGCAATATCGCTGATTAAAACATCTGGTTCCCACTGTGCTAAAACTTTTAAAGCTTCTTTCACTGATTTCGCTAACCTGACCACTACAGAAAAACCTTCAAGAATTAGCTTCAATAATTCCAAGCAATCATCATTGTCATCGACTACAAGTACTTTTAACCCGTCTAAGGATTGATTTTGACTGTCAGAAGTAATCATTACAATACCTCTAATAGGAAAAAGCGGTAAAAATCGGTAAAAATTAGAAAAAGCAATAATTTGTTATTTGTTAGCTCTGTTATGTATTTATAATTACCACTATTTTTTATTCACAAATATTAAAACTTTCTATATTAAATAATTCAAGAGTCATAAGAGGACGGACTTTAGAAATACAACTTCCATATAGCAACGGAAAATAATTGATATATTAACCTTGAAAAAGTCCGGAAAAATCCTCTAGAAACTGCTTCTAAAAAGTATATATCTCAAAAGTAAGAAATTAATAATTGTATAGGTAGTATCACTTAAACTTAATATTTAGCATCAAGTGAAGGAGTGAGGGTAATTAGCCAGCACGCAATGAAACTTTATCATCGAAACTTAGAGCAGTTACAGAAATATCTTGAGGTAAGTGATAAGCAAGTGTTGGGTACGGCTTCAAGCTTGGCTATGCTGTCACCTGTGGGGTCAGATGTCGGGAAATATAGATATGTTCTAAGTATCCCCCTAGACGTGCAATTGCTCTAATTGCCCAATCAACTGTAAGCTTTAGGAGCTTTTTTTGTTTGGGTGGAGTATTAGCAAATAACACATCCATTTGTATTTTTGTTAGCACTAATTCTACCGAACTGTGCGGGGAATTCCGATGTAAATAAGTCATTCGCAGTAATTGTGCCGCAATAACTGTTAAAAAACCTAACATCGTTGACAGACTCTCACCCGCCAAGCGGTAACTTTCCGCTTTACAACCAAATTTCAGTATTTTGTGATAGAGGCTGACCATATTTTACTTTTAAAACCTTCGCAATTAACATTGCTCTGTTGGTCAGACGTTTGTCACCAAAATCACAATTGCGATACGGCTTCGCTTCTAATAGTTTCATTTGCATCCCTCAATACGATACTACAAGTACCTTATCTTAGAGGACGCAAATTACCTTAAGTTCAAAGGACTGGTTCGCGTTATTTCGTCGCGAACCAGTCCCCTTTTCCACATCCGGTGAAAAGTCAGCAAAATCCACGAGCTATAAACTCGTGGTGTGGCTTAACTCCACAAAATCTTGCATCCGATTAGCCCAGTCGCTTATTTGATTTCGGCAGGATCGAATTCAGTAACTCGTCCCGGACGGGCAGCCAGAAATACGTCGTAGGAAGCACAATAGGCAATGGTGACATCATTAGCATGGTTATAAAGATGAACCACGGTATTTGCTCCTCCGGGTTGAACGGCAATAGGTTCAAGATCGCCAAAAAAGAGACGACGAATGGTATCACCACTGCCCAATTCATCCCTGAATTTCCGTAACAGAGCTAATTTCCCTTCCAAGGTCGGGGGTGTTGGATCTGCTGGGCTCTTTGCTTGACTCATAATTGTTGTTCTCCAATGTTGTTCAAATGTAGTGGTCAAAGTTTTTTATACCTGTCGTTAACCGACAGATGTGACACAAAATATCAATGTGAAATTCAGCATGTTAGAAGTTCCGCCAATATTGGCTCTACACTAAAGAGCGGAAACTTCTGCAAGCCATTCGAGCGGTCTGGGTTGCCAATTGAGTTCTCGTTTGGCTTTAGCGTTTGATGCTCCACGCAGGTGGTTGGCGTAGTAAACTGCGTCTGAACCTTGAGCGCGTTCTGCTTCTTCTTCAGTGACGCGAACAGGTGGTTGAGCACCAAGCGTTCGAGCCAAAGCAGATAACCACACACGGAGTTCGACTGGTTGGTCGTCATTGATGTTGTAAATACCGGGTGTACCTTGATGCACTGTAGCGATGGTGGCTTGAGCAACGTCTTCAATATGAACCCAAGACCAAACACCTTTTCCTTCTCCCACAATTGGGTATTGCTGTTGGCGGACTTGGTTGGCTACATCGCCATCTTTTGAGAACCAAGTCCCCGGTCCGTAGAAGAAGCCGTATCTGAGAGCGATCCCTTCAAGATTGGTTGCTGATAAGACTCGATGTTCGGTATCAGCATATACACGAGTACCGGACGCGATGCTCCCAAAGGGAGCCGCCCAAAGGGCGATCGCAGGCGTTGCATCAAAGGCAAATGGTGTTTCTTCTGTCGCCAATCCCTCACCCGGAGCATACCAAAACGCACTGGACTGGATAATATAACGACGTACACCCGCCGCTTGGGCCGCCGCTTGTACATTCGCACCGCCTTCTTTTCGCAATCGAGCATCCAGTTCTGCCGCCGCAGTCATTGATGCTCGGGTATAGGTTTGAGGTAGAGAAGTCAATTGCTCAATCACCACTTCGGGCTGAGCTTGAATCATGGCAGTACGGACTGCAACTGCGTCAAAAGCATCAACCACTACGGGTTTTGCCCCCAGTTCGCTAAGAACATGAGCTTTTTGAGCTGTTCGAGTCATTCCAATCACTTCATGACCCGCCGCAACTAAACCCGTCACTAGTGGACGACCAATTGCTCCAGTTGCGCCTGCAATAAAAATTTTCATATACTTGACTCCTGTAAAACAAGCATTGGTTTAGAGTTGATAATTTAAAGTTAGAGCGGATTTTGGTTTGATTGAAGAGCCAATTTTAAGAAACTTGAGTAGTCCAATTTCCGTGGGCAACGGTATGGAGTTCCATCTAACATATGTAGCGAACTGCAATATTCAGGTGAAAAGTCAACGTTCAATATCTTTGATGGGTGGGGCATCTATTGCTCAACCAAGTTTGCAGTTGAAGGCATTACCGAAGCTCTGCACGATGAATTAGCTCCTCTAGGCATCCATGCTACTGTGGTCGAACCGGGATACTTCCGGACTAATTTCCTCGATGGCAGCTCGCTCCAGCGCACTGCCATAGAAATTTCCGATTACGCGGATACTGTTGGGAAAATCCGTCACCATGCCTCCGAACTGAACTATCAACAACCCGGAGATCCCACCAAACTCGCCCTGGCGCTCCTCGAGATCGTCAACGCAGATAAGCCACCTCTGCGGTTGCCTCTAGGGACAGACACCCTTCAGGCAATTGCTGAGAAAAACGCTTACGTCGAGCAAGAAACGGCACAATGGCGGGCTCTGGCTGAATCCACTGACTACAGATAAGGAGTGGAAGACTCAGCCTTGAAAAAGCCGCCTTATCTCTAGTGTCTTTAGCGATCGCCCAGATGACACGCTTCTCTCAACCAGTCTGCCTCACTCGGGTCCAAAATTGGAGTTAGCTTCTCCACAACAGCAGCATGGTAATTTTCCAACCACTGACGTTGTCTCAGTTCCAATCGATCTAGTGCAATCAATCGTTTATCGAATGGAATGTACGTTAATGGTTCAAAGCCATACCAAGGAGTTTTGCTTGGATCTGCTTGGAGTTCGGACTCCGGAGTTAAATTTTTCACCACGTAGAGGTTTTCAATACGAATACCTCCCCAATTAGCTAAATAAAAACCCGGTTCAATGCTCGTTACCATACCCGGTTCTAAGGGTTCAGCAGCACGCTTGCTAATGCCATTGGGACCTTCATGGACGTTTAAAAAAGCACCAACTCCATGCCCGGTACCGTGTCCGTAGTCAAGTTCCTCCATCCACATATTAGCCCGAGTGATACCATCGAGTTGCACACCTGTTGTCCCTTTGGGAAACCTTTGCATGGCACAGTTAATGTGTGCTTTTAAAACTTCGGTATAACGTAAAATTTGTTCGGGAGTTGGTTCACCTACAATAATAGTTCTGGTAGCATCTGTTGTCCCTCCCAAATACTGCGCCCCTGAGTCGAGTAAGAAGAATTGACCCTCACTTAGCAATACGTTGGGACTGGGTGTACCGTAGTGAACAATAGAACTGTTTGTTCCCGCACCTGCAATTGTGTTAAAACTTAACCCTTGGAAGTCGGGTTGTTGTTGGTAGAATTGAGCGATCGCATTTGCAACATCTAACTCGCTCAATTGCTGTCCGCTTGCAAGTTGTTCCGATATCCACTTTAAAGTTCGGACTTTTCCGCGACTTGATTTGAGATTCGCCCCCTTCATTTGCTCGACTTCAACCGCATTTTTGCGAGCTTTCATTCCCTCAATAGGATTAGCAGTTTCTACAATGCGATTCTTATCTATTAACTGATAAGTACCCATTGTCGTTTGCTTGGGGTCTAAAAGGACTTTGCCCTGACTTTCTTGTGAAATTAAAGCATTCAGAGTTTCTGTGTATTTTTCATAGGGAAGTAAAGTGACACTGTCTTGTAAAAATTGCCGAACTTCTGTATCAATGCGATCCAAATTAGTTAAGAGAAACGCTTCATTTGGAGTCACGATCGCATAAGCAATGAAGACAGGGTTGTAGGGAATATCCCAACCTCTTAAGTTAAACAGCCATGCTAGTTGATCCAACTTGGTTATGGGGAAGATTTCTGTTTTGTGCGCTCGCATAGCTTCCCTAATTCTGCCCAACTTTTGCTCTATTGTCGCTCCGGTTACTTCATTAGGGACGTAAAATACTTTAGAATCACCCAAAGCCGGTATAGGATCTGATTCAACCCAAGGACTTTGAGAACGAACAATATCTACCAAATTCTGGTTCACTGGTACTAGTTCCACACCAGCAGATTTTAATTTATTTTGAAATGTCCGATATTGTTCAACAGGAATAGTGAATGGATCGAACCCCAAGCGAAAACCAGCCACTTTTTGTCCCAAAGTTTCTAGCGTTTCCACCACAGTATTATGCCCTTCCATGCCCAATTTTGAGACATGAACCAAAGATAAATCAACCTCTAGATCGGCTTGTTCGTGGTAGCGAAAATCAACAAACAACCAACTCGATTCCCGTCCTACCAAAAAATCTCCTGCAGAACCCGTAAAGCCACTGACCCACATTCGTCGCTGTTTTGCTTCTGGGAGATATTCATTTAAGTGCTCATCAGCAGAGGGAATCAGGTAAGCATCTAATTGATACTCTTGCATCAACGCACGTAAATTTGTTAATTTCGCTTGTAGCGAGGTAGAGGCTGGGGCAGTTAACAAGTCTGAAGGCGTCATGGAATGATAGGGATTACGATTTAATGAGTTTATCTGTTTTTATTCTAACCGATCCTCCAAAGTTTATTTTACACCTAACTCTCTATGGATTTTTACTACAGAGCTAATGCAAAGAGTTGATACTCCTTTTCCACCGGAAGATTACCTATTTAAATGAACCACAAAGACGCAAAGATTGCGAAGAAATAGGAAAAGCATATCGGTAATCTTATAACGGGAAGGAAGTAGGAATTTCCTATTCATTTATTAGCTGAGCTTATCATATAATTTAGCGTATTTTTTGATACAACTAAAAATACAAAAAGTAGCAATTTGAGAGTTCTCTTTTAGGGGCGATCGCAAAAGTTAAAGTTTTCAGTCAACTGAATTTGTATGATAATACTATTCACTTTAAATAGGTTCTCAACCTAGTGACAGAGCTACTTGAGATAATGAACTGCATAAGGTTCAAATTTAGTCAACTATAAAAGAGTAGAAACAGACGAAACACAATTACCATCGTCAAGGAGTCACAAAGATGTCAAACAAAACTTCTCAAAAAAGCAACACCAAAGAAAATTCTCAACCCCAAAATGAGAAAGATAGGGAAACCCAGCGTCAGGAGCCAAAGCCTGAATACAAAGAAGCAAGACCGTCAAACTAGGAAAGACTTACAAGTTATTGTGTAAAATTAGCTCATCTTCTCAAGCAGAATCTTCTAGTGTCTGTAAAACTTAAATTCAGGAATTTACAAAATCAAAAAATATCAAACTTTTTCTTGTGGAATGGGCACACAGCCGATTCCATAAGATAGATAATGTATTTATTTAAACACGAACTGGCGCTTAGAAGTGCTTGAAAAGGCTAAAACTTATTTCCAAATGTCCAAATTCAAAAATTAAAAATATTTAACCTAGATATTTGAAATAACTGTGCGAGATTGTAACTAACTCAATTTAAAGCTTCTTAAAAAAAACGATTTTTTTCAAATAATGAATGGTTAAAAATTACTGAGTTTAGGGGTTGTATCATGCCAGGTTTTTCGCGCAATTTGGCATTTATCATTGGTATTGACAATTATCAAAATGGGATTTTTCCTCTCCAAACTGCTATCAATGACGCTAAAAAACTAGTAGAACTTTTGAAGGAAAAACATCAATACCAAGTGTGGGTTTATTTAGATGAAGATGCAACCCTAGACAACTTAATTCATCTACTTGAAAAAACTCTGCTGCAAGAGGTTCAGTCTGGCGATCGCCTCCTATTCTACTTTGCAGGTCACGGAATAGCCTTAAATAGCGAAGATGGTCCACACGGTTATTTAGTACCGCAGAATGCCAAACTGGGAGATACCAGAACTTACCTACCAATGACTCAAGTACATGAATGCTTGACTCACTTGACCTGCCGTCACTTCCTTGGTATACTTGACTGCTGTTTTTCTGGTGCGTTTCGCTGGTCATTTACCAGAAATGCCATGTCAACGCCCGAAGTACTCCATCAAGAACGTTACGAGCGCTTTATCTGCGATCCCGCTTGGCAAGTCATTACCTCTGCGGCGGCTGACCAAAAAGCTTTAGATGCATTGGATCTCAATACCCAACGCGGTGAGATTGGCAGCCATTCTCCGTTTGCTACCGCATTGTTTGAAGCCCTTACAGGTGCTGCTGATGCCTATCCTCCAGCAAGCCATGGCAAAGCTCCTGGAGACGGAGTCATGACTGCTACCGAACTGTACTTGTATATACGCGATCGCGTTGAACCTGTCACTGAAGCATTTCGCCACAAGCAAACCCCTGGTATTTGGTCTTTAACAAAGCACGATAAAGGCGAGTATGTCTTTCTAACACCAGGACATCCATTGAACTTACCGCCAGCACCGCCTTTGGATGAGTCGCAAAACCCCTACCGAGGTTTACAGACGTTTGACGAAAAACACAGCCACCTGTTTTTCGGTAGAACAGAGTTAGTCAAAAAACTATACGATTTTGTGGCTACCAATCCCCTAACTGTGGTGCTAGGTGCTTCCGGCTCTGGTAAGTCTAGCTTAGTGAGAGCGGGATTAATGCCTTTATTGAAGTCAACAAATCAGCAGCAATCCCATCAACCGTGGAGTATTATACCTGCCATTCGACCTGGAGCTTTGCCATTCTTGGCTTTGAACTATGCACTTGCTAACGCCAACCTACCAGAGGTAAATCAGCAGCATTCTCTCGCTGATGCGATCGCTACTTGGGTAAACCACAATTGCACCTCAAAACTACTGTTATTCATTGACCAGAGTGAAGAACTTGTAACTCTTTGTCACAATGAGGAAGAAAGCAAGGCATTTCTAAATGAAATTGCAAAGGCAATTATTACCCATCCTCAGCAGTTACGGGTAGTTTTCACCTTACGCTCCGACTTTGAGCCGCAATTAAGAGACCTTGTTCTAAAGTTGCTCCCAACAACTATTCGGTTAGAAAATACCGACCTAAAGAATTATTGGCAAAAAGGACGATTTATCGTGTCTGCCATGACAAAAACAGAATTGCGAGAAGCGATTGAGAAACCAGCAGAAACGCGGGTTATGTATTTTCAACCCTACAGTTTGGTAGACCAATTGATAGATGAAGTAGCTGATATGCCAGGGACACTACCGCTACTGTCCTTTGCCTTAAGCGAACTTTACTTAAAGTATTTAAAGCGCCAATGGGAGGCTAACAATCAAAACAGAACCCTCGATCGAGCGCTTACCCAAGCAGATTATGAAGAATTAGGAGGAGTCATCCAATCCCTAACCCAACGAGCCGAGCAGGAATACAAAGTCTTGGTGGACTTGAACTCGGCTTATGAGCTAACCATACCTCATGTGATGTTAAGGATGGTTGCTTTTGGTAGTGGCGAACTAGCTCGCCGCAGGGTATCAGAAATTGAACTGGAGTATCCAGAACCAGAAAACCAGCTGGTAAAGGAAGTCGTTCAGCACTTTTGTGATGCTCGCTTGCTGATTCGGGGAGCAGATGAGGAACAAAAACCTTACGTAGAACCTGCCCATGATGCTCTGATATGCGGGTGGAATAGGTTGCGTGAATGGATCGACGCGGAGAAAAGCCTGGAACTACAACGCCGTTTAACGCCTGCTGCATTAGAGTGGAAAAGTATCAAAAACAAGGAGCAATTACCAAGTTTTTCAGCTAAAGCTGAATCTCTCCTCAATTCCATTGAGCAAAAACTTGATGTTATCGAAAACTGGTTTAATCAGCGCAAGATTCAGCCGATAAAGAATGCTCAAAAACATCCAAGAGAAAAATCGGTAAATTATCTTTGGAATAACGATCCTTATCTCCCAGTCTTAAATGAGAAACTTCAGTCCAGTGACCACTGGTTGAATCAGGTAGAAGCAGAGTTTGTGCAACGCAGCATCAGGCGACAACAAAGGAATACTCGCTTGCGTTGGATGATTGCGATCGCGGTGATGCTGGGATTAAGCGGTTTGAGTGTTGCGGCTTTAATCGGTCAGCGCAATGCTCAAATCAGACAGATTGAAGCAGATACGCAAGTTTCGGATGGATTATGGGTTTCCTACCGCGAAATCGAAGCATTACGTCATGGTATTCAAACAGCACAGAATTTAAAGAACCCACTGCTAAAATTATTCCCCTCCAATTCCCAAATTGAATACGGATTGGCAAAGACTTTGCAAATCATACTTTATAGAGTCAAAGAATATAATCGTTTATTTGGGCATAGTCGAGATGTCACAAGTGTGAGTTTCAGCCCTGATGGTCAAATGCTTGTCTCAGCATCAAAAGCGGACAAAACCATCAAACTGTGGAGTGTCGATGGTCGGGTACTCAATTCTTTTATAGAGCAACCTAAAGCCGTGACAAGTGTCACCTTCAGTCCAGATGGCAAAACTATCGCCTCTGGCAGTGAGGACAACACTATCAAACTCTGGAGCATCAATGGTCGGGTTCTCAAAACTTTGACAGGGCACAGCCAAGGTGTGACAAGTGTTGTCTTCAGCCCAGATGGTAAAACTATCGCCTCTGGCAGCCAGGACAACACTATCAAACTCTGGAGCACAGATGGTCGGGTACTCAAAACTTTGACAGGGCACAGCCAAGGTGTGACAAGTGTTGTCTTCAGCCGAGATGGTAAAACCATTGTTTCTGGGAGCCAGGACAAAACCATCAAACTGTGGAGCACAGATGGTCGGGTACTCAAAACTTTGACAGGGCACAGCCAAGGTGTGACAAGTGTTGCCTTCAGCCCAGATGGTAAAACTATTGCCTCTGCTGGTCAAGACAACACTATCAAAATTTGGAGCACAGATAATTGGGAACAGAAAATTTCTTTGGCTCACAATGCTGTTGTTCTCAGTGTCAGTTTCAGCCCAAATAACAAAACTATGGCTTCTGCTGATGAAGATGGTGTCATTAAATTATGGACAGTGAATGATTACAAACAGCAAAGCTTTCCCCGACAGGACGATCGGATCTACAGCCTCAGCTTTAGTCCCGACAGCAAAACTTTAGCGTCCGCAAGCGGAAACAACTCGATTACTCTCTGGCGTCCGGAAAACAGATCGCTGCAAACCCTTTCTGGGCATAATGGTGCGATCGCCGATATCACTTGCAGTCGTGATGGTAAAATTGTCGCCTCTGCCAGTCATGACAACACCATTAAACTTTGGAACGCCAAAGGACAGTTACTGAAGACTTTAACTGGACATCATCGTCAGGTGACAAGCCTCAGTTTTAGTCCCGATGGCACGGTGTTGGCTTCAGCAAGTGAGGATAAGACCATCAAACTCTGGTATTTAGATGGTCGGGAACCCAAAACGCTACATATGCACAGTGCAGGAGTTACATCTGTCATATTCAGCCCAGATGGCAAAACCCTAGCCTCTGGTAGTGAAGATAAAACAATTAAACTGTGGAATGGCGATGGACAGCCACTAAAGACCTTGATTGGACATAATGGTAAGGTAACAAGCCTCAGTTTTAGTCCCGATAATAAAACGCTCGCCTCAACTAGTGCGGATAGAACCATTAAACTCTGGAGTTTAGAGACTGGGAAAGCGAGAACATTAGGGCAGCACGATGATGTTGTTACAAGTATCACTTTTAGCCCAGACGGCAAAACCCTAGCTTCTGCCAGTCAGGATGCAACAGTTAGACTTTGGAGTTTAGATGGTCAAGTTAAAATACTTCGGGGTCACCGTGGTACGGTAAGCGATATCAGTTTTAGTCCTGACGGTCAAATTCTTGTTTCGGTTAGTCGGGACAGCTATATAAACTTCTGGAGTTTAGATGGTCAAGAACTGACTTCTCGCACTTCACATTCGAGCCCTATAAATAGTGTGACGTTCAGCCCTGATGGACACACCCTTTTTATTGGCAGTGACGATGGAAAAATCACTGTATGGAACTTAAATCTCAACGATTTGCAAGTACGCGGTTGTCGGTGGTTAAAGGACTATCTCAAAGCCAATCCAAATCAAAATCGTGAAACGCGCCATATTTGTGAAAGTCTTGGAGCGTTTCAATAAATTTGCAATTTCCAACCACACTTAAGGTACGTAAAATTACAGAGTTCTTCAGTCTTCATCAAGCGATCGCGTGCTGTCGTGGGTGGGAGAAGAAATGCCCAGTAACCAATTTAGAATTTAACGAAAAGCTGTATCCTAATCTTGACAGCCTTGGCGACTCATTGGTTACAGAATTCATATAATTATGACAACACCCACAAAATCTTTTGACATAAATGCTCTGATTACCTCTTTAGAAGGTATTGAACTCATTACTGATTCCCATCAAGTAGCAAAGTTATCTCAAGATTACCATACCTTTAGCCCGGTACTTGTACCCAAACTAGAGGGGAAAGTAGGCGATCTTGTGGTGCGTCCTGTCAATGAAGAAGAGGTATTAAAAGTTGCAGCAGCTTGTGTCAAACATCGCGTTCCCGTAACGGTGCGCGGTGCGGGAACAGGAAATTACGGGCAATGCGTTCCCCTACAGGGTGGCGTTATTCTAGATATGACCCGAATGCACGAAGTACTTTGGATAAAACCGGGAATAGCACGCGTGCAAGCTGGGGTAAAGTTAGCAGCATTGGACAAACAAGCACGAGAAATCGGTTGGGAGATGCGAATGGCACCTTCTACATACCGCACGGCGACAATAGGTGGATTTATTGCTGGGGGTAGTGGGGGAATTGGTTCGATACAGTACGGTTTTTTGGGAGACAGGGGTAATCTTCAAGCTTTAAGAGTTGTCACTTTAGAAGACGAACCACGAGCAATGGAATTGCGCGGTGATGACGTACAAAAGGTAAATCATGCATGGGGCATTAATGGTATTATTACTGAGTTGGAAATTCCTTTGGCTCCAGCGTACCCCTGGGTGGAAGTCATTGTGACTTTCGATGAATTCATGCAAGCTGCAAGATT
The DNA here is from genome assembly GCF_000760695.4 of Tolypothrix bouteillei VB521301. Lineage (GTDB taxonomy): Bacteria > Cyanobacteriota > Cyanobacteriia > Cyanobacteriales > Nostocaceae > Scytonema > Scytonema bouteillei_A. The sequence continues at coordinate 9,106,814 of NZ_JHEG04000001.1, read as the reverse complement.
CGGTCAATCCCTAGCTGAGGCTGAAGGGATGATTAAGAAAGAAATTGCTGTTTTTGCATCTCAAATCCCTCCTTATTTCACAGCTATTAAAGAGCATATTCCTGATGGTCAGCACGTTGCTTTGTTAATTGTTTCCCAATCTAGTTTTGAATTACTGCCGGGATTGGTACGGCAGTTTAACGGTAAAATAACGTATCAAAAATTAGCATCAGAGGCAGGTAAGGGGGTTAATTTAGGGGAGTTTACCTGGAATCACACCACATTACACGCTCGGACTGTGGATACTTCTATAACTTATTTGCAAAGTGTTTTCCCTGCCGATAATCTGCAAGTGGTCGAGCATATGTATCATCATTTTGGCGATGAAGTCACTATGCATTTGGAATTTATTCGCCAACACGGTCGTGTCGTTCCTGGTGCTTTGCAACTTGTACGTTTTACAACAGAGGAACGTCTCAACGAAATTATCCGCTATCACGAAGAACAAGGGGTGTTTATTGCTAATCCCCATACTTATATTATTGAGGATGGTGGGAGAAAAGCGATCGATCCAGAACAATTAAAGTTTAAGGAAATGGTCGATCCTCACGGGTTGATGAATCCCGGTAAGAGCAGAGCATTAAATGTTGGTGGCTAATCTCCCCCAACAAAAATTCTGATAATTATGTGCTCGGATATATAGCAATCTTATTTGAGAGCCGGACAAGGGGGACAAGGAAGAGGTGTTTGTTACTGCTACACGTTTTGCACGCACCTCCACTCTCTTCTCAAGAAGTTATCCAATGGCAGGAGTATGGAAACTTAATTTACGGCGATGGGCAAGATGAATTCGAGACCCGTTGGGTGTAAACATGTTCCATTCAAGTTGGCGTTACTAAAATTAGCTTTTCTATCATTCAGATAACTGAGGTCATAAATTCCTAATTTCTCAAAATCAGGTGAACCAAGCAACTTTGCATGGCTGAGGTTTGCGTATGTGAGATTGGCATTGCTAAAATTGGCTCCTCTTAAGTCAGCATAGCTGAGGTCAGCTCCAAAAAGATTGGCTCCCTTCAAATCAGCTGCACAAAGATCTGCCCCAGAAAGATTTGCTCCATGAAGGTTGGCATCGTTAAGATCCGCAAATCGCAAACTTGCGTGATGGAGATTCGCATGGCTGAGGTTAACTCCACTTAAACTTGCTCGAAACAAAAGACCGTGATAGAGGACGCATACCCCCAGGTCTGCTCTTGCGAGGTTTGCTCCACTTAAATTAGCTCCGTGAAACTCTACTGATGCTAAAAATAGCCCATCACTGAGGTCAGCGTAGCTCAGGTTGGCTCCACTTAAGTCTGCAATGCTAAAATCAACACCACTTAAGTCCGCGCTGTGAAAGTTCGCATTTCGCAGTTCGGCTTCGTAAATTTTGACTCCTTGAAGATTTGCATAACTGAAGTTTATACCATCTAAGATAGTCGAAATTTCTATATGACTTAAATCTGGTTTAACTTCAGGATTTTTGTCCCTCCATTGGTTCCAAGCTTGGATACCGGACGAAATCAAAGCTAACAATTCGCGACTTCCCATTACAAGTTTACGTTAAGCTTCTTTAAAGATAAAATATGAAAAATTTACACCTTTTTGGTAGAACGCAAAACAAATCCCTGTTTATCGTTAATAGCTTCAATTCCTTCTGCTTTGATTTCGGTTTCAAAAGCTTACCAGTTTAATTTTGTTTTCCTGTTTGCTTTTGAACAACCAGTTGCACTGCTAATGCCAACAAACCTATTGTGACTATGCCAAAGACTCCAGTACCTAAAGCTGTAACACCTATAACCAAAGTCCTGACAGCAGAAGCAATATTTGCTGCTAATTGGCTATTTGATGCAATGGGTTTATTGGCATAGGTTGTCACTATGCCAATCATGAGAGAGTACAATCCATAAGTTAATGCCCCGGAAATCACAGCTCCTATTATGCAGCGTAAAGGATTTGTAGGTACTTGCGCTTGAGAGTCTGTTGGTTGCGCGATCTTTTGGTCTGCCATAATTTAGTGGTAAGTTATTACTTATCAGTGTAGCCGCACTTAACGATTAACCGTGAATTGTACTCCATGTGTAATGGTTTGAGTAACGAATAATTCTAAATCCTTGTCAGGAATAGTTTCTCGAACACGAGTTTTAACTTGTTCTGCTTGCTCTTGAGATTCACAAATCCCAAATACGCTCGGTCCCGAACCAGACATCATCGTTCCTAAAACACCTGCTGCTGCAAATGTTTCTCGCAGTTGCAAGACTTGCGGGTATTCTGGTAACACCACACGCTCTAGATCGTTGTGCAGCTTTTGGGCAATTTCTTTTGGGTCTCTATTTACTATAGCTTTGACTATCGATCCAGAATGAACTGCTGCAGCGCGAGCTACCAAGCTTTCTGTATCTCTCAGATATGTATCCCCAAATTGCTGTCTGTAGGTTTTGTATGCCCAAGCGGTAGAAACTTCTAAACTGCGGTATTTGCCCAATACTATATATATATTGTCTAAAGCATTAAGCGGCGAAAGCTGCTCACCTCTACCTGTCGCGATCGCAGTTCCACCTCCCACGCAAAATGGTACATCTGAACCCAGTAGAGAGCCAAGCTGCTCTAATTCTGTGCTAGTTAGACCTAAATTCCACAGCAAATCTATTCCTACCAATACAGCTGCTGCATTCGCCGATCCTCCTGCTAACCCTGCGGCTATAGGGATGCGCTTGTTAATATTAATGTCCACACCGCCATATTTTGCATAAGCATCTGGAAATTTTACCGTCATGAGTTCGGCAGCACGGTATGCTAAATTACCTCTGTCTGTTGGTAAATCTGGTTGGTTGCAGTGAAGGCGGATGGTGTCAATACTCCCTGCTTGTAAATGAATTTCATCTGCTAAGCCAATACTTTGGAGTATCATAACTAACTCGTGATACCCGTCGGAGCGATCGCCAATAATTTCTAGATATAAGTTGATTTTGGCAGGAGCTATTAAGGTGTAACTACGCATAGGTAAAGTTAAGAGCGAGGAGTTAGGAGTCGCTTTTCTGCATGGGTAAATAACAAAACCATTATGTCAGGCATTTGCCTTTTTAGACCAAATGCAAATTATTTCTTGACACTTCACCTTGTTTAGTTTTATTATTACAACTGCCTTAAGAATGAAAAATTTACTTTTTTTGTTGGTAACTGCGATCGCAGTTCAAGTTTACAAATAAGAGTATTAACAATTAGCGATCTTGGAAAATTAATGACTCCTTACTTTTTCAAGCTAGCCCAAGAAAACGAGAATCTTTATCATAACGAGCTGCTCAAGTATGGTGTAGAACACAACTTAGCCGCCTTAGCAGCTAAGATTCTGGCATCTGACAAACCCAACGAACTCCTGAGTTCAGAGGAGCTACAAGTGCTTACAGAAGCTTGCGAACATTGGTCAACACAGTATTTATACCGAAATGGGGGTATGGGAGAAAATCGGCGTTTAAGTCAGGATTTTTGGTAGTCTGAGAGAGTTTCCTCTACGAGGAGAGACAATGCCATCGAAAATGAGTTAACTGTAAAGGTTTCAAGAAGTTTTTTGCTCGATCTTGACAACCGGAGTGGTTGGTGAATAAGATGCAAAACATTTCTATCGAGATTTACGGTTCACACCTCCTAGCACACTAATGAAACTGCACTGGTTCGTATTAAGCCTCACATCTATTGTATTGTTATCTTCTCCAGCAAAAGCAACTCCATCACAATCAGCGTATAGTAACCAATCAAGAGCGATCGCGCAGAGTAAATACTCCAATAGCATTGCGGATAACAATTCTTCAAAAGAATTAGATCGTTTACCGGAAATTGAATTTATTGCGCCAAAACCTGAAACTGATTCTGTAAATTCAGGCGATCGTGATTCATTTGCCGAAATTGTTCCTACAGGCAAAGAAATGTCACCGCTTAATTCTCAAATTCAAGCTTTAATGGCTCGTTACAGTTTTCTCCTCCCAGGAATGTTTTTTTTGGATTTGCAGTCTGGTGATTATTTAAATATTAATGGAGATAAAGCATTTCCAGCAGCTAGCACCATTAAATTCCCCATTTTGATAGCATTATTTCAGGAAATAGAAGCCGGTAGAGTGCGTTTTGATGAATCTTTGGTGATGCGACGGGACTTAGTTGCTGGTGGTTCGGGAGATATGCAAAGTCAATCTGTTGGCAGTCGATTTAGCGTCTTGCAAACTGCAACTAAGATGATGACTATCAGTGATAATACCGCCACAAATATGATTATTGACCGTTTGGGTGGTAAGGCGGTATTAAATCAGCGTTTTCAGAGTTGGGGATTGAAAAATACCACAATTCGCAATCTTCTAGCAGACGTTAACGGAACTAATACTACCAGTGCAAAAGACTTAGTGAGATTATCTGCGCTAGTTACCAACGACAAATTAATTAATAACACCAGTCGTTCTCAAGTTTTGCAAATAATGCGTCAATGCCACAACCAAAGTATGCTACCTTCTGGTTTGGGTTCGGGTGCTATCATTGCCCATAAAACTGGAACGCTGAGATTTGTGCTTGGAGACGCGGGAATTATTCAAACACCAAACGGAAAAATATACTTGGCAGGAATTTTGGTCAAAAGACCCAATCATGACTCCAGAGCAACAGAATTTATTCGTCAAGTTTCCCGATTTTTGTATGATTACGAGAATACTGCACAATTAACAGGTTTTCAACGGTAATCACCCAACCGATGATTAGTACGCAGATAGGACTATGCAGCACAAAAACCTAATGTCTACGTAATTCCATTTCCCCCCTTTTTCAGGTATGGAATAGCGAGCACAAACCTGGTGCGCTCCTCATTGCTTGGGAGTACTAAATCTGAATGTGTACGTAATTCCATTTCCCCCCTTTCCAAGGGGGGTAGGGGGGATCAAATGACTTACAACCTCTGCAAAACAGATTTTAACTTGCCTTACAACCCACAACTTGTAACTAAAGCAAAGGAACTTCGCAAAAATCTCACTCCTGCTGAAAAAAAGCTTTGGCAAGGATATCTGAAAATGTTTCCATTTCGCGTGTTGCGTCAGCGCCCGATCGATCGCTTTATAGTTGATTTTTACTGTGCTGAGCTAAAACTGGTGATTGAGGTGGATGGAGAGAGTCATTTTACAGAAGAGAGTAGGTTGTACGATTTGGAGAGGACACAGATCTTGGGAGACTATGGCTTGAAGGTTCTTCGATTTACGAATGAGCAGGTGATGATGGAATTTGATGGTGTGTGTCAGCAGATTGAGGAGGAAATTCTGTTTTAAGAAGGAAAGGTGGTCACTATATGCAGGGGGATTTTTTGCTGATTGACACAGTGGTTTTCGATCCCCCCAAACCCCCCTTGGAAAGGGGGGCTTTATGGTTACTTACTCCGTGGGAAAGCAGACTAAGCTTGGGTCGAACTAAGGTTTATTTTATTTGCTAATGTTACCCATTGTCCGACACTCAGTTCTTCTGCTCGAACTTGGGGATTTACGTTTAATTCTTCTAGTAACTTAGTCAAGTCATCGCGTTCCACAACTGATTGCAAATTATTTCGTAACATTTTGCGCTTTGCTCCAAAGCCCAACTTAACCAGCATTTCTAACTGTCGTGCATCCAAGGCTTGTGGTTCAAATTTACGGGGAACCAAGCGCACAACGGCTGAATCTACTTTTGGTGGTGGGTAAAACGCTCCCGCCGGAACCGTACAAATTAACTCGCATTCTGCCAAATACTGGACTCTTACAGTCAGTGCTCCAAAAGCTTTCGAGCCGGCTTTTGCTGTCAGTCGTTCTGCAACTTCTTTTTGTACCAGTAGCACGATTAAATCATAGGGTTGGGGATTGGGGTTAGATATTGTACCCAGCAATTTCTCAATAATCGGTCCTGTAATATTGTAGGGAATGTTAGCAACGACTTTGTTTTGGTTTTGAAATGCCGGAGACGATTGAAGCAGGGGTAGTAGATTTAGTTCAAGAAAGTCCCCTTGTAGGAGTAAGAAATTTTCTTTGTTTCCAAGTTCCTTGACCAAGCGCTTGCACAAGTCACGATCGATCTCCACCGCTAATAAGGATTGTACTTCTGGCAACAGGCGGCGAGTGAGCACACCTGTTCCCGGACCAATTTCCAAAACGCGATCGCAATTTTGGAGTTGTGCAGCCCGAACGATTTCGTTGAGGGCTTTATCACTTTTTAGCCAATGCTGGGCAAAGGACTTACGCGGAGCTAACTTCTGAAAATCTTTACCAACCATTTTTCTTAACTTTCTTAACACTTATTGAATTTTGGATTTTGGGCATTAGGCATTAAGTATTACTTATCTTCCTTGTCCACCTTGTCCCCAGTTCCCATTGTTTGCACTAAATTTTTTGCCAGTTGGGCAATCGCCTGCCAATTCCTTGACTCTACATACTTTTTAGGAAATAATTGACTGCTTAAACCAACTGCGATCGCTCCTGCTTGTAAAAAATCCTTAGCATTTTCTAGAGTAATACCACCTGTTGGAATTAGGGGTATATGACCCAAGGGACCTTGCAAACTTTTTATATATTGAACACCTCCGAGTGCTTCTACGGGAAATACTTTGACACAACTTGCACCATGAGCCCAAGCAGTAACGATTTCTGTAGGGGAAAGCGCTCCCGGTATGACTGGGACATCAACAGCAACCGCTGCTTGAATCATTGCTAAGTCAACGTGAGGAGTAAAGAGAAACTGTGCTCCTGCTGCAATAGCTTCTTGCATATGCTTGAGATTTAATAATGTACCAGTGCCGATCGTGCATTTAGGTAATTCTGCTTGTAATTGACCTATCAGTTCAGCAGCACGATGGCTATTCCAAGTAATTTCAATAAACTTAACTCCCTCAGATGCAACTGCTAAAGCCATCTGGTAACCCAATGAAATTTCTGGAGCACGGATAACTGCGATCGCTTTGTGTTCTTTAAGTTGTGATAGCCAAACTTGATTGGACATTTTTTGATAATTTTAGATGAATGATAAAACTAATTAGTCTTACTTATGAAATAAAATTTAATATACTTTCTTTCTAGAGACTGATGTTGTATTTTTCGTAAAAAAGCTAGCATAGCACTCTTTTCTCAGTTTGAAAATAAATGTTGAGCGCTCAAAAATTAGTAATAATCAATTCTTAGAAATTCATAACCTTTGACTGCTAAATCGTCAGTTAAATTAAGTCGTCAGCAAGAGGGAAATTTTTTTATTCAATTTTACTCTACTACTAAGACGTTCTTAATAGTACAGAAAAATACCATGCCTCTTTACAAGATTGCAGACTTCGATCCAAACTACAGAGAGACTTTTGGTGGCGATGATGTTAAAGCTTTAGATCTCTATACCCAAGGTGGAAAGAGAATTGGCTCTGTTGATGATGTGTTGGTAGATGGTGAAGGTCGTTTTCGCTATCTCGTTATAGATAGCGCTTATGATTCTTCTAATAAAAAGATTCTACTACCAATTGGTCTAGCTCACATTGACTACAACGCCAGACGCGTTTTTGTAGATGGACTGAGCAAAGAGCAAGTACAAAGCTTACCTGAATACAGATCCAATTTGACGGTTGATTACGATTACGAAGAACAAGTCCGTAAAGCTTATCGCCCTCTATCCAGTACTGCAACCCACAATCGCGATACTTACAACTACCAACAAGACTCCGCTTTGTACAATTTGAACAACCAACATCAAGAAACATTCAGATTGTATGAAGAACGGTTAATCGCCAACAAGAGCCGCGTTAAAACAGGAGAAGTTGCAGTTGGCAAACATATTGAAACTGAAACAGCAAGAGTTTCAGTACCAATTGAAAAAGAGCGAGTTGTGATTGAGCGCATCAATCCTACAGATGCAGGAAGAGCAGTCAATCCTAGCGAGTTACAGTTCCAAGAAGGAGAAGTTGCACGTATAGAAATCTACGAAGAAACACCCGAGATCCACAAAGAAGCCTTTGTGCGTGAGGAAGTTCGAGTTAAAAAAGTCGTAGATCGCGATACTGTAGAAGCACAAGAAACCATCCGTCGTGAAGAATTAGATATTCAGACAGAGGGAGATTTACTAACGAATACTTCCGAGAAAAAATTAAATGACCGGATTTAATTTAAGGGTTAGTTGTTAGTGGATAGTGGTTAGTCGTTAATAGTGTTACGTAATATCTAAAAATAACAAGTAACGACTAATCACTCACCAGTCTAACTAAGTCATAAAAGTGAGTAGATGGTGGGTATTCGTTGAGAGTTCGATCCAAGAAAAACTAACTAATAACAAGTCTAATTAAGTCATTCGTAGGAGAGAGGAATCATAGAAATTCTTCTTTTAACATGACTGAGTAAGAGAGAAAAATAGTTGGAGGGTAAAAATATGCCTCTTTATAAAGTTTCTGATTTCGATCCAAACTATAAAGACACATTTGGTGGCGATGACATCAAAGGAATGAGTGTCTATGAAGAAGGAAGCGACCAGAAAATTGGTACAGTTAACGATGTTTTAGTTGATGATGAAGGTCGTTTTCGCTACTTTGTTGTTGATTTAGGTTTTTGGATTTTTGGTAAGAAAGTATTGCTTCCTATTGGTCGCGCTCGCATCGATTACAATACAAATCGCGTGTACGCCGTAGGAATGACGAGAGAGCAAGCAGATAATTTGCCAGAGTTCAACGAACGTGACGCTATTGATTACGACTATGAAGAGCGTCTGCGTAACGTTTATCGCAGTCCTGTCGGTACTAAAACTCCTTTAGAAGCATCTGCTCCTCTAGAAACTTCGACTCCTTTGGAAGCATCTGCTCCTCTAGATGCTAATTATGCAGCTGGATCTGCAGCAAATCGAGTAGCAGCCTCAATCAATCAGCCTGCAACTACCGCTAACACCACTAGCTACGATCGCAATACATACCGTTACGATGCTGAGCCATCTTTGTATGGGATGAACGATCGCGATCATCAAACGCTGAGACTATACGAAGAACGATTGATTGCTAATAAGAGACGGATCAAGGCTGGTGAAGTCGCTATTGGCAAACACATTGAAACTGAAACAGCAAGAGTTGCAGTTCCAATAGAGAAAGAGAGAGTTATTGTTGAGCGGGTAACGCCAACAGATGCAGGTAGAGCAGTGAATCCTGGGGAAGCAAACTTCCGTGAAGGCGAAGTTGCTCGTATGGAAATCTACGAAGAAACTCCTGACATCCGTAAGGAAGCTGTCCTGCGCGAAGAAGTTCGAGTTAGAAAAGTTGTAGATCGGGATACTGTAGAAGAACAAGAGACAATTCGTCGCGAAGAACTAGACGTTAACGCTCCCGGTCTCCCAATTGATGAGCGCTAATCCCTTGTATTTTTCCCTCTAGTTGAACAAACTAGAACGGTCAGATCCCCGACTTCTTTTCAGAAGCTGGGGATCTTAAAGCCTGTTAAAGCAACCAATTCTTAATCTAATTAAGAAGAACAATGAATAAGACAATGCCTGGTATAGGTAATAAAGACACTAGCAAAATTGCCAGAATTAGTACTTTGCTGGAAAGCTTGCGCCAAAAAGTGCGTAAATTTACCATTATGGATAGGCAAAATCAGCTAGTAGGTGAAGTGCAAGATTTAATTATTGATGTCAATCGTCAAATTAGTTTTGTAGTTAATACAAATAGAAATTCAGACGAGAAATATCAAACTTTTTTACTAAGTAGTAAGTTAGTAGAGAAAATTGACTCTCAAATTAAATGTATTTTTTTAAAAGTTAAAAAAACAGAGATAAGATTATTGGAAAACCCTCTAGAGAAAAACAGCCAAATTAGTACAATGGAAGATAATTCAAATACTTTAGCAGGAAATACACAAGATACTTCAGTAATTTCAAATAGTATAGTCAATACAAATGATGGGAATATCTCTTCTGTAGAAGAGATAGTGCGGTTGCTTGGAGAACGCGTAATTGTAGACCGCAGTAAAAGAAAAGTTGGTGAAGTGATCGTTCGCAAGCAAGTAGAAACCCGGATGGTACAGGTACCTATTCGGAGTGAAAAATTGATTGTCGAGCAAGTAAGCCCGGAACGCAAACAACTTGCAGAAATAGATTTAAGCCAAGGAGATATCTCAGCTGATTTTGAGTTTGCTGACACGGATAGCTTGCATTCAACTGATAGTTTTGATGGGAGTTTAACCGTCAGTGGTGAATTTAGTTCTCCTAAAATCGCCAGTTTGCTTTTAAATGCGATCGCTCTTGAACGAAACCATGGCTGTAAGGCGGTAAGAGTCACTATCGTTGTAGAGGACGAAGAACATCAGAAAAACTATCAAGAATGGTTTTCCCGCACTTCAAAAAGTTAACGAGATTGACAACTTATAGTTGTAAAGCCTATACCTAACGGAGTTATCTTTAACAGTAGAGACATAGCTTGCTATGTCTCTACTTTTGTTATCTCTTTGTAATGCACGTATTACAAAACTGTGCCAATTTCCTTCAAATAAACCCGTGTAAACGGTTCATGTTCTCCCAAAGAGTATTCTTCAATCAATCCCTTGCGCCGGATGGAAATATTATCTCCTTTTCTAATAACCACAGTGGAGTCTTCAAAAACGTCCCGTGTCAGTACCGTCTCAGTTTCCGTGGGGTTATCGAGAACGACCATATTACTTCCGTAATAGAACATCCCTTCCTTCTCTAAAACGTCTTCTTTATACTCAGCAATCAGCAAATCAAGCTTGGGATTGCGTAGCAATGTTAGGAGGTTGGAGTTGTAATCTTTATTGAGAATTTTTTCCGAACGATTGACGAAAACCCCCTCCCGACAAACAGCACCGATTGTCCAGTCAGGATGTTGTAAAAGAATGTGGTCTATTGTTTCTTGAAGTTCCTGTACGGAGATGTTGTTAAAGGTAATTATGGGTATTCTGGCATCTATCCCTGACTTATAAAAAGTTTCTAGGATAGATGAAGGAACATCAACACTTTCTCCTATAGCAGGGTTAAGATGCATCAAAATCCCTGGCGCGGCGTTGATTTCTAAAATGGCAAAGTCGCCTGACTTCCAAGATTCGTTAAGATTTCGAGCAATCACATCGATCCCCAAGCAAATGAGTCGGAAGTGCTGGGCAATGTCTTGCGCCAAAATAATATTGTCTGGATGAATTTCACGCGTTGCATCAATGCTAACTCCTCCTGATGAGAGGTTAGCAACTTTACGAAGATAAACTTTACGGTCTTTCTCAAGGACACTGTCAAGTGACAAGCGCTGCTGGTCGAGGTACTGTTCCATAGCCTCATCACACTGAATTTTAGCCATTGCTGAGGTTGGAGTGTCCCACCGTCCGGGTTTTCGGTTTTCTTCTCGGATTAATTCTTCAATAGTTGAGTCACCGTCACCCACTACCCATGCAGGACGACGTTCCGTAGCAGCAACAAATCTACCATTGACACACAGCAGGCGAAAATCAGCACCTATAATGCTTTTTTCAACAATGATACGTGTCGATTCGTTTTCTGGAATTGCCTTGAGTGCGCGATCGAAAGCGGATTCTAGTTCGTATTCGTCTCGCACTTCTGCGGTGACTCCAATTCCTTTGTGACCGACGACTGGCTTCACTGCTACTGGATAACCAATCTCTCTAGCAACTGCAAGGGCTTCCTTTTCTGTTACAACAATATCTCCTTTAGGAACTGGGAATCCCAAAGTTCTTAAAAAAGCTTTACAGTCATCTTTACGGGTTGTGAAGTCGGAATCGACGTGGCTGTCGCTATCAAATGTTGTGGCTATACCCCGAACCTGTTTCTTGCCATATCCATACTGAGTAAGTCCTTCATCCCACAAGTAGAATGCAGGAATACCTTTATGGAAAGCTGTTCGCAGTAGAGTGTAGACTGTTGGTCCACCATAGACAGATTGCCGAAACCGCTTTTGAAGGCTTGAAATTTGTTCTTCAAAGGTAATTTCTTTGTCCCGAGTTATGGCTTCAAACCAATCCCAAACAAAGTAAACAACACCCCGTGTTGTGCGTTCGTGCAATGACTGCAAGCTAATCCTCGTAAAATCGGAATACGGTTTTATACCCCATCTGAAGAGGTGTAAATCCATTTGTAGCTTTCCAACTTCTGATAAAGTACGTGCAAACAGATGGGCATGGGAATCGTAGGTTTCGTTACCCAAATTTGGATAGCGATCGCTAATGACTGCAACATAATCCTCTACAGGCAGAGGTTCTGTAAATTGAGTCAAAGTAAAATCAAATACTAGTGCCCCTGTTTCTAAATAGGGATTCGGACCAACGTAATGCTTAAAGTTGAAAATATCGAACGCATCCGTCTTTCTTGCGTTAACGCGGATTGGCTCTGCAACTCTGTCTTGAACCATTGACTCTAGACCTTTGGCTAAACACCTGAGCTGGAGGTATATATGCTTTCTCCAGACTGAGTTACTATCTTGTAAATTGAATACTACTTGCGAAGCGATGGCAACAGGCCGCGCTACACCGTACACGTTACACTTGAGTTTTGGATCAAATGCTACGCTTATGCCTGCTTATTGTAACTCCAATATAATGACTTTTAGTTATCCTAAAGGCATAATCATTGAACAAGGGAACTAAGGAACACTCTAACAGGGAACAAATCTCAACAGGAATTAGGTTACAGTTCTATAGCCTAGTTCGTTATTTGTCCTTCACCAGACCGAGCCAAAAGATACAACTTTTGAAAGTAGTCGCAATCCCTTTGTATTTTTTATACTTGCTAAATCACTGTTTGTATAATTATAGGAGACGACAGACTATGATGAATACAGAAGTTGTTCTTAGAAATGAAGTTCAACACCTTGCAGAAGAAGCTTTTCACCACAAACTGATTTCTGGATACGGAGATGGTCCCAACAGTAACGAATACCAAATCGTTTTTCAGGGAAAGCCCAGACACTTTTCTTTAGAAGAGGCTCGCTCTTTTCTGTGTGAATTGCTTTTTGATATTGACAGATCGGTTCTGAATTCCTAAAGAGAGTGCTGTAAACTCAAGTGAAGGCGATCGCGCAGCCACTGACCCGAATTGGTAATAACTCAAAACTTTTTAAGAAAATCTTTTTCCACATAGCTTTAAAGCATTGTCTCATCTTCAGTTACTGGTGGGTAGCTCACAAAAAAACCCACCCTCCCCCCCCGCCCCCTCTCGGTCAACAGTTTACCTACTTACCTACTAGTTAACCTGCGCTTAAACTACGACGATTGACAGCGTCGAGCGCAAACTGAGTTGACTCGATCGAAGACCGATCGCCTTTACTGTTGCGAAGAGACAGGGCTTGTTCAAAAAAACCCCGTGCTGCTTCATACTGGTGTCGATCAAATTTGCATTTCCCCATATGTTGATATGCAAAATCAAGATAGAATGTTAAGTCAGAATCGCACTGGCAAAGAGCAATCGTTTCATACAATAATTGCTCGCTAATCGCGTAGTCCTTCTGCCATTGATAAACATGAGCTAACCGAATCATATTCGCAGTTCTCAACTGTTTAGAACCAACCAATTCTGATAGCTCAACAGCTGAAGTTAGAGCTTGCTGGGCAACCGCAAAGTCTTTCAATATGCGGGAATAAACACCAATTAATCCAAGAAGCTGAATTTGGCTCTTTATTTCAATTGCATTATCCTTAAGTTGGGATTGCAGAAATTTCAATGCTTGTTGCATTTCAGTAGGATTGTTTGGAACCTCACGTAAATCATCATCAAAATGAAATGACACGTCAAAGGGAATAGAGATCGTCATTTCTCAACCCGCTCGATAAAGTTTACCCATCCAGTGCTGTCTTCATAATCACCCAAGTCGGTGACCTTACAGGATGAAGACAGATCTCCCGTAACTCTCTATTATGGAACTGATTCACTTCAGAGGTTAGCTTGTGTTTGAGCAACGATTCCTACGCCTAGATGGGTTTACTAAAGCAGAACGGATTCAGATGACTGCTCGTGTGAGTGAGGCGATTAACCAAGCAGGTGCTTGGGTGACTGACTTCCACCTGTACTCGAACGTCTTAATCTGCATCAACTTTGAGGTGCCAAGCGGTAACTTGGAAAAACTCGCTGCATCTTTGCAAGAGACAGGTTTGCATTTGAGCCAAGAGAGCTTCGAGCAACTTATACCTGCTAATGACTCGGCACTGAAAGAGAAACAGTTAGTAGGGACATTGCAAATTACATTTGTACATAACGAACCCGACTTGCTCCGAGAAGTACCTGCAGTGCCGGGGTAAAAGCTAGGGCGATCGCTCTCAAGTTCTTCTTTTTAAAGTGTCGGTAGAAGAAATTTCAAGACGAATTCCAAATTTTACCTCAGTAGAACTGAAGTGCGATTCGTTCTTTAAAAATGAGTAGTAATGCTCAGATATAGCCGAACAGGAAAGAGCCGCATTCATTTATCTTAATAAAAGATTTACAAAATTAAAACTACTTTGTTCTCTACAATAATACAGATTTATTTTTTGTATTGTAATCTACCAAACGGGTGTTCTCTTACGATTGATAGCCATGTTTTATTAAAAATAATAACTTTTATGAGGTGGCTATATGGTAGCTAGTGAAATTAAAAGACAGTTAGTCATTATTGGAGGTGCCGAAGACAAAGAAGGAGATTGTCAAATTCTTCGGGAGTTCGTTCGTCGTGCTGGGGGTACAAAAGCCAGAATTGTTATTATGACCGCAGCAACAGAGCTGCCTAGAGAAGTTGGAGAAAATTATATTAGAGTCTTTGAACGTCTCGGAGCCGAGAATGTTCGTATAGTTGATACGGAAACTCGCAGTGATGCTTCTTCATCGACAGCGTTAGAAGCAGTTAATGAAGCGACTGGTATATTTTTTACAGGAGGAGATCAAGCTCGAATCACGAGTGTCCTGAAAGACACCGATCTTGATAAAGCTATTCACAACCGTTACTCCGAAGGAATAGTGGTAGGCGGAACTAGTGCGGGTGCTGCAGTTATGCCCGACGTGATGATTGTAGAGGGTGACTCAGAAACAAATCCTCGAATGGAAATTGTAGAGATGGGTCCTGGGATGGCTTTTTTACCAGGAGTGGTTATAGACCAGCACTTCTCACAACGCGGACGGTTGGGGCGTTTAATTGCTGCTTTAGCTCAGCAGCCGGCTGTTTTGGGATTTGGGATTGACGAGAATACAGCCATTATAGTAACCGATAACCAATTTGAAGTGGTTGGAGAAGGTTGTATCACAGTTGTTGATGACTCATCAGTCATGCACAGCAATGTTGGTGAGATTTTGAAGGATGAACCCTTAGCCATTTGTGGAGCAAGGCTTCATATCCTACCAAACGGATATAAATTTGACTTAAAAACTCGCAAGCCTATCCTAGATAATTACTCCGTGACAAATACTCCTACACCAATTGTTACACCAGCTGCTTAGAAAATTCTTTAAATGGTAACTGGGGACCAGGGAGACAAGGGAGAAAATTCTACCTTGTCTGTACCAATCCCCATTCCTCCATCTCCCCATCTCTCAATTTCTAAATAACAAGTCCTAAATGACAAGTGCAATCAAATTTGAACTATTTGCTCCCCGCAATAATGGTGTTGCTCTGATTGGTTCTTTCTCCGACTGGAAAGAGATACCAATGGAAAAGTGTGAAGATGGTTATTTCCGCACTCACGCAGAACTCAAAGATGGAGTATATCAGTATAAATTTCGCGTACAAACAAAGAGCCCGCAATTTGAACCAGATCGGTGGGTGGATGTTATCGATCCTTACGCAACAGATGTTGATGAAGACAGAAAAGTTAGTATAGTTCGGATCGCAGGTGGGAAAAAAATTGTTGATACTTATATTTGGCAACACGATCGCACGCCATTACCTAGCAATTGTGAATTAGTGATATATGAAATGCACGTTGCGGATTTCACTGGTGGTGAAGTTGACCGATACAAACGTGGAAAATATATAGATGCTATTGAGAAGTTAGATTATCTTAGCGAATTGGGAATCAATGCGATCGAATTAATGCCAGTGAATGAATATCCGGGTGACTATAGCTGGGGGTACAAAGTCCGCCATTACTTCGCTACAGAATCTAGCTATGGTTCAACGGAAGATTTAAAGCGCTTTATTGATGAGTGTCATGGTAGAGGGATTCGAGTTTTTATGGATGGAATTTACAACCATACGGATGAAGAATGTCCTCTGATGTTAATTGACCGAAATTATTGGTATTACGAACACATGCATTATCCGGAAGATCCAGGTAACTACTGGGGACCGGAGTTTAATTATAACAACTACGATGAACGGTTAGACGTTAAGCCCGCTTGGAAGTACGTTGGAGATGTCGTAAAATATTGGGTTCAAGAATATCACATTGATGGAATTCGTTTTGATGCTGTGCGACAATTGGCTAACGATGAATTTCTGACTTGGCTAGCTCAACAATCCAAACAAAATACAGCACCCAAACCATTTTTCAATATAGCCGAACATATTCCTGACACCAGTAAAATCACCACTCCTGAAGGTCCGTTGGATTCTTGCTGGCATGAAAGTTTCCGCTATTTTGTTTTACCACATATAACTGGGGAAATGTTTGAACCAGACAAGCTGAAGGAGATCTTAGATCCGAGGCGACAGGGTTATGCAGCAGCAACAAACGTTATAAATTATTTAGCAACTCACGATCGCGAACACTTATTGAGAGAATTGGGCGATCGCGGTATCTTTGATGAAGATGCATTTAAAAGAGCCAAGTTAGCAGCTGTACTACTTATGACAGCCATGGGTATTCCCATGCTGTGGATGGGTGAAGAGTTTGGAGAACACAAGCGTAAAAGTGAAAATGTCAATCAACCTAAAAAGATAGCATGGGCATTGATAGAGAGAGAGCAAAATCGCGATTTATTTGAGTACTATAAAAAACTGATTGCCTTACGCAAACAAAATACTGCTTTGCAGAATAACAATATAGAATTTTTCCATGAAAATCGAGAGGCAAAAGTTTTGGCATATGTTCGTTGGAACGAACAGGGTGAGCGTGTTGTCGTTGCTGCAAATTTCTCAGATCAAAATTATGATGATTATCTAGTTCCTAACTTTCCCTGTGATGGAAAATGGCACGAGTGGATAGATGGTAATAATATTGAAGCTAGCGATCGTCAAATTATACTCAACCTTGAAGCATATCAAGCAAAAGTCTTAGTACAGCAATCTACGCCCAGTTAACAATATACGGTAACATCTTCTCCGCATACATCTGCAAGATAAACTAAAGACTTAAACCGAAGCATGACTAATTGTTCGTAGAAAGGATTTAGCTTGCACAGAGGTGGAATATATAAGATGGTGCGATTAAAGAGTGTCAATTTGCGTTCAAAGGGACACTGGGCTGGAATAGTCTTGCACAGGCGTTGAGCAACTTTACAGTCATTAATTTCTATAGAGTCGAGCCATTGGCGTATTGATTGAATAGGATGAAAACCGAAATGACGTGAATTGTTTAATAGCATAATGGTTAGTGGTTAGCGATCGGTTGTTAATAATTAATAGCTAATAGTTAGTAGTGTGGTTGGGTGGGCAATGCCCACCTCATGCATTAGCGTGCTAGGGCTGAAGCCGTTAAGCCTTCGGCTTATCGCTGCGCTCGTTTAGTAAGTTGGTTCTTGTTGGGCTGCGTCTAAAATTTCTGTCACAAAAACACGATCTGCATCAGAAATACTTTGCATCAAGACAGCACGTGCATTCTGATTAACTAACAGTTCGCCATCAGCTGTAGCACTAAAATCTTGACCTAAAACAAAACCTTGACTGGTTAACTTTTGTACGGCGAGCATGACTACATACTCTTTTAAAGTAATACAAGCATCAAGGTAAGGAAAATTTTGCCAAATCCACTGACAAGTATCAGGAGCACTCTGTGCTAGTTGAAACAAAGCTGCATTCATGATATTTTGTGTATATTTAGAACCCATAAGGTTCATCAAAACTTGTTCGCAGGTTTCCACTAGATCTCTGTCTTTAAACTTTAAAATATTGACAAACAAATTGACAGCAGCGTTAAATTCTTGATATTCCCTCTCGAAGTCTTGCTCGTACATTTATCATATCCTTTTTCAAAGTTAAGTGTTAAAAAAAACTGCAAATGAATAATTAACAAATTTATTTAGTTCTTGGTCAATCATGAGTAGTTCTTAGTGGTTAATAGTAGCAATTAACTAACAACTAACAACTAACAACCTCTACGCGTCAATCTGTTAATTAAATTCATTGCAGTCTCCATTTCCAAACCGAGGTCACCTGATATTTAAGTTAGAGTCCAAAAATGAAGAACCTGTGGAGAGGAAAAAATTTTTGCAACATCTAGCACTAACCCAGAAGCTGTGTCAGTTGGTCGTTTAACATCATGGGATTGAACGGTTTGGCAATTAGCCCTTGAACACCAAGTTCTGCGAATCGTCGCTGGTCGGATGATTGCACTTTTGCTGTCAGTAGAATTACGGGAATGCTCTGAGTCGCCGGATTGGCCTGTAGTTCCTGAAAAGTTGCTATTCCGTCCATATCTGGCATCATGACATCCAATAGAATAGCATCTGGTTTTTCAATTTCAGCTAACTTCAGCCCTTCGATACCCGATTCAGCTGTAAAAACTTCCCAACCCCCTACTGACTCTAAGGTAAGTTGGGCGACTTCTCTAATATCTTCTTCATCGTCAATAATAAGAATGCGTTTGGCTGTCACTGTTATCCCCTTTAATTGTTGGAATAATTCCATTTAATAAATTAACTATATGTTCTTCAAATTCTTCTGGTGTGACGCGTCCTTTAGTAAAAAAGAGAGTTTGTCCCAGTTTCAATCGTTCTCGGTCACAGTTATCGAGGTCTTTAGCACAATAAACTACCAAAGGAACAGTACACAAACGTCTGTGGTGCCGCAGCCAATCTACCACGGCAAAGCCATCTACCTCCGGCAATGCTAGGTCTAATACCAGTAAATCGGGAACAAGACGCTGGCTTAAACGCAGGGCTTCTCGTCCTGTTTTGGCATGGTAGGTTTCCACTCCGTAACGCTCAAACATGGCAATCAACACTTGTGCCAAATCTGTATCATCTTCTACAATGAGTACTTTCAAACTCTGGCTTTTTTCTCCCGCGAGTGCTCTTTCCAACGCTTGAAATAATAACTTTTCATCTGGAGGTTTCACAATCCACTCAGTGACATCTGGATGGGGAACACTTCTGGCATCTGGCATTAAACCGCTAAGAACAATCGCAGGAATGTCTTTAGTCTGGGGTTGCTGCTTTAATACCCCTAAAGTTTCCCAACCGTGCATACCGGGCATCATGAGGTTGAGAAAAATCACATCTGGCTGCTGTTTGATTGCCAGATCTACTGCTTCTTGTCCGGAAGCCGCACATATCGTTTGATAGCCTCGTTGTTCTAACATAGCTCTCATGACAGACCGGACTGAGGGATCGTCATCGCACACCAATATCAGTGGACCATCATCAATGTCTAATGGAACGGATGGAATTACTGGCTCTTCCTGTCGATACAAAGGTAATGAGATGTAAAAAGTGCTGCCCTCCCCTACAGTACTTTCTGCCCAAATGTGCCCATCATGACACTGTATGATACTGCGGCAAATGGCAAGACCCAAACCAGTACCACCTTTTTTACGTGAGTCAGAAGCGTCTACCTGTTGAAACCGTCCAAAAATGGTTTCTATTTTATCAGCAGGTATCCCTCTTCCTCGATCGCGGATAGTGAAGAGGACAAGGGGCGTGGGGGCTTCTTGGATTTCGGCACTAAACCAAATAGTGCTACTCGGGGGTGAAAATTTAACGGCGTTGCTGAGTAAGTTGGTGAAAGTTTGTACAATTCGGTCAGGATCTGCCCACAACTTTGCCGACTGGGGGGACACGGAGAGGGTGACTCCTGCTTTGTCTGTCATGGACTGCATTTCTTCTACTGATTGCTGCATCAAGCTGGTCACATCACAGATTTGTTTGGTCATTGTGACTTTGCCTGATTCGATGCGTTCAATATCAAGGATATCGTTAATCAGTCGAATTAAACGGTCAGTGTTATTGACGGCGATTTCCAGCATTCGTTGAGCTTTTTCGGGTTGGCTGCTCAGGACACCACTGGCGACTAAACCCAAAGAACCGCGAATTGAGGTCAGAGGGGTTCTCAATTCGTGACTGACAACTGAGACAAATTCATCTTTGAGTCGTTCAATCTCGCGACGGTGACTGATATCTTTAACAAAGCAGTAATATCCTTGATAGTTCTCGTGCCGATCCCAAGCTTTAATCATAACGAGTTGCATATCAAACACCGAACCATCTTGACGGACTCCTCTGGCTTCAACTTCTGCTTTGCCATCTTCTAACATTTTCTGGTATGCGATCGTGACCTTTTCTTGGTCTTCTGAATGCACGGTTTGTTGCCATTCCATACCCAGTATTTCCTGGGGTTGATAGCCTACCATACTGGCATAGGCTTGGTTGACGTAGGTGTATCGTCTTTCAGGATTAAACTGGGAAATTCCTTCTACAGCGCTTTCTAAAGCGGTACCGAGATTGCGTAGTTCTGTTTCCGCTTGTTTGCGTACAGTAATATCGAAAACTGTACTCCGCGTCATGAGGAAGTTTCCGACTGCATCTTGGATGGCGGTAGCACTCAAAACTACGGGTAAAATGGTACCATCCTTGCGAAGCATCTGAAATTCTAAGTCACTTATCGAGCCTTGCTGTTGAAAAAGTGCAAATGATTTTTGGAATGTTGGCAAGCTTGAGGCTGTAATAACATCAGCAAATTTCTTTTTCCCAACAACTTCGTCTCGTGTATATCCCAACCAATTCAATTCGGTATCGTTAATACGGACAAAAGTACCGTTTTTATCTAAAGAGTGATAACCGCAAGGTGCATTATTGTATAAATCTTCAACTTCTTGTGTATACTCTTGCAACACCCGTTCTGCTTGCTGGCTTTCGGCAATTTTACTCGCTAATTCACGATTGATCGCTTTCACGTGCTGTGTTTGCCGTCGTGATTGTTGGGTGAGATAAACTCCCCACGCTAATAATACAGCCACTGATGTACCTCCACCAAGTACGACGTTGGGAAGGGGAGAACGTTCTGTAGCTGTAGTCTCTGGCGTAGGTAAAACTTTTATATTCCAAGTTACACCATTGAGATTAATTTCTGTATAGTGTTGCTGTTGAGCGGGAATCTTGTGACTCAGATGTTCTTGGTTTGTATAAATTTTGTCGTTTCCATCAAAAATAGCGATCGCATATTTTTGCCGCAAATTTTTTCCTAAAATAGCATCTAACAAAGTTTGGGTGCGAAAACTCGCGACAATAAAACCACCAAATTGATTTTTGGGAAACAGGGGTACAGATATCAAAAAACCTTTACCGCCTTGAGCCAGGGTGACAACACGAGTCATTGTGACTTTTTGGTTTTTCCTTGCTTTTTCCAAAGCAGTTCGGCGACGTTCCTCAAATGTTAAATTAAAATTCTGTGCTGCCTCATTTCCTGCTAAAGGAATAATCCAACGGACATAATTTGATTTATCTACCCATTCGAGTGCTTGAAAGCCGGGATAGTCTCGGTAATAGTTTAAAGCGTCCGCTTCCCACTGTGGTTTGGTAGTTCCACCTTCATGTTCCCATCGCCTAGCCATGCGAACCAATCCCAAGGTTCGTGCTTGGAGCTCGGCTTGGATCTCGTGGCTGATGCTTGCTGTAGCTAATTCAGTATTCCTCTTTACATATGCGTTTTCTTGATGAATTAACTCCTGCCAAAATAATAAATTGAGAACTATAATGCTGGTGCCTACAATTATCGGAATCCACAAATTTTTGCCATTAGTCATCGCTCAATTTTCCTATAATTTTTTATACTATTTTTTGTCAAGTGGTGGCAGCTTTAGCTGTGGAAACTAAAGCAATTCATTGGCTTCCCTACTATTCACAAGCATTATAGGTTTCACACTGGATTTGGCTATTTTGGAAAGAAGAGACTGTCCTATGCGCGGACACCTTCAGCATCCCCACGCAGTTCTGCTTCACGGACGCGAGTAAAAGCTCTCTGGGACGCGAACGGGCGATCGCATCTTGCTAAGGCAGCTTGATAGAGGACTTGTAAGTCAGCACCTTGTTTTGGATACTGAGCTACTCCTGCACTAAAGGTTACCTGAAAACGGCTCCCATCAGGAGCGATAAAATTTTCTTGAGTGATATTTTCCGCGACTTCCTCCAATCGCTGCCACCCATCTTTTTGTGTCATTCCATACATTCCAACAACGAACTCCGCACCTCCCCAACGACAAACAACATCACTTTGAAATACGCGGCGCAAAATTCTTCCCAATCGCGATAAAACTTCATCTCCAATCGCATGACCGTACTGTTGATTGATTTGCGCGAGGCGGTCTACTTTAAGAACAGCAAAACAGAAAGGCTGATGGTGACGGCTCGATAAGTTCATTAACTCGTTGAGTTCGTAAGTTGATTGACGGCGATTGGCGACTCCCGTTAAAGCATCCGTTTCTGCCATGTTTTTTAAAAGACGCGAGCGTTCCAGACGGTTGAGGATGCGCGTCACCAGTTCTGGACCAACAATAGGTTTGCATACGTAATCATCTGCACCCACAGCAAACACGCGACGCATCGTTTCCGCATCTGTATGAGATGTAAGAAATAACACGGGTAAGCCACAATAGTGAGGATCGTTTCGGACAACCTGACACAGTTCAATTCCACTCATTTGGGGCATTTCTACATCCAAAACCAACAAATCTGGGGCTGTGGCTTCTAAGGTGTCCCAAAATTCTAAAGGATTTTCTAAGGTAGAAACTTTTAATCCCCAAGGCTGTAACAAACTACACATCGCATTTAAGATGAGCGGATCGTCATCAACAAACAAGACTTTCGCTGTTGCTTGACGATTGCGTTGGATCAAATTTGCGATGGTCTCCAATACCATAGCCGATGCTACTGGTTTTTGTAAAAAACCCTGTCCGCCCAAGCGGGCTATTTTCACGCGATCGAGTAAACTATCGCGATCGGTCAGCACCAAAACGGGTACCGGAGGTGCAGAACAGTTTAATTCTGCTAGCAACTCCAAACCTTCGTCAGTCATGGTACCTTGTAAATTTAATACCACTGCATCGGGACGTCGAGAGGTGAAATGTTTTTTTACAAGTCCCGGCTTGGACACTATAAATGTTTGTACATTCCAAGTATCGGCTGACCTAACCAACTCATCGTCTAGTGGTTTTTCCAATCCCACTAACAGCACCAAAGGACGACCATCAACTGATGATTCCTCAACTTGCTCTTTAGCGTTTGTCAGTTGTAACTCCCGACGCAGCGATACAACGAGTTCCGACAGCTGCAACTTTTGTTCCCCAATCAGTCGCACCTCAACTTCTAGTAATTCTTCGATTTGTCTGGCTACGCGTGACCCAAATTCAAAACCAAACATCCCCAGAGAACCAGCTAGCTTGTGAGCCTCAGAACGTGCTTGCAAGCGTAATTCCTCATTCAGTACATTCTCAAACAGGGCTGTGGTGGCTTGTTCTATGACTGTAATGCGATCGCCTATCTTTTCTTTAGCTTTTTCCCAAGCGTTTGCAATGATTCTTTGAGTTTGGTACTTCAGGTCTTGGGGAGTGGGACTCGGAGGCTGGGGCGATAGGGAGATGGGCGGATTGGGGGAGGTGGGGAGTAAATTTTCGCTTTCTTGTCCCCCCTTTTTCTGGTCTCCTCCTCTCCCCTTCTTTTTGCTTCCCCTATCTCCTTGTTTCTTAATTTCCTCTAGGGCTTTCAAACGATAACCAATACCGTACACTGTTTCAATAGGATCGGTTGCCAAACCTGCTTTCTTGAGCTTCATTCGCAATCCCTTGAGATGAGTTCTCACCGTATCCTCTCCTGGTGGTTCTTCAAATGACCACAGGTGATCTATGATTGCACCACAATTAAATATGCGGTGGGGATTGCGGAGAAACAGTTCGAGTAAGCTGTACTCTTTTGGCGTTAGGTGGAGCGTTTTGTTGTTATATTTAACCTCACATATACTGGGGTCTAGCTTGAGATTCTCCCACTGTAATTCTGGAGGTAAAGCCAAACCTCCCCGTCGCATTGAAGCACGAATACGAGCTAGCAATTCTTGCAAATCAAAAGGCTTTGTGATATAATCGTCGGCTCCAGCATCCAAACCAGCGACTTTATGCGTACTGCTATCTTGAGCAGTCAACAAAATAATGGGTGAGTGAATGCCACGCGATCGGATTCGCCGACACAGACTAATGCCATCCAACTTTGGCAAACCAACATCCAATACGATCAAGTCGTAAGCAAAAGCTTCTACAAACTCCCAACCTGCCTCACCATCGCTAGCAATATCGACAGCATAATGTTGCTCCGATAGAGCTTGGACAAGGGGTTTAGCAATTAAATCATCATCTTCTACGACAAGAATTCTCATAGCTATGTGCGTATCCGCACTCTATAAAAATTGACTGCTAAAATGAATCTAAATCAAACACCAACTTGCCACACGTAACACCATAAGCCTATCTTAAGTTGTGTTAAAGTTTTCTGGGTGCTTTGTAAAACTCAACACTCATTGAGCAGTTATCATTTAGCAATTGCTGGTGATACCTGATAGGGAACATCTGTGATATTATGAAAAACTGCTGCAAAAATCTAAAACTAAGTTGAATTATGGCATTAAAGCAACAGCGCAAACAAGAAATTATCTCTAACTATCAAGTTCACGAAACTGATACAGGTTCTGCTGATGTTCAAATCGCAATGCTGACAGAGAGAATTAACCGTCTCAGCGAACATCTCCAATCCAACAAGAAAGACCATTCATCCCGTCGGGGATTGTTAAAATTGATCGGTCAACGCAAGCGCCTTCTTGCTTATGTTCAACAAGGTAGCCGGGATCATTACCTAGCTCTCATCGGGCGTCTCGGTATTCGTGGATAGAGATAACCGCTTATGCCTGCTGAATCCGAACACAATCGCTTGCCCTTTGAACCAAACAAAAAGCGCCGCAAGCCCGCAAAAGAAAAAAGCGAACAGCCAGTAGTAACCAAGCAAGAAACGAAGGCAAAGGACACTAAAAAGGCTCCTTTTACCAAAGAAGAAATGGCAATTCCCCAAATTGTCAGCCAACGGATGATTCGCAGAGTGGCTGGCTTTTGTGGCATTCCAACTGCTTTAGGAATTAGTACTCTTGTTGTCAGCTATCTACTCTTAACTTATGCTGGCATTAAACTGCCTCCCGTCGCCGTATTACTTGTGAATATGGGATTTTTTGGATTGGGAGTAGTGGGACTCACTTATGGTATTCTCTCAGCCTCTTGGGATGAAGAGAGAGCCGGCGGTTTACTAGGTTTGAATGAGTTCAAAACCAACTGGGGACGGATGGTAACAGTTTGGCGCGAAACTCAGCAAAAAAATACTTGAGGGCATAAGGGCTTGGGGATCGGGAAATAAGCAGTACGCAATACCCATTCCCCAATTCCCGATCCCAATTCCCTAGTTCCTATTTTCAAAACTTTTGCTAAAGGTTTATAGTAATCAGTCACTGACGGTATATCGTTTTCTAAGAAGCATCTCATCACATCTAAGCAGGAAGATTGGCATGATTATAGTCATGAAGGTTGGTTCCCCTGAGGCGGAAGTAGACCGTTTGAGTGAGGAACTAGGCACGTGGGGGCTGACACCAGAAAAAATCGTTGGTAAACACAAGGTAGTTATTGGTCTTGTCGGTGACACTGCTGACTTAGATCCGTTGCAGATTCAAGAAGTAAGCCCTTGGATTGAGCAAGTTTTGCGGGTAGAACAGCCCTTTAAACGGGCTAGCCGTCAATATCGTCATGGAGAAGCATCTGAGATCGTTGTCAATACTCCCAACGGACCGGTGACCTTTGGCGAACATCACCCCGTAGTGGTTGTGGCTGGTCCTTGTTCGGTAGAAAATGAAGAAATGATCGTGGAGACTGCACGCAGAGTGAGCGCATCTGGTGCTCAATTTCTCCGTGGTGGCGCGTACAAACCTCGAACTTCACCCTACGCTTTCCAAGGACACGGCGAGAGTGCTTTGGAATTACTAGCAAAAGCACGAGAAGTCTCGGGGCTGGGCATTATTACAGAAGTGATGGATGCAGCTGAGTTGGATGTAGTAGCAGAAATCGCGGACGTCGTGCAAGTAGGCGCGAGAAATATGCAAAACTTCTCTCTACTGAAAAAAGTAGGCGCACAACCAAAACCAGTTCTTCTCAAGCGCGGAATGGCTGCAACTATTGAAGATTGGTTGATGGCAGCTGAATACATTTTAGCTGCGGGCAATCCAAATGTTATTTTGTGCGAACGGGGAATTCGGACTTTCGATCGCCAGTACACTCGCAATACTGTGGATTTATCTGCAGTACCAGTTCTGCGAAATCTCACTCACTTACCAATTATGATCGATCCCAGCCACGGTACGGGTTGGGCTGCATACGTACCATCAATGGCAATGGCATCGATCGCCGCTGGATGTGACTCTTTAATGATAGAAGTTCACCCCAATCCTGCAAAAGCTCTATCCGACGGTCCGCAGTCTCTGACACCAGAGCGTTTTGACCGCCTGATGCAAGAATTGGCAGTCGTGGGTAAAGCTTTTGGTCGCTGGCCCAAACCAACTGCGATCGTAGCTTAAGTTTTGTTAAGAGCGATCGCTCACCAGCTTGAGTCTCGTTCCCAGCCTTTACCTTCAGTAGTTCTTTCATCTCTTGCCTTTGAATACTCCGTGTTTTTGCAGTTAAATAAATTACTACTTAACCGCAGAAACGCTCAGACTATAGGGGATAAAGATGCAAATTGCTACTTGAATTCCAATTTTAATGCGGTTCAGTTAACAATATTTAATCCTTGAAGATCCCCCCAATTGATCCTACGGTTGTGTACACATCTTTAGAGACCCCCCTCAATCCTCCGATAAATTGGGGAACTTGAAGCAGTTTCCCCCCTTTTTAAGGGGGGCTAGGGGGGATCGAAACTGCCAGAAGGCACTTTAGGAGACTTGTGTACACCACCGCAGCCAATTCATTGGGGGGGGCTATGGGGGAGCGAGTCTTATCTGAACCGTATTGGTCTAAGAAGAATCTGCAAATTCTATGCATGACAGCTTAAAGCGAAAGCCCACCATTTGATGTTAGTGGGCTTTCGCTCTATCTAATTTACCTACTTTGAGGTAGAACCTCAAGGATTGCATTCCCAAGCCTCAGCCTGAGAACGAAAAACAAAATAGTTTTATTTGCTTATTTAGCGCCTTCTGCTACCAAAACCAGCACGCGGTCTCGAACGACTAGCACCACCACTACCAAAGCTGCTACCACCAGGGCTGCGCCGATAGGTGCTAGAGCCAGAAGGTCTAAGAGTGCTACCACCATAACCCGAACCGGTAGCGCGATTACCAGGAACAGTACGTGGTGCAGTACGTGTTGTTGTACTGCTACCAGGATAGCTTCGTCTCAAAGTTCCTGTTGTACGGAAAGCAGTTCTATTTCTCTCTACAGCAGGCGGTGCATTGTAGCGAGTGCGATAACTTTGAACTGCGTCAGTATAGCTTCTGCCGTATCCACCATAACCGTAAATGACTCCACCGGGCTGATAAGCAGGAGGAACGTAATATTGCGGTCTAAAGAGAAGACTACCAATAGCCTGACCTGCTAGACTCCCTGCGGCTGCTCCAGCAAAAGGAGCCCAAAAACTGTTTTCTCGACGAACGACAACTGTTTCTTGTTGACCGGTTTGAGGGTTAGTCTTCGTCTCGGTAACGTTGTGAACGTATTCGATTTTGAAATCTTCTGTCAGGTACAATGCTGGCTGACCGTTTTCTACCTTCAAGTAGGTTTTTTGACCTTGCTTGATTTGGTCATCAGTCAACCTTGCCATTTGTAAATTTTCTGTTTTAAAGTTGGGGGGTGTAGCGTTTAACAGAAACAACGTGTACTCCCCATCAGCATCATTGTACTCAGCTTGCTGTACGGGATACTGACCATCTGCCAATTTATTATTGGATGTATTAGATACTGTTCGACTAGTTTGATTGTTATCACCCGGTGTTGTAGCTTGGTTTCCACCACCGCCGCAAGCAACGGTTGTCAAGCACAAACTCAAGGCTAAAAAAACAACGGTGAACCTACGCAAGACTGTCATGATCATATGATGATTTTCCTATCCTGAGCTTAACAATTTCTCGATTATGTGGTAGGTGTGGACGACCGATCCAAAACTACAGGGGTATCAACTCTGGGTAATATTGTAGAAGTTGGTCACCAGTCAATTCATCTCCTAACCGGGCTGGCGAGAAATGTACCTGAATAGCCCGTAATTTATGTTTGTAATGCAAATTGATCAACGCTTTCAAGCCCTCTTTAAGCGCTTGTATATTCGCCAGGTCAGTTTCTAAATCTGGAACTTCACCCTCATATGCTACCGTAATCATGACAACGACATTGCTGGTAACAGGGAGAGATAGCGGTTGATTGTCCCTAAAGTCATCACTATAATCGGGTTCGCTCAAATAACGTTGAGCTGAGTCAGTAAAAAGTTCATTTACGTAATCTCCAGCCTCTCCTTCACTCCAAAAGACGTCGCCTTGATTCGCGGCTGATTGCCAGTACTCATCGTACTGTAAAAGGGACTGAGAAACTTCTACGAGCCCTTCCCCCAAGACTTCCATGTCACCATCACCATCTACTGCTTCCCTAGCAGCGCGATTTAAAATCCCCATAATAGGTGCTACGTCAGACCCGCCTAAATGTAACATAATGCGACAGACGACGTAGCGAGTTCGACCCATCATTTTATTAAATGTATCTCGCATTTTTTTCTCCTGATAGTGGTTAATGGTTAGTGGTTAGTGGTTAGAAGACCAATAACTACTAACCACTAACCCTTAACTATTGACTTATATAATGAAATCCTTTAAAAAAATCAACAATCATACTTAATGAGGGTGTAATCATTTGTGAGACCTCAGTAGAATTATCATAAGCTATGTAATGACCCTCATCAGAGCTATTAAGAAATCTTTTCCCAAAGTATGGATTATCATATAAAAGTAGATTTTGAGCACTAGAATTCGTCAAAACTATCTGAGTGGGGGCTTGAAAAAACTTAAATTTTGCAGTAATTTCTAAAATTTTTTTCATTTTCTTTATAATAGCAGCATTTTCTATTGCTTGTTCTAAGAGCATACTAACTTTTTCAATGCTTGGAAATTTCAAACCTAGTTGAGAGGTATCTTCACCTGAAATCATCTCTATCAGAGTATAGATATTTTTGTGGGCATTTGATGTATCTTTAAAGGGGAGAATAGCTATATAAGCTGTGGGTAATAAACACTCGTCATTATCCATACGGAAGGTGAAAATAGTGCGACGACACCCTACTTCTATACTTGGAGGTTGTTTGAGTTCTGGGTATTGCTGGGCGATTTGGTAATAAGCACCAGCAATGGCAAAATTTGCTTCATGGTCTATAGTTTTATCTACAATAATTCGGATGGTTGGCGGAGTTTCGTTAAAAAAGTCGCGGGAATCAAAAGAGGTAAAATTATGTATAACTGTTTGATCGCCTGTTGGACTGAGGTCTACCCATTCACAAATAATTCCTTCAGTTTTTAATCCAAATCTTGAAGTGGCGTATAATTTTGTTCCAGTTAAAACTGCTCCTGTAAGGTCTGCACCAACCCACTCTACCTTGATTAATTTTGCATGGGTTAAATCCGTATGAATTAGACTAGCATTGGTTAAATTGGCATAACTCAGATCTGCACCAATTAAATTGGCTCCACTTAGTTTTGCCCCACTTAAATCAGCCCACCTGAGATTTGCCCTACTTAAATCAGCCCACCTGAGATTTGCTCCACTTAAATTAGCCCCACTTAGATTGGCTTGGGTAAGAATTGCTTGTTTGAGTTCGGTATTGCGGAAATTGGCACCACTAAGATCCGCACGAGTTAAGTCAGCTCCTTTTAAATTGGCAAGTTCTAAATTGGCTCCTGTCAGGAAACCATCCTTAAAAGTTGTCTCACTTAAATTTGCCTCTCGCAGAACAGTATGTCTGAGTGCAGCTTCTCGCAAATCCGCACCTTTGAGGTTTGCCTTCATGAGGTTAGCATGGCTGAGATTGGCACGAATTAATTCGGTGCGAATCATAGAAGCCCCCTTGAGTTGGGCATTGCTTAAATCAGATCGAATCAAATTAGCAACGTTGAGACTAGCGCCTTTTAAGTTAGCGTTTTTGAGTATAGCTCCTCTGAGTCTTGCAACATTCAACTTTGCATAACTCAAGTTAGCTTCGCTTAAGTTCGCACCACTCAGGTTGATCACACTTAAGTCAGCTTTGGTGAAATTAACACCACTCAGTTTTGCTCCACTTAAATTGGCTTCACAAAGGTCAATTCCAGAAAAATCTCTTGTCCCTGATGCATATTTATCTAACAATTCCTCTACGTTCATTGAATTTACTCCTGAATTGCCAACTTCAAGAGTTGGTAGTATGCAAAAATTTGATTATTGGAGATTGGGTTAGGGGTTCCCTCTGGGGATAAGGGGCAATGGGGATTGGTCGTTAGTCATTAGTCATTGGTCACTGGTAAAGAACTGTGAACAAAGGACAAATGATAAATAACAGTTAACGCAGTTTCATTTATTGGGTACACAGTTACTGAGATGAATATTGGTATTCTGGGGCTTGGATTAATTGGTGGGTCTTTGGGTTTGGATTTACGATCGCAGGGACATTATGTCTTGGGTGTAAGTCGCCGGGAATCCACCTGTCAGAGGGCAAAAACCCTTGGCGGTGTGGATGAGGCTTCCGTAGAGATAAGCCTGCTTTCAGCAGCAGAGGTAGTCTTTATTTGTACACCTCTAGGGCTTATTATTCCCACATTTGAGCAGCTAATTGCTCATTTGCCTTCAAATGCAATTGTGACTGACGTTGGTTCAGTAAAAACACCGATAGTAGAAGCGATCGCACCTCGGTGGGAAAACTTTGTTGGCGGACATCCCATGGCGGGTACGGCTGAAAGTGGTATCGAAGCCGCTTTACGGAATTTGTTCTTAGATAAGCCTTATGTTCTGACACCATTAGAGACAACACCCCCAGATGCTATCTCGGTTGTGGAAAAATTAGTGCAGGAACTTGGGGCGAATCTCTATTCTTGTTCTCCGGAAGAACACGATCGAGCAGTCAGTTGGATTTCTCACTTACCCGTAATGGTGAGTTCCTCATTAATTGCAGCTTGTATGAGTGAACCAGATGCAAAAGTTTTACAATTAGCTCAAAATTTGGCCAGTTCTGGCTTTAAAGATACAAGTCGAGTTGGTGGAGGCAATCCAGAGTTGGGGTTGATGATGGCAAAATTTAATCGGCAGCAATTATTGCGATCGCTCTCACAATACCGTCAAAATTTAGACGAATTGATTCATGCGATCGAGCACGAAAATTGGGATTTTTTAGAACAACAATTACAAGCAACAAATCAGGCAAGACAAAAGTTTGTTGATTGAGTTGAACGTTATTCTCGTGCTAAATATTCCCCAATCTCCCGCAACATACTTGCACTTCCTTTAGTATTTACTAAAAGAATTGGTTGAAGATGTGATGGGCGATTGGCTTCAATAAAATTGGTGGCAGCGTGTTTGGCGCTAGCTGTCACCATCACAACAAGATCCGAATTTCTTACCCACTGAAGAAGTCGCTCATCACCTCCTTTATGATGGCTGAGATGAACTGTCACTTGTTGACAAGTAGCTTCTAAAATATTTTTAACTCTGATAGCTACAGTTTCTGTTAGAGTATATATAAGGACAGATTTACCCTTAAGTTTTTGGAAGATATTTGCCTCAACTTCAAAATTTGGCTCTCCCAAACTTGCTTTTTTGCCAAGCAAATCTGAAAGAAATTCTTTCAGATTTAAATCTTTAACTAAAGTGCGAAAAATTGCCCATTGCCCTTCATTAATACGTTCTGAAAAGCGATATAGAGTTTCAGCTGCAGCAAATAGGAGTTGTTCGCGTTTTTCTGGAACTGGGGAGGGATATGATACCAGTACATCCATTAAATCAAGTATCCAGTCAAAGTATATGGGTGAGGCGAATCTCTTCCAAAGTTCCATAGCATTATTGACTATTTCAGCATATTGTGATGTATTAACTCCTACTGTTAAAAGAGCGATCGCCAACTCATTAAACAAAACCAAATCCGCATTCCCACCCTCCGTGCTCAATACGAGTAGTTCCACGAGCGACTGATAAAGGGTGAGAAACTCGCGCCGGGGAAATTGCTCGTCTTCTTGAAAAAATTTCAACAAGTAAGGAAGGGCATTATGCAAAATCAACTCAGCTTTTGAGCCTACTACCAGCAATAATTCGTTAAACCTTGCAACTGCTTGAGGTTGTACAAGTAAACTGCTGACATTCCATTCTTCTGCTCCCTGACGTGCCGTTTGTAGCGCTCGCTCCCAGCTTGGATCTCGATCGATCTGCGATAACCACTCCAGCCAATTCGTCGGGACAGACAAGGCTGTAAGGTCAGCTGTTCCTTCCTGGCTTCCTTGTAGTTGGCTAAGAAAATCTTGGTTCCAACGAACCTTGAGCAAGACAGTTTGTTCCTCAACCTTCAACTCGTTAAACGCTTGCATTGCAGCGTTTTCCACTGCTAAGGTTTGCAATTCGTAGGCGCATTGGAAGAGCAAGCGAACTTTTTCTTTCGATGATGGAGCATCACAAAGCAAGGAAAACGCTTGGTCGAAGTCTCCGTTTTTGGCGAGATGTTCGGCTTGTTGTAAGGGATCGCCTGTGCTAGGTGGTGTAGCATCGGGTAGGAGTGCAGCTAACTGTTGTAGATAGCGATGGTGAGTCTCTTCAACGTCGTCAATTGCTAGCAGTTCGTCTCGGAGCCCAGGCTTTGATAGCTCTCCACCTACTGCTAGGAGCATAAATAACTTTAAAACTTCTGGGATTTTACTACCTGCACGGATAGTTAAAAGATTGTTGTAACGGGGAAAAACGACTTCTTTGAAATAGGCTACAGCACTTTTGGGAGCGTTATTGTCCTCAAAATGTTGCAATTCATTGCGGTATACTGCTTTTAGTAATGCTTGGGTAACCGCAAAAGGTCTGCGAACTTGTAAAAGATTGCTTAGTTCTGGTAGAGAAAGCAACTCTTTCCATTGCTCTAATTCTGCTAAGAGTTGCACCCGTAGAAACAGAAGATTGAGTGCATCCAGACGGTGTTGGTCTAAAAGGTATTGTAAAGAATTTTCCGCAGATGCGCGATCGCCTGCTTGGATCGCCATGTAAAAGTCACGCAGGACTCGACCTGTAGGACGGGGAATGCTTGCAACCCGGAGCACTCGTCTCTCACTGACCCGGCGCATCCGTTCGAGTGCTTCCCAAACGTCCTTTGCTTGTCCGCACAATTTGACTGTAGCCCCTCCGGTAAATTCATAAACTGCTGCTTCTACGGGGTCTTGCAGGTCGAGTTGTGCTCGTTGTCCCCGAAATGTCGAGTATGTGGGACCGACAAACGCCATTAATTCTTCACTTAAGCACCTTAATTGGCGTTCGGACAGGGCGATCGCATACCAATCTACACTTAATTCTCGCCAGCAGGGAAGAACTGTAGGTTGGGGTTCGCCCTTGGTCAATAACTCTACCCAAGGACGGATTTTTGCTTGTTTTCCTTCACCAAGTTCTATTTTATTTAAGTCAAATTTATTACCCGTACCAAAAAATTGCTCCAGGAAGTGGCGGACTTTTGCTTGACTCGGGCTTCTCATTGCTCCACACCTCCCCAACGTTGGGTAAAAACCAACTGTTCTTGGGCGATGACTTCTCGTGATGTCTCGTAAGTTAATGCTTCTTCATTAAGATTCGTACCGTTATAAGTGAAGTTCATAGAACCCGCAAGATAATAACTTTCTCCTAAGATACCTTTTGCATGGAGTTCTCCTGTTAGGTGAAATTTCACGGGAAATTTTTGATGGTTAATTCTAGCTTTGACTTTTTCTTTGAAAGTTTTGTTGTGGGTATCGGGACGGGTAGCAATGTGTAGGGTTGTTCCGCGTTCGGCTAAGGTAGTAATTATTTGGGAGAGGCGAATGTGAGAGCGACTCCAGGAAGGTTCCAAGCACAGGAAGGTGTTAGCAGTGTTATCGATAATGGGTATATCGGATATCCAGGGGGAGACAAGCCATATACATTGACTGGGGTTAAGGAGTTCGGCGGTAAAGATAGTTTGGAGTAAGTCGGGGATTTGGCGGGAACTTAGGCGGGAGTGTATGTAACGGGAAGGCATAATATAAGTGATGATGAAGTACATTTGGGCGGGCGAGAACGCTAACCCTACCACTAGATTTGCTCAAGCCTCGCTTTAAGATGTTTCCTCATCAACAATCTTAATTATCTTCGCCCCTCTTCTATTATGGATTGGGTAAGAAATTAGCTTTGGCTGTAGAGGATGTCGCAGGAGGTCATTCTAGGCGGAAAGGAAATGCCACTATTGATTTGTCTTAGTAAAAATCTCCTGAATTGTAACCAATCAACTCTTGTTTTGATGAAATATGTCAAACTTTAGCACTACGATTGTACGTCTGGTTTACTACAGAGTTATTGAGCGTCGAGGTAATGGTTGGGCTGTTCAGGAAGGTACATCATTCATAAACTTTTTTAATGCACCTTTACTCTCCCATGAAGAGATATTTGCAGCTTTTGGTACTTCAATCAAAAAATTAGCAATCGAGCTTTTCCGCATTAATGGTCAAAAGCAGGGTTACTACATTGCAAATATATTAGATAAACAATATTACTATTGCGGTACTCAGTGGAAGGATGTGAAAACCAAGCTAAAGGAATTGGGAATTGGGAGAGACAGCCCAATTGAGGATAAAGATTAAAGAGTGAAGGAAAAATGCCTACTGTGGGTCAAAGTTCACTGTTATTGAAGTTTGAGTTCTCTTGTCCCATGCAGAAACGGAAAGGAAACCATAGACATTGATTTCAAATATGACTTCAATTTGCGGTACTCCTTTGGAGGCTGGAGGAATACCATTTAAACAAGAGAAACCCAAGCTTTTGTTGTGCTTTGCAAGTTCTGCGTCTCCTTGTAAAATATGTATTTTTACGTTATTTTGACCATCTTCAGTAGTACTGAAGTTATCTACAAATTTAGTAGGTACAGCAGTATTACGAGGGATAATATTGGTCATGCTCCCACCCAAGGTTTCTACACCTAAGGATAACGGTGTTACATCCAGCAATAAAATACCAGTCATGGCACCACCCAATACACTTCCTTGAATAGCAGCACCCAATGCAACAACTTCATCACGATTGATGTTTTGCTTTGGTTCTTTACCTAATAAATTCTTCAGCATTTCTTGTACAGCAGGGATGCGAGTAGAACCACCAATTAACAAAACTTCATCAATATCACTTTTGTTTAACTTGGCATCACGCAGTACATTCTCAATGCCAACACGACAGCGGTCAACTAAATCTGAGCAAAGTTTCTCAAATCTAGTACGAGTTACCGTCCTGTCTAAATGTTTAGGACTATTTTGAGTAACAGCTATACACGGCAGGTTAATTTCTGTTTGAGTGGCGCTTGAAAGTTCAGTCTTAGCTTTTTGGGCTGCTTCTATTAGGCGTTGTAGTGCTTGTCTGTCTTTACGAAGGTCAATATTTTGATCTACCTCAAACTCGTTAGCTAAGTAATCAACGATTTTCCAATCGAAGTCGTCGCCACCTAGTAGAGTATCGCCAGAAGTTGCTAACACCTCAAACACACCATCACCAACTTCCAAAACAGACACATTGAAACTACCACCACCAAGATCAAATACCAGGATTGTTTCGTTACTCTTTTTGTCAAACCCATATGCCAAAGCAGCAGCGGTTGTTTCATTAATAATCCGCAGTACTTCCAAACCAGCTAATTTACCAGCATCTCTTACTGCTTGGCGTTGGGAATCGTTAAAGTATGCAGGAACAACGATCGCAATTTGTGTGAAGGACCCGTCCAATTTTTTGTTCGCATCCTCAACTAGCTTGCAAAGGAGTTGCGCTAAAATTTCTTCAGGAGCAAATTGTTTATTAAGAGCTGGACAAAACAACTTAACGTTGCCATTATTATCTTTTTGAACATTATATGTAACTTTTGTTACTTCATTTCGGACTTCTTCGTAACTGCGTCCAATAAAGCGTAAGACTGAGTAAAAAGTATTTTCTGGATTAGTCACCGCTTGACGTTTAGCAGTTTCTCCAAATAAGCAATTACCATTTTTTCCAAAAGCAACGACTGAAGGTGTTGTCCTAAAACCTTCAGCATTCTCTAAAACTATAGGTTTTCCACCTGAAATTCCTGTAACTATTGACTTAGTTGTTCCTAAATCAATTGCTAAAACAGAGCAGTCAAGCTGATTTAGTTTTCTTTTAGAGGTTGCGTAGCCATTGGACTGATTATTGTTAGCAGGTGGATTCTCAGTGGGAGTGGGTGTAACGGGAGTCGAAGTAGATGCTTGATAAGCGCTTGCTACCTCTGTAGGTTCAGTTGCTGTGGCTAGCTCAGTTGGTGCAACTGAGCCACTTTGTTCCAAAGTAATTGCTGTTACTCTTAAATTAATTTGCCCTAACTGCAAATTGCTACCTTGAGAAAGTGCTATTTCCCCTGTAGGCAAAGCTTTTCCATCAACAATCGGAGGATTTGTCTGGCGTAAATTTCGCACATAGAACTGTCCCACTTGCTGGTTAAAGAAAATTTCTACGTGTAACCCTGATACCGTCAAATCAGAAAAAACAAGATCGCACTGTACAGGATCGCGCCCTATCCTTACAGTTCCAGGGTTTTTACTTTGTTGTTGGTCGCGAATAATTGTATTTTTTACCTGTCCAACTTCGAGCCACTCTAAAGTTAATTGATTGACTACCGCACCTTCTACCGTCTGTGGTTGGGAAGTTTGTACCAATTGCTGAAGTGCTTGCAGTACCTCACCAGCAGACTGGTAACGCTTTTGGCGGCGATAGCGTACCATTTTACTGACAATTGTTGCTAATCCCGAACTTACGGATACTTTATTTTGCCAGATAATCTTACCTGCTTCGTTTTGTCCAACAATCTCGCCTGTATCTTTATGCCAAATAATTTCACCAGTATTCTCATCTTCCGGAAGTAGATGGGGATATACACCAGTTAAAGCTTCAATAGCTGTCATGCCGAGAGCATAAATATCACTACTGAATTGTGGTTTTCCTGCAGTTTGTTCTGGAGGTGCATAACCTAACGTATAAACTCGCGAACCAACAACTGTTGAAGCACCTGTACCTGGAGTGTTAAGAACTTTTTCTTTAATCGCCCCAAAATCAATTAACACCAACTTGCGATCGCGGTTTCGTCGCATGATGTTGTCTGGCTTAATATCCCTATGAATCACTCCTTCATCATGAATAAACACCAAAACTCTCGAAATATCTTGCAATAAAGCAATTATTTCGGTTTCCGTCCAATACCTTGTAGGTGGCATTTCATCTCTAAGAGAATGCCCATCTATAAATTCTTGAACTAAATAAAATTCTGTTCCTGAGTGAGCTTTTAATTCTGGTATTTGGTCATGCTTACCTAATTTAGCAAGGGTGAGAGCTTCTTTGGCAAAAAGTTCTTTCGCTTTTTCGAGACTGCGAGGGTCATCTGGTTGCAGGTGTTTTACTACACAGTAAGGGTTTTCAGGATACTGTGTGTCTTTGGCTAAGTAGGTTTTTCCAAACGCTCCCTTGCCTAATTCCCGAATAATTTGGTAACGACCTTGAAGTAGCTGATTTATCATAGTAAATTTCATTAAAATTTAGACAGGTTTTATACATTTAAATTAAAACGTGACATTCTTAAATCCTGGAGCTAGTACCGAAGTATTATGGTTTTTATCGGTTACAATTCGTTGCTACTAGCACCATAATTGGCGCAAGTCCACGAGAGAACTGATGGTGCAAGTCTCAGTCAAGCACTAAGGATTGTCAGGGCAAGGCTCAAACTTAATATTTAATTGTATAAATTCATACTCTATAAATTCAAAAAAGAACCCTATTAGAATGTGTAAATTGTTGTCTAAAAATAGTTTGCCCAGGATATCTCACGGAATAACAAATTTAATACAACCTTTAATTAAGAGTTTTTTCAGTAATTATGCTTGTATTTTTTCGGTTATTCATGCCTATATAATGCAATGGTGGAATACAATAAGGGATTCAAATCCAAATCTAAATAGTTCTTCCCACATCCCGAAGCAGATTTAAAACCTCATCAGAGTCAGTACTGGCTTAATGCCGATCCGATGGCTCCAGATGAATTTGCTGCACAGGTAGAAATAACATTGCAATTTCATAAGGTAAATGTATAAGGGCATCCAATAAGGACGCCTTGCGTAGATCGATGAGACATGATGAGTCACTAACAATAATCCGAATAGACACAACTTGGTCCCTCTAATCCAGCCTCTACTTGGTGAATCGGTTTTCGCAAAAGTTCTGCAGCTTTACTTAAAGAAATTAAACCTTCTGCTAACGCACGATAACAAAGCCGCTCAAATCGGCAAGCTTGTTCTTTTTTACCTCTTTCTTCAGCTACTTCTAATTCTTCTGGTTCAGTGGTTCTCCAATATCTTGCGATCGATTGAAAAGAGTAAGTTAAAGTTGCTTCAGAAATAATTCCGATAGCTTGAAGACGAATCAATAGTGCTGCTCCATTCACTTGATACAATCGTTTAAGCTCAATATTGGTTTCTATTAAGGGTTCTGGTCTTATCTAAATCGTGTTATACACTTGTTTTATATCATGGTTTTGATACAGTAACTGAAGTTGTAGGAACAGATAACGTATTTAGCCAAAAATTAAAAATTTCTTGAAGAGCGACATTAAGTTTTTTACAAAAAAATTTTGTTTCTTCAAAAGTAATCTTTTTTGAATGTGATTTTGTTTTTTTATCTACTGGATGATCGACACGGTTTCGCATAGAGCCAAGTTCTTTCCAAGTTTCGTAGCTATTTGGAAGGGAATTGGTGAAAACTTTTCTGTCTGTTAGAGATGCATAACCATCATGTAAACCTGATTCTGATGGGAAAGTGTATTCATAAAAAGCAATTAAAGTTAGATGTGCAAATTGATGAAAAGTTCTGATATAAGCATTCGGTGATTTATGATAACTACTGACAGATTCTCGTAACTGTTCGACGGATCTTTCATAATGTACACCATAAAACAGACAAAGATTACTATATGATAATGAAACGTTATACATAGTTGAAAGCGTCTGATAGATAAAGCATATTTTTGGTGCGTCTGGTGATAAGCCAACAGATCTAACTAAATCTGACAGCTTGCTCATTTCTTGATGGTAAGGCTTTAAATCATCCCAAGTAACTCTACACTTATTCATTTGTAGAAGATAAATAGCTAATCTGTGCATTACAGAACTTTGATCGGTACAAATTAAGCGAAACAATGCTAAAAGCTTATGATAAGATTTAATCCTCTGAAAAGCACTATAAGCTAATTCTTGTCTAAGCAGTGATGAAGATTCTGGATCATCTTTACTATTATGCTGTTCTTGCTGCAAACATTCCATAAAATAGGAATGTTGACCAGGCAGTTTTCCTAATATTCGTGCAGCTATCATTCTGGCATACCAGTCCAGCTGAGTATCAGCTAGCCATTCTCGGCATATAAACCCAGTCTTTTCAGCTCCATTAATTTGATATAAAGACCATAGTGCATTAGCACGATGCCAAGAATATACCTTATGTTTATTTATAAAATTTTGTAATTCTTCTACAATGACTGAATCATTTTTAAACCGTCCTAAACAATAACATATAGCTTCAGAACGCCAAGGCAACTTGTAAAGTAAATCTACTAATTTCTCACGTATTAACTCATAAGGTTCTAGTCGGTATAGGCAAAATGTGATATTAGATTCTGCTTCTTTACTTTTGTCTGAGTTATCTAAAAGTGAATAAGCTTCTGAAAAGACCTCCAGTAATTGCTCTTGTAATTTTATATTTTCTGTTATATCTTTATTTAACTTACTCTGTAAAGAGTATCTTTCAACCTCCTCTTCTTCTTCAAAATCATCGTTGTTCTCTTCACATAAATCCGTGCAAGTATGCAATTTTGTTGTTTCTCGATCTATATTACCGTTAGCTGTTTTATTAACATAATCTGCTGCCAATTCAGCTTGTTCACTTTTAGGAATAGTAGGCTCTTTAATTAGAGTATATTCTCCTTCTCCTGTGGGATCTGTAATTATAAAGCGTAAATGCGTAATTTCTTTAGTTATATCTTCAATTTCATGAAGGCTAGTTTTTGTGACTTGAGCTACTAATCCAGCACGCTTAAGTTCTAAATCAAAAAGAATTAGTCCTTGCTGAACAGTTGGCTTATCGCGTCCTAGAATGCGTATATCGTCTACATAGCGTACATAGTTATATCCTTTACAAATCATTATCTTGTCAAGTTCATGTAAAAATAAATTTGCTAAAAAATCAGAAGCATTACTACCTTGAGGAATTCCACGACTCATTTTTACATTTGCTGTATGTGCAGACCATTTTGAAAGACATTCTCTCAAGAGGTTTTCAAATTTACTAAATTCTTTACATCTACAATATTTCCGTACAATCTGAATAAGTCTCTCATGGTCAATAGTGTCATAGAAAGACACAATATCTGTTGAAGCAATCCAAAAATTACCATTACGATACAATCTTTCAACAGAATTAACAAAATTATTATATTGTTGTTTCCAGGGACGGAGCATCCAACGTTTACCTGAACCAGCATAAATATTACCAAAAATATGTTGATTCTGATAAGTCACCAGATATTGATGGCTTTCGTCAGCAATAACATTAACAAGAGCCTGGTAAACAATAACATCAGGTACAGCCATAAGCGACATTGTTCTCAATGTTGTTGATGGTTTTGGAACATACACTTTATGATCTGCTAAAGGTGTATATGGAAAATCTTCCGCTTGTACTTGCCTGATTAAATCTTTTAGATTAGCTTCAAGATTAAATGCAAATATTTTAAAACCCAACTCATCAATAATCATACGGCTAGTAACATTTACTGTTCTTTGCCAAGCCAGCAGAAAATTATCGTAAGTTAAAAATTTATCCCACAGATTTTCACTAAATGTCATTCTTGATATTTCTTACTGAGTTAATGGAGTGTAACCAATCAAATGCTTATACTTATTTTAAGTCTTTCCCAACAAGAGTTCCAAGTATAGAATTTTAATCAAAGAAAGTAAAATAGGTAATTTTAAATCATAATTTTAGCTTAAAAAATATAATTACTTAGTTTATTATATAACTTGTATAAAAACTATTGTACTACGCATTATTACTGCACCATCTCCCGTACTTGTAACCGTACCGCAAACCCTTGCGAATGCCGTTGTACGCCTTCCACCATGGGGTAAACCTGCAAAAATCCTAACTCCATCGGTTCCACTGCTAAACTCAAAATCGCTGCTTTTAAATCCTCCTTGGCATCAGGACGTGCTATCAAGGAAACTGATGCACCTTGTCTAAATGCTTCCTCTACCTGTTCCCGCCAGTTGGTTTCATCTAGCGCAACTGTTTGTTCATCCGCTTGCAATACATCCAGTAACAGTTCTCTATCTGCATCGGGAAGTAGCGTAAAAGGATTATAGGAAGATAAAGCTCTCGCACGCAGTACATTCCCTCTCGCCCACAACAACCCATAAATCACCTGAAACCGCCAATAAGGTGATGGTTGTACTAAACCAAGATGCAACAACACTCGATCTAACTGGTCATCATGACTCGCTACATAGGCAAAAACTCGCGCATCAATTTCAATGCCTAACCTTTCTTCTTCTCCATACCACAAACGAATCAAATCCAGCAGTAATTTATCTGTTTGAGAAGTACTCCCAGGACGCAAAACCCGTGCGTTAATTGCGGTGATGACTGGATGCGTGACTAAAATTCCCTGAGAAGATAGGGCTTTGCGGAAGCGATCGCTGGCTTGTTTTAATTCATTGTATCCCTCTGCCAACCGCACTTTTGTCATCGTATCAATAATATCCTCACTCGTTTGGGTTAATTCCAAAAACCGTGTCAATTCTGAATCCACAATCTCAAAATCTGCTGGTTGCAGTGCATTCTCCGCCAATCGGAAAAAGTTTTTAGGGTCAGCAGTATAGCGGCGTAAAATTTCCTCAATGACTCCACCACCGCCAATAGTAGACTCAGTTATCCAAATTTCTTCCACACCCTGTGGAATAGCAGGTGCATCTGACGGACGAACCCCTGGTTCGATATCCAAAATTAGGTCGTCCAAGTCAAAATGAGGACACAATTGTCCGCACGCATTGAGTATAGCTCCTCCCATGGTTGCTTTTAAACGCAATGCTGCCCAAGCGTTCCACTCTTTATCGGGTTCTGACCACAAAACTGGGGCAAGGTCGTTTAATATTGATTGGATTGTATCTGCGTTGCACAGCGATCGCAACCTATCGTGTACTCTTTGCCTTCCCTGAATTTCTCCTGACACAGATTCCCCTGGTTCTAGTAAGGTTTCCTCAACGTTCAAAGTTTGAAAGATATTGTCAAGAACCCTTGCCATTTCCTGACCTATATTTTCACTTAAAAGAGCTTCAAAAGCTTCTGACAGCGAGATTTGGTCAGCTAAGGCGCGGGCGGTAAGCATTGATATATATATTTGATAAAGCCATTCCCGTTGGAATCCATTTGTGAATTCACATAATTCTCTATCTGTCAATACTTTATATCTGAAATATGCCGTGTAAAATGCCCTAATCTTCCCTTGATTGGAATCGTTCTTATCGATCCTGAAATTCGGCGGAATGCAAAAGCGAAAGACCAAACCGTCAACAGATTGAGCAAATCCTACAGCAGCTGGTCTACCATCACTGTGGGTAAAGCGAATTGTGGTGTTGAGTTCGTGACCTGTTTTGAAGCGGATGTTTGCTTGGGATGAGATCGCAAAGCGTCGTACTTCCACTGGCGATTGTTGAGCGTGGGTAAAGCAAGATACTTCTGTAATGAGTTTGCTCCACGGGGAACCTTGAGGAAGTTCGAGTTTTATGCCAGAGTCAGGTGGTATAATTTGACTGCGCCATTCCAACTGGGCATTAGAAGTAATTGCAATATCACGCGGAACTTGAGTCGGATGAATTGCCCAAGGGCGAATGCAGCGAATATCTACGACTTCCCCATCTTGCAAAAATTGAAAATTTCCCACTTCTTCAAATTCAGTACAGTAGTCCTTTACAGGTAAATTTTGCTCTATATGTTGCAAGTCTTTTGGAGCAATCCAGTGGCTGGCGTGGATGTGCTGTATGCCAAAACGACGCGTGACTCTTCCTGGAGCAAAGGTTTTTAGGGCTTGGACAATGGGCAAAGGGTTGATATCTGGCTCGCTGTTGCGGCTTTGGGGTGGTGTAGTAATTAGCACTTCTGGCAATAACAGGT
The DNA here is from genome assembly GCF_000760695.4 of Tolypothrix bouteillei VB521301. GTDB lineage: Bacteria > Cyanobacteriota > Cyanobacteriia > Cyanobacteriales > Nostocaceae > Scytonema > Scytonema bouteillei_A. The sequence goes on along the minus strand of NZ_JHEG04000001.1, from coordinate 9,063,201 downwards.
CAGTAAATAAGTTGGGGGGAACGAAATCAGGTAAGGGGTCGCGGGTTTGATAGTCTTTTTTTGATTCATCTAGATGGAGGGGATAGAGCTTCCAACCAGACTCCAAACGCCGCAGCAAAGTGGGAAGCACCGCCATCATCAATGAGCGTGGGGGTTCCCAAAGAATTGCTTCGACTTCATCTTTGGTTAGGTGTAATGCTGATGACAAATATGTTTCTAAACTGCTGAGTCCTGCTTCTGTTTCAAGAATATTTTTGATAAGTTCGATTTCTTGTTTTTGGCGGTTGGTGTTGAGTAAGTTGGGACTAGCAAAGTCACTCCAAACAGTTCCTTGGTCAGTTAATTGCTGTCCTACCCAGTCCATAAAGGCGAAAACAGCTTGAATGCGGATGACATAGCGGTTGGATATGGGGAGACTTCGCTTTTCTAAAACTGGGTTAAACAGCATATCGTAGTTCTGATAGGCGATTCTGTCTCTTCCGTAATCAGACAGCACCACTACCGTCCACGGTCGCATGGTTCGGCGTCTCCCCGCCCTTCCTTTTCTTTGTAAAAAAGATGCCATATCTCTCGGTGCTTTGTGCTGAATCACACCTCCAACTTCTGGGTCGTTAAATCCCACTTCCAAAGCAGCAGTCGCAACAATGACATCTGAATTTGGCGTGATTCCAGTATCCTGCGAACTGGTGCGCCCGATGGTTAAAGGAAGTTCCAATCCATGACCGATTTCTTGACACAATAACCAAGATTGACCTGCAATCAGCCTGTCTCTACCATCAGCCGCAGTATGCGATCGCAACGCCGCGAATGGCTGTCGTCCTCGCATGGGACGACCCCAACTATCCCGACCTTCCGCATCTAAAAGGTCATGAAACAAGCGGTTGGTTACATCTAAGTCGTCTGTGAAGGCGAAAACACGAGAGCCAAAAAATCCTTTGCTGGGGGGTTCTTCCGATGGGTCAAGTACTCGTCGCAGCAACATTGCTGTTTGGATAGTTGTAGACAACAGACTTGTTCCCGATACGGGGTCGCCTCTGAGAACCAGTTGATACTCCATCCCCTCAGCAATTAAGTTTTCACCTGGTGAAATCTCTTCTACCAAACTGGGATTTAAACCTGTAAGTTGGCTAAAAAATTCGGCTGCACTTTCTAGTGTTGCTGAAAGCCCTGCGAAATGCACTCTCTTAGCAATAATTTTTTGCCAGCGTCGCAACAGGTAAGCAACTTGCGCTCCGTGTATTCCTGTATATGTATGTACCTCATCCAACAAAACGATTTCAGGAGTTTTTGCGGCTCCAATCCCAAAGACATGACCGTAGCGGGAGTCTCCCATAGACCGATTTAACATTTCCGTGCTGGTAAAAACCAAGTCAGGGGGAGTTTTTGCCATGCGATCGCGTGTCAGAATCACTTCATCTTCTTGGATAACAGCACCGCAGGAAAGATTGAGACAGGAAAGTTTTTCTCTTCTTGCTTCCACATCAGCCCGTCGCCAGGACAGCGCACCTTCACACTTGGGACATCGTAGGTAAGGACAAGTAAACCCACCGCTCTGGGATTCCCATTTCTCTTGCACCCGCTCCAAGGTAGCGCTTCTGGGAGTTAAGCCAAAAAAAGCACCAATTAGAATTTTACGCTTTCCTTCTGCTATAAGGACTTCATCGAGACGACGTGCTTCTTGATAAGTTTCGGAAAATTGGTCTTTGAGGAGTTCGTTACGGGGATAAATTGCCAGTCCTTTACTCCAGCAATCATTTTTGTTGACTAAAACCGCAATATGTGCAAGCGCTGGTAAGTAAAATGCCAAAGTTTTTCCCGTTCCAGTTCCAGCACAAACGATCGCACCCCGACTTTTGCTACTGTTCAGGTCTTGGAGTATCTGAACAGTAGCACGCAGCTGAAAATCTGCGAGTTGTACTTCACCACGGGAGGGGGAATTGAGGATAGCTGTGACGGCTTTTTGTTGGATTGGTGTTAGGAGTTTGTCGGCTTCTAATTGTGCGATGGCTGTTTCTGGTGCGATCTCTCTTTTTGGATAGAGTCGCGGGCGAATTTGCAAGCGGTAATCAGCTACTAAGGTGGGAGAGGTTTGCCAAGTATTATTAAGGAAGAGTTGACGCAGCCGAGCGAATAGTCTTACTGTCTCAGACATCCGGGTACGAAAAAGCTGGCGTCCTCTCAGGTTAAAGTTAAAGAGTAAGCGTCGTTCAAGGGTTTCGTTGATTAAGTCCCAAGTTTTGATGTCGCGATCGTTGTCATCTATGAAGTCTGATGTGATGTCTTCGAGTTCTTCTTCTGTAAATCCTCCATCTACGATTCCCCATGTCAGGAGTTTTCTTTCCTGTTCTTCTAGTAAATTTAGGAAGTCTTGAATTAAGGGGTTTGTTATATTAGTCATTTCAGATTGGAAGATTTTAGATGATTTAACTATCAATCACGGTTTAACTCTCTTTGCATTCATCAGCTGTTGGGCTGATAAGAATGCACTTCGATAACGGGTGGGAACGCCTGTTCCACAAGAGCTTGATTGGCGCAGACTGTGCAAATTAAAGAATTCTTAGCTTTTATGAGGATTTGTATATTAAGTCAAGCGTATTCGTAAAGATTGAGCCAATCTATGCTCGATTAACCACTCTTTAACTTCTGGAGTCAGAAGATCGAGAGTAGCTCCTTGATGAGCGGCTGCTTTGAGAAAATTTTGTACGTTTTGTGGTATTTTATCAGAACTTAGACTGTCTAAGGATTGGTTCAATTGCTCGATTATTTTATCTACTCTGTCAAATTCTTCGCTGTTTTTGGGAAATTCAATTTCTTGGATTTGTCTATCTAATGTGTCAATCCTCTGAATCGTTGGTTTAAGTGACTCTATTTCAGCAAATATTTTTAAAACTTCTTTATTTCTGCTTCGTAGCTGTTGAGCTAAGTAATTTTTCCAAGCTTGAGACAGATTTTGCTTCAGTGTATTTTTAAGATTTTCTATTTTAGAAAGAAAATCCGTACTTTTAAAAGTATTGCTGTTCAGAATCCATTCGGGATTTGTCTGGAAATTTTCTTTAATAGAGGTAATTATGGTTAATAAGTTATCTACTTTTTGATTCAAGTCAATATGAATGTTTCCTTTTTGTCTAAAAGCTCTGAGAGCAATAATTAGAGGTAAAATTTCCCGCACAGTATTGGTGATTTTTGCTTGTCTTCCTGTAAAGCCGTCAATTTGTGCTGCATATTTTGTTAATTCAGTTTTTTGTTGAGATAAATCTATCAGTTCCTGGCATTTTTCTTTTAAGGATTTGGATGTGGTTTCGGGAATTTGATTGAGAAATTTTTCAGGTTCCACAGGCAAATTTAAACGATCGCTACCCTCACCATACACTTCAGACAAACTAGGGTTTCGAGGAAATTTATCTGGATTATCATACTCTAAAGTTAACTGTCCGTTGGATTTTAACCACTGATTTAAACAAAAATACACTTGTGCTAGATAGACGGTGTCCATCTTGGCGTATTCTAACTGTTTTGGGCTGAGGGGTCTTCTCCCCCAGTCACTTCTTCCTTCCTCTGCATCTACATTGGTAAAATGGCAAAGTTCTTTGGCTAATGTTTTAAGTTGTAGATTTGATGTTCCCAAGCGATCGCGTGATATACTTCTTGCTATCTTGTATGTACAAGTGATATTCTCCGCCTGAGTGCTTCCTAAATATTTGAGGTCAAAGACAGCGTTGTGGAAAACTTTTTCAATTTTGTCATTTGCCATGATTTGAGTGATAAAATACTTTGTAATATCAGGTTTGTTTAGTACGTCTAATATGTAAACGCTGTCGCCAGTTAAATCGTTTGCTTCTGCTAAAACTTGAATGAGAGATAGTTTGGGTGAGGGGGTGTCATAATCCGCAACTTCTGTATCTAACCAAAGTATTGGATGTGAAGTAAGTTCGGGGATGATTGCTTGAATGTCTGAAGCTTGAGTTAGGTAAAACATTGTTTTATTGGCTAGATCGTATAGTATATTAAAAAGTTTAAGAACCGCCGATAAATGCTAACGAACGCTGACGGATTGGAGTTCTGTAGAGGCGTAAAATTGCTACAGTTTACTCTTTAATTTCCGTTAGCAGGCTGTGCAATTCCTCTAACCCGTCTTGAATTGCTTGGTGACTTGATTCAACAATTGTTCCACTACCTGATTTTTGAAGTGTTTCAATCTGTTTGCGTGCTTCTTGGAGAGAAGCGTCAAGAAAATGACTCGTGCTTTTGAGAAATTCATCAGCAATTGTCATGTCTCTTTGATAATTTTTGCTCAAATACTGAAGCAGTTTATTAGTTGGCTCTGAGTTTTCTTTTTCGGTTTGGACTCGCTTCATTGTATCTAAGTAATTAGTCAATTTTGTACCATCAAACTGTTTTAAAACTTGATTGAGGTCGTCAAAACTCTTTCTTCCACGAAATACAGCGGCTCCTCTTGCGGCTTCCATTGCCTGGATTACAATATTAATGACTTCTTTTTTCTTGATATCTTCTCCTAGCTCGGATACTAGGGAATGATACATAGCGAGTTGGCGATCGCATTCTTCTTTGATGGCGAGTTCTAATAGTTCGTCTACTTGTTGACGTAATTTATGCAATTCTGAGAATTTTTCACGAACATCTTCAGGAATTTGATGTTGAGGTTGCCAAGATTTACGAACTTGTTCCAAAGGTTCTATAATTTGTACGGCATCAATAATCTGGAATGTGGAATTACTACCTTTGGTACAAGCAATTCTGCTTTTAACGATTTCTAATAGTGCTTCTCGGTTTTTCTGGTTAGACAAGGAATCATATAGCTTTTTCCAACTTGGTGCTCGATTGACATCTTCGTTTTTATTTAAATCCAGAAATAAAGAGTTAATCAGATTTTCGAGTGTATGGGTGGGATGTCCTCCCATTGTCGCTGCGATCGCAAGTAACTCCACTGCTGCTGGTACGGGATTCCACGGTTCTCCTGATTCGCGGGGGTAAAGGCGAATTTGTTCTACAAGGTATTGACTCCAGCGCTCTAGATATTTGGCGTAGGTGCGGAAATAGCGATCGCCGTTGGAGAATTTCCAATTTTTGTAGTGGCTGTATAGCAAAATACCTTGGAAAGCGATCGCAGTTTCTCTAAACTCCTTCTCGTTATTTGGGTTGAGGGGAAGGGATAACTTCACCCCGGAAATCGTCTCTCTGGTGACTTTGGGGCTGTAAAAAATAATATTTTTTTGCTTAAAAATTTTGTTAGTTCTGTCATTCCGATCGTCTTCTTGTGATTTAGGCGATCTAGCAAAACTTCCCTGAATTAACATCTCCGTATCCCATTCAATTCTTTCAATTATTGCTGGATAAAGAAATTCACGAATTAGTTTTCCTACATCTTGAGGCAGAATATCTTGATTATTCCAATTATCTAGAAGCTTAATATCTTCTGCTAGCTTATTTGAAATTTGATTTTCTTGAATAATGACAAGCTCTTTAGGTTGTACTACATAATTTTCTGTAGTATCTTCAGTACTTGGTGATATCCGATTAATTTGTGTTTGTCGTTTTATTAGCTGGATTTCTGTAGGCTTATTCTTAACGTCAAGTAGTGGTAAATTAAAAGCTGTATGAACTTCAGGCGACAAATTACAAAGTTCATTGCTATCATCCCACAAGTCTAAAAATATCTGACGGCGTTCGGCATTTGCAGAGTCCATGCGGCTAATATCATCTTTATAAAGAGTACTGAGTCTCATTTTGCCAAAATGTTGCCCCAGTCCTATGGAAGGGAAATTTCCACTTTTAATATCATCAGCCGAATTTTCTAAAGTGTATTTTAGAACATCACGAATTAGAATTCGCGGATTAAACTCACCAGGATTGACTCTTGTAAACATCTGCTCTAATGCTTTTGGTGTGAACGGATAAAAACCCATTTCATTCACATTCCCAAATCCTTGATGGCAAGCTTGGCGGTGTTCGCACTCGCTACAAGCACTGATTAGCTCATCCCTATTTTCAGAATTTGCCCAGTTTTCAATGACTTTTTCTTCTAAACGAACAGTATTGAGATATCTAGCAACAAATATTTGAATATCTGTTTGAGTAATTAAAGATTCTTCCTTGTCTATATCGATATTAAGATTGACGCTAAAGGTAACACGTTGTTGAACTGTATCAATCAAATTTTTAAAATAACCTGTAGTACAAGCCAATGCAGTACGGATAGCGCATAAGGGTTTGCTGTCTAATTGTTGACTTCGTGCGAGAACTGCTTCTAAGACTGCTCTATCAATACCCTGTAACTTGGCAAAATCTTCTATCAACAGAACTAATTCAATCTTTTTCTCTGCCAAATTTTCTCGAATTTCGCGCATTAACATTAGTAAGTCTTCTCGACCTAAATTCAAAAATTGAGTAATGGCTTCATTTAAATGAATGTTTATCCAATTGACAGTTTCTTTTTGGATTTCTTCATTATTTATTAATAAAGAATAAAAATCTCGTGCCTTTTTTCCTGCTTTTTGAATATCCAAAATATTGAGAGGTAAATCTCCAATGGAAAATTCACGCCGCTCGTTAATATCTTCAATCTTATCTTGATACCCAAGCGTATGAGTAACCAACCGATGTATAATCCCTCCGTCTTTTAACAAATGTTGTCGGAAAAAATGATCGTAGAGGAGAGCAGGTAATTCTTGTATAAGATAATCTTGAAGTTCTTGATTAGAAAGATTAGCATCCGAAGGATTTCCGTTTGCTCCTACTTGAATAGCTAAATTATTCAAAAGATGTTCGCGAGCTTGAGCCTCTGTTAATGTCTTACTTGATTGATTTAGTCGTTGACGATATTCATTAAGCTTTTCTGTCTCAATACCCGAAATATTAATAATTTTTTCGATGATATCTTTAAGATTAGTACCAATTCTAGGTATTAGCAAAACTTGACGTTGATTTGTAGACTTAATATTAGCAGCTAACCAACGAATTAGATGCGATTTACCTGTTCCTGTCTCACCTAAAACAGGTACAAAGGCAAAATCTCTTTCAGCGAGAAAATCCCTGAGAAATTTCTCTTCATCATATTTCATCAACGATGAGGCTTTAATTAAGTCCTGGCGATACATAGCTATTGGATGATGTGTCGCCAAAAATAGATGATTGGGAGGTTGAGTTGCTTCCACTTCCATCACCTTACGAACCATGTTAAGCTTCCAACAAACAAAGTTTTTAAAGGTCATACATTTTAGAGCCTAAAAGAATATGAGAAATTTGCCCATCCCAATCGACTTGGTTATTTATTTTTGGTAAAACTATCAAGTTTGCATCTGAATTTTTTTCCAGTTTTATGTATCCCTCATCTTGAAGTCTAAACAAGGCAAAAGCTGTACTTGTAGAAAGATAATTAGGTTGACGTTGACCGATCTTTTCTTCAACTTGTTCGCGAAACTTACCTGTTTCAAAAAGAGGGCATTTTTTCGCTAAGCTAATAATGAAATCTTTCAATAAAATTTCTTGATGTTCATTAAATAAATTCTTAATGTTACGCTTAAGGTAAACAGTAGGATCGGGAACTGTTACTGTTTTTCCTTTCAAAGCATGACCCCAAGCAAAACCCAGATAGCGCATCCAATCATCCATTTGCACGAAGAGGCGATCGCTTGTCATTCTCAAAAAATCGCCAACTTTTTGCTCGCTAACACGCAGTTCTACCTCTTTTTCTGTGCCAGGTGCATCATAAATATCTTGTGCTAAATACCAAGCGCAAACTCGACCAAAATCTTCTTCATCTTCGTTATTAGAAGCAAAAAATAGATGAGATAGAGTATTTGGTAATAATTGGTCTCCAAATTGAGGATTTCGAGCCTCTTCTGGTAAATCTGGGTTAATGCAAATTTCCTCATCCTCTTTGACCAATAGACCACACTTAACACTTTCTCTTAAAGCAGCATTAAACATAGGGCGTGGAGTACTTTTATCCTCGACTAATTTATCTGGAGAAAGTAGTCGTTCTAGGACTTCTTTCTTTTCTCTTTGTCCCTTAGTATGAAGCAAGTATCTAAATATGCCTCTGATTCTACTAGGGTTGGCTAAAGATGTTTTTAAAACACTCATATACTAATCTCCGTACAAAAAGTTTCAAATTTAAATTGCTTTTCTGAGAAAATATTTATAAGCAGTCGGTCTTCTCTATTTGGATCTGGTGCATTCATGGGAAGGAGAATAATACGCTGTACGCGAGATGTATGATTATTTGATAAATATCGATAATTTAAGGGTTCTCCTGGAGGATGAAAAATGAGAGTGGGAATGCGAGCCATGCGAATCGGCTCGTAACTTTCAAATAAAAAAACTAAAGTTTTGCTAATTCTATTAATATCTTTGATAAAATGTTGATGCTCTTGAGAAATGACAATATTTTTTATACCTTGCTCTATAAACCATTGAAATAATTTGCTACCCCTTCGCATCTTATTTAACTGTTCCAGGGAATCATAAAAAATAAGCATTAAATGCTCCCCAGCAAATAGGCGTTCAACCTCTGCACTTAAAAATAATTTAGGTTCGTGCCATACTGGTCTTGAAGAAGGCATAATTCCCGAAAAAGGTGTCACTCCTTCTTTTCGACAAACAGGACATCCACCACAAGCACGAGACACAACCACCGAATTTTTCACGCTCGATGTTGGGCTTTTCGTAATTGTGTAAGCCTCAGCAAAGATTTCTGATAAACAGCGCTTTGCTCGTAAAGCTTCTCTCATTAATTGCAAGTTTTTATAACTCCATCTTTGACGTTCTTGACGGAGTGGTTCTATTTTCTCTTCCCAAATATCTCGGTTGAGATGACATTCATCCAAGATGCGAATTATCCGACAATTTCTATGTTTCTCTACTGCTTCATGATATGCTGTATCTGATTCAAAGTTTTTGAAATTGGGAGGTTCTTCTGAGTCCATCTCTATTAAACCTGCTCGACTCATTAATGTGAGAGTGTGAATATTCCAAGCAGTATTTTGCGGGCTGTTCATATCTATATCTTTCTCGCGCAAAGAAGGAGGTATGTTTATCGGTACGCGAAACCCTTTTTCAGGTACTTTTGTTTTTCTATAGAACATACTTTGCCATCGTTCCATACCTCTCTCAATGCTAATTGTTGATTTTTCATTCAGGGCTTTAGCAACTTCTACATCATCGCGGGTATGTAATGTCAGTGATATCGATGCTTTACCGTCTCTACCCCCTCGCCCCACTTCTTGGTAAAAACGGTCAATATTTTCGGGAATACAAGCATGAATCACTCCCCGGACATCTGATTGGTCTACACCCAATCCAAAAGCGGAAGTTGCAACAACTATGTCAACTTTTCTTTCTCGCCAATCTTGAATGAGTTGCAATCTCTCTTCTGGAGTCGATTCACCCGTCATGACTGCGTATCTTTTGAATCCAGCACGAGATAATTCCCTCGCCCAAGCTTTGACATCAGCCACTTTTGTTGTATAGATAATAAGTGGACGTGGAAGGTGAAAAACTGCTTCAATCAGTCGTTGCGTTCTAATTTCTTCAGTTTGGCAATAAGCGAACCAGTACGCAGGTTCCGGGCGTAACTGTACGGCGGATATAACTTGAAATTCTCCTGGATCTCTAAATAAGCTTCCTAAAGTATCCACGCAAGATGCTGTTAAAGTTGCAGTTAGCAATAATGTGGTAAAGGGAGTCAGACGCAGTAAATCTCTTCGCAAGCCAGGAATTTCTTGAAATGCAGGGCGAAAATCATCGCCCCACTGTTCAATCATGTGCGCTTCATCAACGATCAGATATCTTAAAAAACCTAAATTTGCAGCTTCATAAAGAGATGATGCTAGGGATTCTATGAGACTTTCTGGAGAAGTGAAGATGATGCGTTGTGTTCCAAGACGAATTCGCTGGCGTATTTCTTGTCTCTTACGCTGTGCTTCTAAGGATTTATCGCTGTAATATGCCGTATCATGTCTGATTAACGGTCTTAATGCCCTTTCTTGGTCAATTGCAAGTGCTGTTGTCGGTACAACGACAACGCTGACACCCGCAGTTTGAGATTCTAAAAGTGCAGGAAGTTGAGCGCAAAGGCTTTTTCCTGCACCTGTAGGTAAATTTACTACCAAAGTTGATTTGGGAGGAGCCGTTAAAATCGCGTGAATCGCTTCTCGTTGTCCGAGACTGCGGTAAGCATCTAATTGCACGAGATCTAAAAACGGATCGCCTCTGACTGGTTCATAGTTACGCCGGATTGCTTCTTCACACAGTGGCGCATCTGGAGGATATTCGGTGCTAAAATCGAGCCATTCCGGTTGCCAAGAATTAGCACTAATCCAGTAATAGTCTTTTTCCTCTCCCAGAACAGTTATACCAGCTTGCTGCCAAAGATTCCGGTTGGGAAAATAGTTTCTCCGAGGGACTTTGAGCAGAGTTTGAGATGTGACGCGAAGTCGTTCATCTTCCCGTCGCAGCACATGGCGCACAAGTGAGGCGATATCTGCTGGTTTTGGTGAGTCACGCAGCGCATCAAGTAAACGTCGCTGACAGGGTTCTAAAAAACGGCTCGTATCTGTGGGGATATTACCTGTTTGTAGAATTTCTCCAAGTTCTGGGAAGGAATCAGTCATAGCTTATTTTTCCACTCAGAGGTGACGGGAGCTCGCCCGGATACAATGATGAAACCGACAGAATCAAGTCTCACCAGAGGTTGGCGAATTCCCTCTAAAATGGCTGCATTTAGAGCTTTTTCTATCTCCAATTCTTCACCTAACAAGCGATCGCTACTTTGTCTATTCAGACGCAGGCGCAGCTGTTCTTCTCGAGAACCTAACTTTTTCTCCGCAACCAGAGCGTACCGTTTGCACAAGTCGATAAAATCGGGACGACGGGCGAGTAATTCCGAAGATGTCTTGTGTGCTAGATAGCAAAACTTTTGCCATTGACTTGCATCAACAAAATCTTCAATAATTTCTACGTCTTCCTTTGCTAAATTGTAATCTCGGTATGGATAGCTTTTATTGTTATACGGACGCCGCAGTATATTTAAAAGCTTTTCATCTTCAACCAAACTCATTGGCTGGTGGCGACCATCAATAAATATAGTTTCGATAATTGGCGGAAATAAAGCATCAACACGTCGCTGCAAAATTTTGTACTTAGAAGCCCCTAACTCATTCTCTTTTAAAATTTGTTTGGCAGTTTTTAAGTTGGCTTCCACTACGTAATTGCATCGAAACCCAAACCATTCCATCCCAAGAGCTGCATCCCAAGATGCATCCGCACGCCACATGGCAAAAGCTTGACCTCGGTCATCCCAGTCTACATAACTTAAGAGGGAGTTTATCAATCCCTCTCCCAAACGAAAGAGTTTAATTCCTGGATTTTGATTGGCTACCCTGCGGTTATAAGTGCCAAATTGGTCTAGATAACTCTTAGCAAAGCGAGTTTTCAAATCATCCACGGGAACCAACGTGCGAGTTGTGGGTTGATAGCGCCGCACTTCTAATGAATTGGAATCATTGATTGGCTTAAATCCCAACGCATCGCACATCCAAGATTCAATAGCTCGTTTTATTTCTGAATGCTTTGCATCATAATTATCTAGCTCTTGAAAATACTGAGTAGCGCCTTCATCGCTTGCATCAATTTCATCTAAAGCATTTTGTTCGCTAATTTTTACGATCTCGTTCTTTATTTGTTCTTGAATTTGTTTGGTTATTTCCAACAATCCAGCCGAACCCGATTGAAACAAAACTGTTTCCAATTCTGCCATTTTTTCATCTACATAAAACTGTAAGCTCGCAATTGATTGCTGGAAAATCTCAAATCCCTCTTTCAAGACCTGATACCAAGCATTGTGGGGGCTATCTTCTAAATAGGGACCGAGCAACGCACAGGATTGAACGCCTATTTTGCTACCAATACGGTCGATTCTACCAATTCTTTGCTCTAATTGATTGGGCGACCAAGGGAGGTCGTAGTGAATTAACCAATCAGCAAACTGGAGATTGCGTCCTTCTTCTCCCGAGCGATCGCATACCAAAATAAAACAGTTTGGGTTAGTCTTGAACCTATTTATATTTTTCTCAATCTTTTCTCTTGATTCCCCAAACTGATGGCTGGCGACTGTCTCTACTCCAAAGGTATCTGACAAAGATCGCACAATTTCAGTGCAGCTTTGCACAAAACTGGTAAAAATAACAAATTTCGGAAGGACATCTTCAGAAATTGGTCGGCGAATTCTCTGCTGTATCCTTGTGAGTAATTCACCTTTATTTCTCCGAACTGAGGCTGGAAGTTTAAAGTACGCAGCTAGCTGATTCAACAGCACTGTTTTCAAAGTTTCCGTGCGTTGTCCATCTTCTACAGGTTGACGAATAATTTTGAGTAAAGACTCTAAAATCGCTTCTTCCCCTGAAAATTTGGGAGTTGCAGTCAAAATGCGAACATTCTCTTCACCAAACTCCTGGATGAGTTTAGCATGAGTTTTACTGCTTAAACGCGCAGCAATGACCTGTTCTAAAATGCCCAACCAAGTCCCAGATGCTAGGAAGAACAGCAGAAAAATCTTTTGATACTGCTCCTCATGAGGGGCGACACTACGCCATTCATCAATGAGTTCGTGGATTTCAAGCGATCGCTCATCTAAGTCATACTCTACCTTAGGCGTAATATTGCGGTCAAAAATCACATCTTCTACCGAGGCGCGACGGTTGCGAAGCATGCGACGGTGGAGCCTGTAAGTATCGCTGATGTGAGTGCGAATCGCTCGAACTATCTTATCTCGCTCAGTATCGTTTGCTTCCAAACAATTCTCCAATTTGTCTACCAGATTCAATAAATACTTATCTTCAGCAAACAGGTTGCGGAGTTGTTTGAGATTGGTTTTAAGAACAAAGGGGTTAGCGCCTTCTTTAAAAGACAGCAGCACTCTACCAATATCTTGGCGTTTTTGAACGCGATCGCAAAAACCATCTAGATCGTCAAGTTGATAAGCTGTTGGATCGAGCAAGTGAAGCATTGCGAGGAAATCTTGTTCGCGATTGACAACAGGAGTCGCAGAAAGTAATAGCAAGCGATCGCTTTTATGAGCCAGGATTTTGCAACGTTCAAAACACTTGCGTTGCAAAGAGTCGGAAGACTTTGCCATAGCAGCAATGTTGTGAGCTTCATCTAAAATGAGGAAACCCAACTTAGCATTTGGACTCAATTGACTCACATCCTCAACAGCGACTACTTTCACCCTGTTGGGAAAGTGGGAAATGTAAAACTTTTCCAACTCAGTACGCCATTGTTCTACTAAATACTGCGGAGCTATGACTGCAGCATCTCCAGAAGACTCATCCAACAGGTATTGACGAAGAATAGCTCCAGCCTCAATCGTTTTTCCCAAACCCACCTCATCCGCTAGCAGGTATCGTTGAACCGGGTCTTCCAGTACCCGTCGAACCACTTCCACTTGATGGGGATAAAGCTCAATATTTGCGCTCAACAGTCCGGTCATCCCGCGACTTACAGCACGTTGCTGAATCAAGCATTTGTAAAAAGCCAATCTTCTATCGTGGAAATAGGGTGTTTCATGACCCTTTATAGCCAAAATTTCGATAGGATTTGCCCTTAAGCGATTGCAACGGACATAAATTTCCTCTTCAGTCGCAAAGATAGTTTTCTTATCTGGTAAGTCAATTTGATAATGTTCGCTCTCTTCATCCCAAGCGGAGATTCTGCCAATTACCCAAGACTCCAGGGTGGACGACATCGTATAACACCGAGTTTGAGGCTGTAACTTAACTGCACACAACGAACTTAAGTGTAAAGTTTTTTCGATTCGCTGTCCTACCGAGCAGAAATACTCAACATTTGCATCGGCGTTAGATAATATTTCAGTAACTTTTCCTATCCCCAAATCATTGTTGCGGGACTGTACCAGTGAACCAAGCTTAATCATAGTTTTCAGTTATTCAAATGAAGTATGAGGTATGAAGTAAGTCGTAGGTCTATCAACTGATTTTTCAGCCTTCATCCTTTATCCTTCATCCTTTTTTGGTCATTAAAGTAAACATTATATACTGACAAACCCGTTTTGCTTCTGCTTCAGTTTTTCATACCCGATGCCTAATACTTGGCACTCGCAAATTCTTTTGGATGACTGTAAGAATCCGATGCTATGCTTTAAAACCTATGGCAGACGTGCTTTGTTTTAATAATATTATGGCAAGATTTAAGCCGCATTCCCATATTATGATTATTATTTTTTACAGTGTCAACCAAAAACTAAGTCAACGATAGGAAAATTAGAAACAAAGACAAATGACAAATGACGAGGCTCGAAAATACGCACCTGCAACGCAGCGTAACCGCGAACCTATTTTGGAAGTTCTTGTGAACGTACTGCCAGCGAACGGTACTATTTTGGAAGTAGCAAGCGGTACGGGAGAACACGCCGTCTTTTTTGCTCCACGCCTAAAGCCCCGTAAATGGTTACCCTCCGAACCCAATCCGCAATTACGCGCCAGTATTGCTGCATGGTCTGCAAACTTTCGGTGCGAAAATCTTTATCCACCTATTGAGATTGATGTTTGTGCGCCAGTTTGGTCAGTAGAAAAAGACGCATCACCAAGATGGTCTCATTTTGATGACTTAAATGACACACCAATAACATCCATAGTTAATATAAATATGGTACACATTGCACCGTGGTCTGCTTGCTTGGGACTTATGGCAGGTGCCAATCGCATCCTACCACCTCGAGGCATCTTATATATGTACGGACCATTTAAAGTCGATGGAAAACATACAGCCTCAAGTAATATAGCTTTTGACGAGTCATTGCGAGCGCAAAATTCAGAATGGGGCGTGCGGGACCTCAACGATGTTGTAGATACAGCGAGGACACAAAATCTGACTTTAGTAAAAACTTACCAAATGCCAGCTAATAATCTTTCCGTGATTTTTCAACGCATTTAGAATCGGAATCGGGTTTTGGCGATGTTTGTAATCGCGTCTATACAGGCGAAACCCACCTGCGTGGCTTTGAAAACCTTGATTTTTCGGCTTTACCAGCCACCGTAAATTTTGTTTGTATAGTAGCGAATTATATTAGACATCTCCAGAGATTAATTATGCGTTACCCAAAAGCTTTAGTAGGGGCGCAAGGCATTGCGCCCTTACATCTTTTTCACGCCTATGTCTATTGCCTAACACTTTTCAGATATCCTCTCAGAGTGCTCTGCGGTTGAAAAAGAATCCGTTTTCTCAATACAGTACTATATAAATAGTACATATTGAAGAATGCATAGCAGGGCGGGTGAGCACACCTACCCCACAAAAAGTCAATTTACTAAGGCTGTACAAGTTATAAACTTATTAGCTTATTGAGGTAAATTATGGTCTTACAAGTAGAAAAACGCTATTACACGCCACAGGAATATCTGGAATTAGAAGAGCAAGCAGAATTTAGAAGTGAATATATAGATGGAGAAATTATTCCAATGCCAGGAGGAACAACTAACCATAATAAAATTGCACTCAATTTTTGTAGAAAGTTTCCCTTGACACTACAAGAGAAAGATTATGAGGTATATATGGTAGACGTAAAACTCTGGATACATCGTTATCGGCTCTATACTTATCCTGATGTCATGGTTGTTAAAGAAGAACCCGTGTATGAAGGAAATAACAAAACAGCTATTACTAATCCAATGTTAATTGTTGAAGTCTTATCCAAATCGACTCAAGCCTTTGACAAAACAGATAAATTTAAATACTATCGTTCAATTCCCGCTTTTCAAGAATATATATTAATTGACCAGTATAGTTTTTCTATCGAACAATATTTCAAAAAAACAGAAGGAGAATGGACTTTTAAAGAATATGAAGGGGAAGAGGCAGTTTTAGTCTTAAATTCTGTAGATTTCCAAATAAGCTTTAAAGATATTTACGCACGGGTTAACTTTGAAGTTAGTGAAGAAGAGTGAGGTAAGTAGTGGGAAAGAAAAAAACACTATTATGTATAAAGTATCTTTATTCTGTTCGTAGTAGCGCTGTCTTCGCAAAACGCGAAAAAAGAGAAGAAAAGAGTAAAATATAAAGAATTATAAAGCCGTCGGAACCGGGTCTAAATCATCCAAGATTATAGTAGAAATTACCACGATTATCTCAAGAAATTCTACACACTCTGCGAGCTAATTTCCAACAACCTTGAACATTCGTTCAGACTTGAATGAGTAACTGCATTCACGTGCGATCGCGGTTTGCAAAGCTATCAGTTTCTTGGTGATAATATCAGTAATTGCGGCAGGCATGAAAATTGTGCATTAATTTATCGCAGTTTTCAATTGGGAGCAATACATAAAAAAGTTATGAAACCGCAGCCTGTAGCAGACCAACGCGGATAAATCTGTACTTCACTCAAGTGAAAACCGCTATAATCAATTATCTTAGGAATCGCACGTAAGAAATCGAAAGTTTTACCGGAAATGCGATCGCTTTGTTGTGTCACAGCCCCGGTTGCTTCAAAAAACCGGGGTTCTAATGTCTGCTTATCCGAGTCGTATTGGAGGTGGAACAACTCACATCATTTAAATGGCTCCCTATTTCTGTAAAAGCTTAGAACAACTGGCGCAATTCCTCTGGGTTATTGACAGTTTTTATAGCTTGCTGAATGGTTTTTAACTGCTCTAGATTGGTAATTTGAGAAATTTCTGGCATTAACTGTAATGCTTGTGTACCAAATTTCATTTCCAGAAGCATTTCAATGCTTGATAACCTCTCCTCTCGCCGTCCTCGTTCTTCACCGCGTGCTTCACCGCGTGCTTCGCCACGTGCTTCGCCGCGTGCTTCTCCCTCTTTTAATATTTCCTGATACCAAGGAGACTCTCTCAAAACTACCATATCCCACCTCATGATTTGTTGTACTGAAGCAGTATCTAATACAAAAACTAGCAAAAAACGCTAAAACCGTCTTTAACTGACGTAACTGTTCGTCAGTACGCAGAATTCGCAAAGCTTATGGCTACCAATTTTTGTAAAGCTTCAGAACAATTGGCGCAATTCATCTGGGTTATTGACAGTTTTTATAGCTTGCTGAATGGTCTTCAACTGCTCTAGATCGGTAATTTGAGAAATTTCTGGCATTAACTGTAATGCTTGTGTGCCAAATTTCATTTCTAAAAGCATTTCAATGCTTGATAACCTCTCCTCTCGCCGTCCTCGTGCTTCACCGCGTGCTTCACCGCGTGCTTCACCGCGTGCTTCACCGCGTGCTTCGCCGCGTGCTTCACCGCGTGCTTCTCCCTCTTTTAATATTTCCTGATACCAAGGAGACTCTCTCAAAACTGCCATATCCCACCTCATGATTTGTTGTACTAAAGCAGTATCTAATACAAAGCTAGCAAAAAACGCTAAAACCGTTTCTAACTGACTTAACTGTTCGTCAGTACGCAGAATTTGCAAAGCTTTTTGTATGGTAGATTGTTCTGCACCACCTTTGAGAATGGGTACAAATGGCAATAACGACGCCAAGGATTGTTGAAACACGATTTCAACATCCACCTCCCAAAGATTAATTACCCGATAATCTTGTCGTGCTTGTAAACCTGCAAAGTTGGATTGAAAGCTTGTGGGAATTGTCAGATCACCTTCTTTAAGAATGTTAATAAGTACCGGATATGTAGGAAGATCGTATTTTTCTTCGGCTAACGCTGCATAAGCCCGCATTCGTTTGGGCAGATTTGTTTTGTAGCGCAATTGTAACTCATTAAGCACGAGAAATTCTCCGTATTCAGGGTTTTGAACGCGGATTAAAACATCATTTTCACGGCTAATCCATTGAAACTCTGAGTTAATCATCTCTTTGACTTCAACGTTGGGGAGTTGAGTCACCCATTTGACCCAGTTGTCCGATGCAAGGCTTATCAGTTTCTTGGTGCTGATATCAGCAGGTTGCGGCATGAGAATATTTTACGTATTATTTCCATCATTTATCTCAGTGATTATAAGTAATAATTCGGAACTTTGAACGGAAATGCGTTCGCCTGTCTTGCATAGCATATCGATCGCGGGAGGCGGAGACTCTAGATGTGCATTCCCAGGTGGAGCCACCGGAACGAGTATTGTATGAAGTCCACGCAGGTGGTGAGTCCAGCCCGCTCCGGCGGGTTTCCCGCGACCACCGGGACTGGCGAACAAGGGAGGGACTTTGTTTGTGTAGAGGCAAATTGATTCGCCCTGCTCCTCGCACAGCCTAGCGGTATTCAAACAGTAGACAGCATCACCCAAAAAACCTAAAATAATAAGATTTGGGGTAGATTTACTCATTGCTGAATTGTCCCCAACATAGTAAAGACTTTCAGGGGATTTTTCTAAAAGCAGGAATCGCTACTATTAGAATCAGAAAGTCTTTAGAGTAGAGGGTAACAAACATATGGATGTCAAGCTGATTTTAGTTGCTTTAACAGTCATTTTCACAATTTCGTGCTTGATCTTTGGTACGAAGAACGGATTCTATGACTCAGATAACTATCATGGCAACGGTTCTGCTCATTAATTTGACCATCACCTTAATGCAATCGCTCACCATCTTAAGCTTAAAATTTGATTAAGTTTCATTACCGACTTTTTTTAAACCCAGGGCAAGTTTGGTATAGACTCTATAGGCAAGTAAAAGCCATTTCAATGCGATGGGGATGTCTAACTGAGCTTGCAAGGGGCTCTCTGTGGATGGATTTACCTTCCACAGTTTCTGTCCGGAACAAACACTTTACTTTGGTTCTCAGCCCATGCAAGTGTCCTCCCCTACAAATTTGGCTTTTGGCGATTGGCTAAAAACATGAAATTAGAGGGGAGGCAAAAATGAGCGATCGCCTATCACTATCCTCTGGGGTGGATACAAGGGGTACAGCGAGTGAGTTAGAGTGTTTGTCTTATGGTGTCCATCATGATAACGAAGGTGTTTGCTTGTTGGTGCGGATGGGACCGCACCGCATTCTGCTGGATTGTGGCTTGACGGATATCTCTCCCCTGGCAAAATCGTTGAAAAAATCAGCGCGTCGGGGAAGCACACCGCTACCAGCAGATTTAGTACTCGTCACTCACGCCCATCCAGACCATACGAGGGGGTTGTTGTCACTTCATAAAACATTTCCACTTTTACCGATATACGCCAGCGAAGTCACTAGTAAATTACTACCCCTAAGTTGGCTAGACCAAGATTTTGAGGATACCCCATCTTTTTGTCAGGCATTACCCCTACGCTCACCTGTGGAATTTAAAGATGGTTTGGTAGCAGAATTGTTTCCTGCCGGTCATCTCCCTGGAGCTGTAGCAATTCTTCTGACGTATACAACGGCAGAACGTTCCTACAAACTTTTGTACACGGGAGATTTTTTCCTATCTAACTCCCGCTTGGTCGAAGGTTTGCGTTTGGAGGAATTGCGGGGTTTGGAGTTAGATGTCCTCATTGTTGAAGGAAGTTACGGAACTTCCCGCCATCCTCACCGCCGCAGCCAAGAGAACCAACTAGCCGAAAGAATCAACCGAGCGATCGCAGATCGTCATTCCGTAATTCTACCAACCTCTACCTTGGGATTGGGTCAAGAATTGCTCATGCTTCTACGCAGCCACCACCATTTTACGGGACGGGATTTAGATATTTGGGTTGATGGCACTGTCGCTCTTGGATGTGATGCTTACCTGGAACTTCTACCGTATTTTCCAGCCTCAGTCCAAAACTTTGCTCGCCATCAACCACTGTTTTGGGATGAACGAATACGTCCTCGCGTGCGCCGAGTGCGATCCGAACAGCGTTCTGAGATCGGTCAGTTACCTTGTATTATCCTGACTGACGCTGATGCCGATTTACACGAGTACTGCGTTCCAGGAACAGGTCCTTGGTTAACTCTATTTCCAGAAAAAGCCAACATAAAAATAGATAACAGATTCGCCGAAATCACCAATATAGAAACTTACCTGCTCGCCCAACACAGTGATGGTCCCGGTACGACCCAACTCATTCACAATTTGCGACCCCAACACGTTGTTTTTGTCCACGGTTCCACCGCATACCTAGCTGATTTGACCAGTTTAGAAGAGTTACAAAACCGATACCATCTCCATTCGCCAAATGCAGGAATTTTGGTAGAGTTACCCATTGGCGAAACTTTTTTACAACCTGCACCTCC
Source organism: Tolypothrix bouteillei VB521301 (assembly GCF_000760695.4). Lineage (GTDB taxonomy): Bacteria > Cyanobacteriota > Cyanobacteriia > Cyanobacteriales > Nostocaceae > Scytonema > Scytonema bouteillei_A. The sequence continues at coordinate 9,043,018 of NZ_JHEG04000001.1, read as the reverse complement.
AGAAACCAATTATGAAGGCGAACTGACTGAACTAGCATCTGTTGTTACCATAACCCTTCCCGATGCGATCGCAGCCGATCCTCGTTGGCGACAATTTGCCGACACGGGTTTAATCGAAGCCCGTTGGCAAGGAGAAGAACTTGTGTTGCGGGGGCTAACACAAAGAGAACTTCTCAATCAAAATAGCGATCGTCCTGCATGGTCTGATGTAGACTGTTGCGGTACATGCCGACACCAAAGGGGACAAAGGTGTTGGAACCCCTCGTCCCCGTTATACAACTTCAAGGTAACTCTTGAAGGTTATTGCCCTGCCTTTGAACGAAATAATGATGGTTAAGAGCTAATTGCTAATTGCTAAAAATCCATTAGCAATTAGCTCTTAACCATTAGCTATTAGCTATTAGCCATTAGCTAATCTGGATTTGAATCAGTAAAGCGATTGCGGATGCGTTCTGCTTCAGGACAGTCTTCTGTTAAAAGAGGTTCGACATTGCCACGGGGGACTGATGCTAGTTTTTGAGTGACAGCACCAATGCTTTCAAGGCGAACCATTTCTTCCCAAGAGCATACTTCGTCTTCTTCTTCTGTTTCATAACGGAGGGTGACTAAATCTCCCTCAATATCGATGATACGGGCGCGTTCAATCCAGCGTTGCTGGTCCCGCAAGAACACGCATACCTCCCGCCCATCGCAACAAAGCTGATAAATCTTGCGGTGTAGCATCTATTGCTTCTGCCTTTTTAAATCTAGTTAAATCTGTCAACATTTGGGTTTTCCCGAGTGTGTGACGCCTTCTTTAGGTTCGTACAACGTTCCCAATTGAGGCGTCTGTCCTGACCCAAGCCAAAGGCTGATTTGTAGTTTTTTAGCTATGTGGGCTTTTTTGGGTCATAAAGTTTGCTGTAACTGTACCAGCTAAACTCAATCCTAGTCGGGGTGATTCAAAAAATGTTTACTTCAAATGAAGTCACATAATTCCGGATTTACCCCGACCGGATTAAAAGACTCCGGTGAGCCCTCTTTACCATTATGTAATAAAATATACTCCACAACAAAAGGTAATTGCGGTTGCTTTAGTTGCCCACTTGTAATCATTGGCATCCTTAGTAACTCTAGGGACTTTGCTTTACTTTTACCCCTATATACTCGATCTTAGCTTATTCTCTTGTGACCTTCACGTCTTTTCACCAAACAACATATTGAATAGTTCTTTTTTTTTACTTGCTACCCAATCCGAATCGTGTTTCCTATTCTCAACCATTCACCACCAACTCATCTTTCAGGCAAAATTAGCCGACTGGATTGTATACGAGAAACTCTAAAGGCATAGCTTTGCGTGAAGATGATTCTCGTTTAATCTGACCAACACGAACTGCGTCATATAGCGCTGATAAGGCTATCAAATCTTTTGATTGATAACTTCTTGCTGTTAGCACCTGGTAAAGGAGACCTTCAGATTCAACACTGAGACATCCAGTCTGGAAAGCAGATTCAACGAGTGTGCGGATCATGTGATTGGAGTAGATGTTGGTGAGTTCGTCCCTCCACTGTGGCTTTTTTTAATTTCCTTTGGTTTGATGCAAATCTATATATCTTTGTGATTTTTTCTGCATTTTTTCTGTGATTAAAGTCACACTAACTGTATGTTCTATTCATTCTCATTATACCTTATTTTTATTGAAATCATTATACACAAAGAACACCACTCTTGCCAGCATATCCTGTGAGATTTATGAGTTTTTAATTATTTATTTATACTATCTTGTCTGAGTTTTTACTGCTATTATCTGTTTTTATGTTACTACGTCTAGAGTAGCCTTGGGATACGCACACAGCACTGCACCATTATTTATGCATGAAAAAAATTTATTCACTATTCAAAACCCAAGCTTAAAAGTAGAGGGAGCAACCAGTCATTGATTTGTGAGATAGATTTCTGTTGAACTGCAGAGGACACAGAGAAAAGAGAGTTTCACGAATAACTTATGATTTCTATACTTATTATAGATAATAAACTAAAGACCACTCTTGTTTTTTCAAGAGATGGTAAATTTCAGTTAAAGTTTGCAAAAAATGAAACACAGATTTCTAAGGCGTAGATTGAAGAAATAAGCGGAAATCCTCATCTTTATGGCTCAACTGCACCCAGTCTACGTTTAAGAATTGTAACTTTTGTACTAGACGATCGCATGCAGGGCGTTCTGTTGCGTAGTGTCCGGCATCAATTAAAATGAGATTGCGATCGCGACTTTCTTGAAATTGATGAAACTTACAATCAGCAGTTAAGTAAGCTTGAGCACCTGTTTTAAGAACTGCCGAAATAAAACTAGCACCCGAACCACCCAAGACAGCAACTCTTGAAATCAGTTGTTCTAAATCTTCTGTTGGTGAGAAAATCAAATTAGGGGGTGTAAGTTTAGATTGAATTGTTATCAGTAAATTCTTTAAACTGAGGGATGAGTTGAGATTTCCCACACGTCCGTATCCCAAACTCGATTGGGTAGTGACAATAGGAGAAACTTGCTGGAGGTCTAAAATTTGAGCCAAAACATCAGCCGTTCCATCCTCAACCTGGTCAAAGTTGGTATGAGCGCTATAGATCCCAATATTATGAGTAAATGCTAACCGAACCATTTCACTGACAGCATCGCCTCTGCGTAGGGACTTAGGCGGATTAAAAATCAAGGGATGGTGAGCAAAAATCAGATTCACGTGGGTACCCGCATTGCGTAAAGCAAGCGCTTCTTGCATGACCGCTAAAGTAGGTGTTAGACACACCAATACTCGGGCGTTTTCCTGCAACACCCCAGGCTCAACTTGCCAACCGCAATTATCCCAACTTTCTTGCCAAGCTGGATTTGCCCATTCTTCAAACCAAGTTATTAATTCAGTAATTTTCATTTTTCAATTGGTTAGTAGTTAGTGATTAGTAGTTAGTAGTGAGTGGTTAGTGGTTAGTAGAACAACCAACAACTAACCACTAACAACCAAAAACTAAACTATCCAAAAATATGAACAACTAATTCTCTGACATGACTTCTTTGTCTGTGTTCCCACACATAAATTCCTTGCCAAGTACCCAAGACCAAATGACCGTTATTGATAGGTATATTTTCTGAAGTATGGGTTATAGCTGTGCGGATGTGTGCTGGCATATCATCAGGACCTTCAGCATCATGGATATAAGGAGCTGATTCTGGCACAAGTTTTGCCATAAAGTTTGCCAAATCTTTAAGTACATCTGGATCTGCATTTTCTTGAATTAGCAAACTTGCTGAAGTATGACGCAAAAACAAGGTACACAGACCTGACTCAACTCCTGATTCGGCAACTATAGCTTCAATTTTAGGGGTGATGTTGTGTAAGGATTTCCCAGTAGTAGAAACCCTAAGTAGTTTTTGATAGTGTGGCATTGTCAGCTGAAGTGTGAAGTATGAAATGTAAAGGATAAATTTTATCCTTTATTCCTTATCCTTTATCCTTTTTTCTGATTCTTCGACTTCGTTATCTAGCCATGGAGAGTCAAAGTGAGTCCATGGGAGGATAGGTTTATTTGGTAAGTTGGGGGTTAAGACTGTAATATTTGCAGGATCGGGTTTTGGCAAACGCAAGCCTCTAACCTTAGATTCTTCACCGTTAAATTGTTGAGACGAACTCATAAACGTTGTAAATTGGGCATAAAGTACACAGCTACCACGTGTAGCAAAGCCACTAAGGCAAGTCCCCAAGTAACGCCGGCAGCATAGAACAAAGATAGAGAAATGTCATTCAATGGCTGCTTGTTAGCATTATACGTCTCTACTAAGTTAACTATCATCTGCAATTGATATTCTTCAGGGTTCATGACCAAATATGTTTCCAGAAATTGTTCGTTTTCTGGATTTGGTGAGATGACAAACTGACGTGGTAGTAAAGCATTTACCAGCAAGGTAAAGTTTACTGAGAATAACACTACCTCCATAATACTAAATAAGCTAAAGACAGAAAGCAATCTGGCAATAGTTAGAACACTTAACAATGCGCTATTTGCCACAAATAAAATATTCGTCTGAGTTAGCAAAATTTGCCGTTCTTCCTTCTGCTTATCCAAAACTCGGCGCACGTCTTGAGAGGCTAGGCTCAAAGTCAGGGAAGATAGATGTTTTGGTTCCATGACAAAACAGGGAATGGGTGGATTTTAGATTTTGGATTTTGAGTTTTCTATTTTTAGATGAGTTTTTTCTCTTGTCCCCCTTGTCCCCCTTGTCCCCTATTCCCGAAAATAATCAACGACAGCATTGGCTATAATTTCATTTCCATCCTTGGCGATAGGTTGAGATTGTTTTGGTGCTTGAGGTGGTTGGTTGAGAAAACCCCAGGTTCCTTGGAAAAATTCAGATGGAGTCAGGATTTGATGAGAGTTGTAACTAGAAATACCATTAAGCAGAAAAGCCGCTTCCGCAAAATCATCACGGGTCACTGAAACAATGGGCAATCCCAATTTGGTTGCTTCCGCAAAAGTACTGTAACCCGGTTTGGAAACAACTCGCCCGCAAACAGGCATAAAATCTACGGGACGGTACTTTCGATCCGGAACTGGAATTACGTTAGGCAATTGGGGAGCAAATTTATCGAAGATAATAAATTGCCAGTCGGGGAACTTTTGCAGGTTGTGATAAGGAATTTGTTGCAAACCCAATCCACCGAAGGTCAGTAGGATAGTTTTTTCTATTGGGGCTGTGATTCCCCAAGTAGAACGCACTTCTTCTGGGGTGTAACGGGGAGAACCACCTGTTAATCCTGTATCTATGATATTTCCAAAAGCACTCATCGGTTCGTAGAACGGGAGCCGATACAAGCGATCGCATTTTGAGTAACAATCGCTTATCCAATCAGCAATTTCGATAAAGCTTCCCCCCCAATCTCTGTAAACAAAGTCCCATCCGAAGTTACTGATAGTCCAGCAAGGTATACCTGCGGCTTTGGCAATTTCACATGCAAGAAAGGGAACGTCTGCCAAGACCAGATGAACCTTATTTTGGCGAATAAAATTGACTTCAGAAGCAATGATGGAATTTTTATTTTTCTCGATCTCCAATAATTTTTCCAAAGTAGCGTCTTTATCCATCTGCAAACTATCCGCCTGCACCACACCTAAATCTAAAGCACGGGGACGTTGGATAAAATCGCCTTCGATATAGCAATCTAACAACCACCGTGGAGCCGTTGTCACCATAACAAGCAGAACGTCCGGGCATAACTTTTGAATGGTAGCAGCTACGGATGCAGTGCGGGTTGCATGACCAAAACCGTGATTGGTAATTGCTACGTATAAAGTGGGTCTTTCCATCGTTGAATCGCTTCTACTAGCCCATCGATTTCTGATTCTAAGGTAAAATAATGCACACAAGCACGCACGCAGTCGGGATCGGCTATTCTTCGGGTGAGATATCCCAGAGATTCCAAGAACTCCACGAGTTGCTGGCTAGTTTGAGGCTTGTGATGGGTCAGGCGAAAAGAGACTAAACCACTTTCTGGTGGAGAAGTACGCAAACATTCTATTTCCGACAGCCCTTGCAGGCGTTGCCAAAGATACTGACTCTTATGACAGATTTGCTGAAACCGTTCTTCTGGTGTTCCCCATTGTTGGTGAAAAGAGATTGCCTCTTTTAAACCTGCATATAACGGATAATTAGAAGTTGCTACTTCATAGCGCCGCCCGTCTGGATACCAGCCCACTGGTTTAGCTTGATTGTTGGCAACGATCCCACGCCAACCAATAAATGTGGGATGGTGATTTTCTCTTGCTTCCGGTTTCACATACAAACCCCCGACTCCACCAGGTCCGCACAACCACTTATGACCTGTAAAGGCGTAAAAATCAGCTCCCAATTCAGTTAAATTTAAAGGGAGTAAGCCAACAGATTGAGCGGCATCTATCATCACTCTGGTGTTATTCTCGTTGCACACTTTTGCTATTTTTTCAAGAGGCAAAATTTGACCGGTATTCCAAAGAACATGACTGAGTACAACAAGGCGAGTTGTTGGGCGTAAATGCTGAACGATCGCCTCGACGGGATCGCCGCCATTTAAAGTTGCCATCACAGGGCAAACAGTCACTTCAACAGCTTCTCTACGACTAATTTCCCCTGCGATCGCTATGATACCAGGGTGTTCGCAATCAGATAATAACAGGTGGTCGCCAGAATGCCAGTCAACACCCCACATAGCAATATTGCAACCAACTGTCACATCTTCTGTCAGTGTGATAGTTTCTGGTGGTGCATTTAACTCAGATGCGATCGCGACTCTAGTCGCTTCTGTTTCTTCCTCTATCCAGCGATTCACTTTTGTACCGAAAGGACCCACCTGCTGAATGTAAGCTTGAGCCTCAGTAATAGCATTCACAGCAGCTTGAGGCATTGGTCCTTGACCGCCGTAGTTGAAATAGAATTTGTTTGATAAAGCTGGGATTTGCTCTCGATGGTGATGCAGCGTACTCATTAGTGAAGCATAAAGTATGAAACACTAGTATCTTATCCTTCATTCTTTATCCTTCATCCTTCATAGCTTTAATGCCATAATGTGTTCATTCTTGTTACGCTAGGAGAATGCTAATTAATGCTGAATTACTGCTGCAATACCAACGTTGCAAGCGCCGACCTTTTTTAGACCTTCGCGCTGACAGAAGTCAGCGAGATCCAGCAAATGACTTGCTGCTGAAATTGCAACAAGACAAAATTGCTCACAAGCGGAGTGTTTTGGAACAATTTAATTACGAACGCCCAGACTACCGTTATGGAGATTGGGAGACAGGTGAAGCTGCGACGTTAGAGTTAATGCAGCAAGGAGTAGAGTGCATTCATCTGGGGGTGCTGACTGCTAGCGATTACTTAGGGTATACCCTAGTCAGCCGTCCCGAGATTCTGCTCAAACAAGCAGGAATGTCTCGTTTTGGAGATTGGATGTATGCTCCGGTAAACGTTGAACTGGGTAAACGCCCCAAACAGGAATATCAAATTACAGCAGCATTTCACGCTTACGTATTAGCGACAGTACAGCAAGTGGAGTCGAAAACAGCTTGGCTAATTTTGCGGGGAAAAGATGTGAATTATCCTGTCGATCTCTTAAGATGGGAACCCCAGATGCAAACAGTTGTGGAGGAGTTGATTCAAACTCTTGAGCAAGACGAACCACCAGAAGTATTTATCTCTCGCCAGAAGTGCAGTCTTTGCACTTGGTACAGCAGCTGTTATAAAGTAGCCCAAAATCAAAAACACCTTTCTCTACTCCCAGGAGTCACACCTGTTCGCTATAAACAATTAAAAGCACTAGATATAACAACTGTAGAATCTTTAGCTAAAACGCATCCAACACAATTAGAAAATCTACCTGGTTTTGACCGTGTAGTGGCTCCTAAATTGATTTTACAAGCTCAATCTATAGTTGAAAATCGACCCATTATTTTACCTACTTTATCATTAAGAAAAGATACACCCGAATATTTTTATACTTCAAATGACTCTGTTTGTATTGAAGAAACAGAAAGAAGCTACGTAGATCCTTTTAACACAACTTATCCTTTACAAAAGCTTTTGTCCCCAGCGCCAGTAGAAATATATTTTGATATTGAAGCACAACCCGATCTGCATTTAGATTACTTGTTGGGAGTTTTGATTGTTGATAGAAAAGCTAATACAGAAACATTTTATTCTTTACTTGCAGAAAGCCAGGAAGATGAAAGATTAATTTGGGAGCAATTTTTAAATTTGGTTGAACAATATCCAGATGCACCCATTTATCACTTTTGCATTTACGAATTTGATACAGTTCAACGGTTAGCCAAACTTTATCGCACTCCCTATAGCTCTGTATTTCCCGTATTGAATCGATTTGTTGATGTTTATGAGATATTAACGCAAAACATAGCTTTACCAGTAGAAAGTTACGCGTTGAAAACCATTGCTCGCTGGTTGGGATTTGAATGGCGGGACTCGGAAGCAAGCGGTGCTAAATGTATTTACTGGTACGATCGATGGTTGCAAACAGGCGATCGTACTTTATTAGAAATTATCCAACGTTACAATGAAGACGATTGTCGTGCAACCCGCAGCGTAAAAGATTGGCTGGTTGATTTTTTTTAAAGAGCTAATGGCTAATGGCTAATAGCTAATGGTGAGGTAAGGAGATAGGGTTAATGAATGAATGGCTCATGAACTCTATATAGTAGTTCTCTGTAAATGCCAATACCTAAATAATGAATATTTACCGTGATGGATTTCGACATTATTTAAGATATTGTGATGTAATTCACATAAAAGCAGCTATAGTTTTGGGTGGGTAAGTCCATTTATGTATATGGTAAAATCAGATACAATTCTTATAGCTATTAACCATTAGCTATTAGCCATTAGCAATTAACCATGACTCAATTTTTGAAAAAACTATTTAAATTTCCAACAATTCTTTTTTTAATTATTCCAATTCTCATTCTAGGTATCTTTTTTATCGATTTTCCCGCACCATTTGTTCCGATAACAGGAATAGATTTTATAGGTTCTGCTAGTTTTCCAACAAGTTTCTCTTTTCAAAAAACTCCAATGGGAGGGTTTTCAGGTATAACTTACGATTCCAAAAAGCAACTTTTTTACACTATATCTGATGACCGCAGTGATAAAGCACCTGCTCGCTTCTATACATTAAAAATCGACCTGAGTCGTGGATTGCTAAAAAATGGAGATGTAGTTCCTGTTGGTGTCACTACACTCTTAAATGAAGCCAAACAAACTTTCCCGACTGGAAGCCTCGATCCAGAGGGAATTGCTCTCAGTAATGAGACTGTATTTGTTTCTTCTGAAGGCGATGTCAGACAGCAAATAAACCCTTTTATTAAAGAATTTTCAATATCTTCCGGTCAAGAACTGACATCTCTACCTATTTCAAATAAATTTTTACCTGACAAAAGTGGTAAAAGGGGAATTCGGAACAATTTAGCTTTTGAGTCTCTGACTATTACCCCAGATAAGAGATACTTGTTTAGTGCAACTGAAAATGCTCTTTTGCAAGATGGTTCACAAGCTAAACCAAAAGTTAGCAGCCCTTGCCGCATTTTACAATACAATCTTAGAACGAGAAAGCCAGAAAAAGAATTTCTTTACAAAACTGAAGCAATAGCACCTCTTTTTAATCTTTCTCCCAGATTCGATAGTGGTTTAACCGATCTCATTGCTCTAGATAATTATGGCAATTTCCTCAGCTTAGAGAGAACTTTTACTGGCTTGGGTTTTTCTATTGCAATATACCAAGTTTCCATAGAAAGTGCTGATGATATTAGTAAAATAGAGAGCCTAGCAACTGTTGACCTTAACAATATTAAACCAGTTGCGAAAAAACTTCTCTTTGATTTAAGAACACTAGATTTAGCTCTAGATAATATTGAAGGTTTCACCCTTGGTGATAAACTACCAGATGGACAGCGATCGCTTATCTTAGTCAGCGACAACAATTTCAATCCGCTCCAACAAACCCAAGTACTAGCCTTCAAGCTAAAAATGGAAGCACCCATCATTAGACTTATCCGTCATCTATTTTCAGCGTTTGGTAACTAGTACATGAAGACAGAAGTACGCCCGCTACTAGAGCACGCCCCATACTAGTTTTTGGTTGCGATGCATGCCTTCGCCGCTTGGCGTGTAAAGCACAGACAGCGTTACTACAGTTAAATCTAGAGATTTTACGTTTCGTGACGTAGTTGGAAACTTTTCTGCCCGCCTACTGACTCCAAGGTTTTGCGCCTTCTATCGTCTGGCTCCGGGCTTCTTTCTGCCTTTGTGTACCAGTCACTGTGAATTATTCGGTACTTTTACTGTTTAGCTGTAGAGCCTCAAGCTATTAAACGTAGAAATACAAAACAACATAGAGATGATAGAGATCCTTCTAACAATGGGTCTTTACAAGAGTTATACGCAATTCCCAATCAATCTTCTCTCCTACGCCTTTTCTATGATTGATTTCCGTGTATCTTCTTATATGCGTTTTTTTCTAAATGTGTTAAATACAAATGCTAATTAAAAGATTCACTGAGTATTTTATAAAAATTTATTCTTTTTTTATCTTAATCTTTATCAATTTTTATCTATATTTAGAATTTCTATAAAAAATTCTAACATTACTTTAAATACAATTGTTAATTAAGAGAGTTTCTGCCATTTTCCAAGTGACTCTTTTGTTAAAAATATGATTTTTATAGGAATCAATCAGGGTTAAAAAAGTGGTAATGACCAAAACGGATGTAGATGGATATATAGGACATTTTTTAAACAATCGCTATCTCATTAAAGATGCGATCGGTAGAGGCGGTATGGGTAAAGTCTATCTAGCTGAGGATGCAGCAAAAGGTGGTATGCCAGTTGCTGTAAAAATTTTATCCTTAAGTTTGAGCGATCCACAAATGTCTCAACGTTTTGCTAGGGAAATTTTTATAGGTGCTCAATTAGGACGTAAAAGCAAACATATTGTTCGTGTATTAAGTTATGGAATCGCCGACGCTCAAGTACCATTTTATGTAATGGAATATCTTCAAGGAAAAAATTTAAAAGATATTTTAAAAAATAAAAAATTGACAATTTCAGATTTTTTAGAAATTTCTTATCAAATTTGTTTGGGTTTGCAATGCGCTCATCAAGGAGTGAGTTATAAAGGAGATATTTATCCTGTTATTCATAGAGATATCAAACCTGAAAATATATTTATTACTGAAGATACGAAGGCTAACTTAATTGTAAAAATTCTTGATTTTGGCATTGCAAAGTTTTTAACAGAGCGCTCCGGACTAACGCTTACAGATTCATTTATTGGAAGTCTTCCTTACTGTTCTCCAGAACATATGGAAGGACGCAAACTACTGGATGTACGTTCGGATATTTACAGTTTGGGAGTTTTGATGTATGAAATGCTTACGAGAAAACACCCGTTTAGTACAACATCTCAATCTTTTGGAAATTGGTATCAAGCTCATCGCTTTCAAGCACCTCCAGCGTTTGAGGAGATAGTTCCTCAGCTTAAAATACCACTTGAATTAAAGAAACTAGTGATGAATTGTTTGGCAAAAGATGTTAATGCTCGTCCTCAAAATATCAATCAAATTTTAGAAACTTTAGAAAAGATTCAAAGAAACATAAATGATGAGATCGAACAAGATAAAAATCAGAAATCTTCTCCAGTACAATTAGTACCCGTAACATCATTGTCGGAAAAAATTTGTTTGGAGAAAAATTGGCCTAAAAACAAACCGATCGCACCTATTTGTTTTCCTCATGTTCTCCAAACTCAGCAAGGCAATGTAGCAACTTTTTGGGCGATGCTACCTCAGAAAGAGATAACAAAGTTTCTAAATGAAATCAATGGAACTGAATTTATTTATTCTCAGAATTTACATCCCATGCTTTTATGGGTAACAGTCTTATGCGATGGTAAATTTGAGTTAACGCGTTGGTTATCTTATTGTTTAGATTTTAAGGATAATAGAAGTCAAAATATAATAGAAATTTTAGCTAAAAGTGGTTATTATCATCTCCTATTCTTTTCTTTAGAGGAGCCATCTATTTGTTCTCATGTGATGACTTTGTCAATCTCTAGTTCTCAACGTCAACAGTTAATAAATTGGTTGGAAAATGTTCAAAAATTGACTTTAGAATCTTTTGGAAATGATAGTAAGAATGAATTAAAATTACAATATGAAAAAATGAAACCCGACATCTTGAAAAGATTGGCTATAAATCGACAAAAACAAAACTTAGATGTCAAAAAATGGATGTTTCACTTATTTGAGAAATTTTTACAGTTTTTAGTATATCGTTAAGTACTATCACTTTCGTCAAGTGGGTACTATACAATATATCATCTAGTTCTATGTTTAGTCTGTTTCGGAGGTTGTAAGAGTGAGTAAGAGCGCATTTGCATCTCCAGCCAATACAGGGTTGCTTGCCAATCGTTATAAATTAAAAAATTTTATTGGCAGAGGAGGTATGGGTGAAGTTTTCCTAGCAGATGATGTTTTGTTAGGAGGGATACCGGTTGCTATTAAGTTTTTGTCTCAAACTGTTTCAGATCCAAATATGGAACAGGATTTTGCGCGTGAAGCTCGTATTTGTGCTGCTTTAAGTCAGAAAAGCATAAATATCGTAAGAGTCACAGATTATGGGGTGAGTAAGACTGGGAAACCCTTTTACGTTATGGAGTACCTGTTAGGGAATACATTAAAGGATTTAATTCCCATGTCTTTGCCGATGTTTATTCCACTTTGCCGTCAAATTTGTTTGGGCTTGCAGTGCGCTCACAATGGGATGGAAATTGATGGGAAAGTATACCCTTTGGTACATAGAGATATTAAGCCAGCAAATATATTGGTTCTTCCAGATCCCATTTTGGGTCAATTAGTAAAAATTCTGGATTTTGGTATAGCTAAATTTTTAAATTATGCAAGCTCAACACGTACAACAACCAAGGGATTTCATGGGACTTTACCTTATTGCTCTCCCGAACAACTAGAAGCTGATGTGTTAGATAATCGCTCTGATATTTACAGTTTGGGAGTGATGATGTTTGAGATGCTAGCGGGTGAAAAACCTTGGCAACCAGAAAGTGACTTTTTTGGTGCTTGGTATAAAGCCCATCACTTTGAAAAACCGCGCAACATTACAGATATAAAGCCCAACCTAAAACTACCAAAAGAACTGAATAGTTTGATTATGGCTTGTCTTGCAAAAGCACCAAGCGATCGCCCTCAAAATCTGACAGATGTTCTTAGAGTTTTAGACAGTTTGGAAGTCGTAGGAATAGGAGACAACGTAAAACACTCAACCCTTCACCCCTTCCCCCCCTCACCCCCTCCCCCCCTCACCCCCTCCACTTCTCTTTCTTCCTCGCGCACGCTACCCCACCGCCCCACCCCTCCACTGCTTCACGCTCCTACCCCCACTTCTGGATTAACTCAGGAAGTAGAACAAGCGTGTAAAACCCTTAAATGGCCAAAAGATAAACCAATTCAGGAAATAGTTTTTCCCTATCTTGTTGATACTGGTTCGGGAACGATAAGCGCCTTGCTGCTCATGATGCCCAAACACCAAATCAACAGCTATGCGTTTTCGACTCGTTACAACCAATTTATCTTTGTCAGATCTCCCCATCCAATGCTTTTATGGGTGACACTGCTCCATAACAAAGAAATGGGACCAAAATGGCTACCGTGCTATTTGGATATGCAAAAATCCCAAAACCATAAAATAGTGTATTCCTTAGCCAACAGCGAACGCTATCCTTTGATTTTCTTTACTTTGGAAGCCCCCTACTTATGTGCAAGTGTTATTAGTTGTCATATCGAGACCCTCCAAAGACAGTTACTTAAAAACTGGACAGAACAGAGTAAGTCTTTACCTCCCTCTTCTGCTGTTGCGTTAAGTAAAGAGTTGCTGAAACAACAGTACAAACTGATGCAACCTCAAATTCTGCATCGCTTCGCATTAGATGCACCTGTTATCGATCCAACGAGAAAATAGGGAGTAGGGAGTAGGGAAGAGGAAGTTTCATCACAAGCGTTGTGGTAAACTGTTCGTGGGGATCGGGTAAGGAAAGCAGTTAAAACTAGAAAGAATTGCTTGAAACCAAGTCCACACAAGGGCTTTCTCAATAGAAAATCGAAAATACAAAATCTCTTGACAAGAGTTTAGCTGTTAGGCATAATAAATAAAGTGAATAAAAACAAGGGACTGTAGTTCAATTGGTTAGAGCACCGCCCTGTCACGGCGGAAGTTGCGGGTTCGAGCCCCGTCAGTCCCGTTAAAGCATAAAGAAGACAAGTTGTAAAGAGTGAGTTTAGAGCCAGAGGTTACTGGCACTCGGTTATTATAACTTGGTATAAGCTACTAAGTTGTGCGTTAGATAAAGAGAGAAATTTCAGTGACTGTTAGAGTCCGTATTGCTCCCAGCCCTACTGGGAATTTACACATTGGTACAGCAAGGACAGCCGTCTTTAATTGGTTGTTCGCCCGCCACCATGGCGGTCAATTTATCCTGCGGATAGAAGATACAGATGTCGAGCGATCGCGTCCCGAATATACAGAGAATATTCTTGAGGGATTGCGCTGGCTGGGGTTGACCTGGGATGAAGGACCATTTTTCCAAACAGATCGTTTGGAAATGTACAAACAAGCAGTCAAAACACTTTTAGATAAGGGATTGGCTTATCGCTGCTATACCACAGCAGAAGAATTAGAAGCGCTGCGAGAAGCACAGAAAGCCAGAGGAGAAGCACCCCGTTACGATAACCGTCACCGCAATCTCACACCAGAACAAGAAGCAGCCTTCAAAGCAGAAGGCCGCAGCTTTGTGATTCGATTTAAAATTGACGACGATCGCGAAATTGTCTGGAACGACTTAGTCCGTGGCAAAATGATTTGGCGGGGGAACGATCTCGGCGGTGATATGGTCATTGCTCGTGCCGCTGCAGATGATATCGGTGTAGCTCTGTACAACTTTGCGGTTGTGATCGATGACATGGATATGCAAATCACCCATGTTATTCGAGGCGAAGACCATATTGCTAACACTGCCAAACAAATACTCATATATGAAGCTTTCGGCGCTAAAGTACCGGAGTTTGCCCATACACCCCTGATTCTCAACCAAGAAGGACGCAAGCTCTCCAAGCGAGATGGAGTCACATCTATTTTTGACTTTAAGCAAATGGGCTTTACGTCCGAGGGATTGGTAAATTACATGACATTATTGGGTTGGTCTCCCCCAGACTCAACTCAAGAACTTTTCACCTTAGAGGAAGCAGCCAAATTGTTTGGCTTTGAGCGAGTCAATAAAGCAGGGGCAAAATTTGATTGGGCAAAATTGGACTGGATTAACAGTCAATATATTCATAATATGCCTGTTGATAAGCTGACAGATTTGGTGATACCCTTTTGGGAAGAAGCGGGATACCAATTGACAGCAGGACGCGATCGCCCCTGGCTGGAACAGTTAGTCACTTTAATTGGTCCGAGTCTCACTCGGCTGACAGACGCCGTCTCAATTTCTCAACTCTTTTTTGTAGAAACAGTTGAATTTAGCGAGGAAGCACGGGCACAATTAAAGCAAGAAGGTTCTGCTGCCACTCTCTCCTGGATTGTAAATGCTTTAGAGAATCAGCAGTTGACAGAAGCTAGCGCTCAAGAACTGATTAAGCAAGTCGTTAAGGAGCAAAACGTTAAAAAAGGTTTGGTCATGCGTTCTCTTAGAGCTGGTTTAACAGGAGATCTTCACGGTCCAGATCTTATCCAATCCTGGTTGCTACTTAATAAAATTGGTTTAGATAAACCACGGTTGCTTCAAGCAGTTTAAAGAAAGATGAAGTGTATAAAATAAAATACTTCATTTTTCCGATTGCAAGTTCTTTGTTCGTCCTCGTTCCGGTGAATCCAGAGAAAGTAGGCGGTGAGACCAGTGCTGCAGGCGGGTTTCCCGCGCCCTGGCAACTGGTGAGTCCAGCCCTGATAGCGCAGCGTGGCACTTTCGTGCCATAGGCGGGTCTCCCGCGCCCTAGGGACTGGTGAACCCGGAGGGTGGTTCCACCTGGGAATGTATCGAGCGAGGCTCTGCTCGCCCTATTAGGAGGTGGAGTCTCTTCAATAGCATTCTTCAGGCGCAGCCACCGGAACGAGGGGAGGAACTAAACCCATCATTTGCCAACAGCATCCTTTAAGAAGTCGCGGATTGAGTAGCATATGGTACTTCTTTTAGTGAACTGACAATCCGGAACATTCTTATAACTTTTTTGTAAAGAAGTGAGTTGCATACCCTCGTATTGGGAACTTCTTATGTAAAATAAACGTCACTCGAACTACTTAAGAAAATGTGTAATTCAGATGCTGACAAAAGTTATAAATTTAGGAATAAGAATTTCTTTGGTAGTCGCAACAATAGCGATCGCCTCAGTAAATACTATGACAGCAGATGCTCAACAAGAAACACCACCCCCAATCTTTGGGGATATGACTATTGGTCAAAAAGTTTCTCCAGATCCAATGACAGTTCGTGGAATGAGCGGCGGTTCCATACCGGGGAAGCAACTGGTGGGGAAGGGAGAAACTCCCACAGGACCGTGTACGGGATTTTTTGATGAAAAACCAGACCACACACTAGAGCTAACAAATAAGTTTGACTACTTAAAATTACAAGTAGAAAGCCCAGAAGATACGACTTTAATCATTCAAGGTCCTGGAGGGACTTGGTGCAATGACGATTTTGAAAACAAAAATCCCGGTATTCTCGGTGAATGGTTGCCTGGAAGCTATAATATTTGGATTGGTTCCTATACAAAAGATAAGTA
The DNA here is from genome assembly GCF_000760695.4 of Tolypothrix bouteillei VB521301. GTDB lineage: Bacteria > Cyanobacteriota > Cyanobacteriia > Cyanobacteriales > Nostocaceae > Scytonema > Scytonema bouteillei_A. The sequence goes on along the minus strand of NZ_JHEG04000001.1, from coordinate 9,026,664 downwards.
TCTTCCTTACACGCTACGCATAACACAGTCAAGCAAATCAGTGACCAGCAAATCAGATCTTGGCGAGCGGTGAACAGTCATCTCCGCTCGAGAACTAATAGGGAGCGATAACAATGACAGTTACAGCATCTCAGGATTTATCAGAGGAATTTGCTGAACGGGGCTGGCGTAATGAAATTGTCACTCAGCCAGATGGTAGCGAAATTTATGTTAAAATCCCCCTGACATCAGAAGAGTTTCTTCATCCACAGGAAGGATACCGCTTGCCCAACAGTACTTTTCATGAGGATATAGCAGGCGGTGTTAAGGATATATTGACCCGTCGCTATGCTAGCGATCGCACAACGGGAGTATTCCGGGATTTAATTGTTAAGTGGGGGATTCCGGGTTTGGGAAACCACTGTCCCGATACCTTTGTAGTGTTTGGACTGCGAAACAAAGAGGACATCCGCACTGAATTTGTCGTTCCGGTAGAAGGAGTTCGTCCTGGGTTGATTGTGGAAGTTGTTTCTCCTCGCTACCGCAAAGAAGATCGACAAACCAAAGTAAAAGAGTATGCTCAAGCGGGAGTACGGGAATACTTAATTTTCGACCGACGCAGACAACGCAAACAAGTCATTGAAGAAGTTTTGGGCTATTGCCTAATTGACGGGCAGTACTTACCGCTGACTCCTGATGATGATGGACGCATTTTGTTTGAGACTGTGGGGTTGTATATTGGGCTTCAAGATAGTCGAGTTGTAATGGAAGATGCCCAAACCGGTGAACGCTTGTTAACGTCTCAGGAACTCGAGCAACAGGCATCTCAAGCAGAGCAACGAGCATCTCAAGCAGAGCAACGAGCTGCAAAGTTAGCTGAACTTCTCCGAGCGCAAGGAATAAATCCTGACGAAATTTAACAAAAAAGAAATTAAGAGCCTGAATTTAGCATTCAATATAGATTTTGCATAAAAATGGCGTGAGTCAAGTGTGGTTTCACGCCAAATCGATATAGTACAATGGGACAAAATTAAGTTAAATTTAATTAAGATTATTAATGTTGTCTCAGTTCTAGCAACTTGCCAAATCGGGCAGAAGCCATAGCTGTGGCACATAAATATAAAAACATTGATTTAAAAGCTCTATTTTTGGGCTGCTGCACTATCTAGAGGCAAACAAAAATGAAATTTTCCTGGAGAGTTCTACTACTCTGGACATTGCCAGCATTGGTAATTGGCTTTTTCTTTTGGCAAGGCGCATTCTCCGGTGCTCCCACTGACCTAAGTAAGAATGCAGCCAGCACTCGCATGACTTATGGTCGTTTTCTAGAATATTTAGACGCCAATCGCGTCACTGGCGTTGATTTATATGAAGGCGGTAGAACGGCAATTGTGGAAGCTGTCGATCCGGAATTGGATAACCGCATACAGAGAGTGCGGGTAGACTTACCAGCCAGTGCTCCTGAGTTGATTAGAAAGCTTAAAGAGAAAGGAGTGAGTTTTGACGCTCACCCCATGCGAAATGATGGAGCAATTTGGGGACTGTTAGGAAATCTTATTTTTCCTGTCTTATTAATTACCGGGTTGTTTTTCCTGTTTCGTCGTTCTAGCAACCTACCAGGCGGTCCCGGTCAAGCGATGAACTTCGGTAAATCAAGAGCACGCTTCCAAATGGAGGCAAAGACTGGAGTCAAGTTTGATGACGTTGCCGGTATTGAAGAAGCTAAAGAGGAACTGCAAGAAGTTGTTACCTTCCTCAAACAGCCAGAGAAATTTACTGCAGTTGGCGCACGCATTCCCAAAGGAGTGCTGTTAGTTGGACCTCCAGGAACAGGTAAAACGCTGTTGGCAAAAGCGATCGCAGGTGAAGCTGGCGTACCGTTCTTTAGCATCTCCGGTTCCGAATTTGTGGAAATGTTCGTTGGAGTCGGTGCGTCTCGCGTGCGCGATTTGTTTAAAAAAGCAAAAGATAATGCTCCTTGTATCATCTTTATTGATGAAATTGACGCCGTAGGACGTCAGCGGGGTGCAGGTATCGGTGGCGGAAACGACGAACGCGAGCAAACCCTCAACCAATTGCTGACCGAAATGGATGGCTTTGAGGGCAACACTGGTATCATTATCATCGCTGCTACAAACCGTCCTGATGTACTAGATGCAGCCCTGTTGCGTCCCGGACGCTTTGACAGACAAGTGATTGTAGATGCACCCGACATCAAAGGACGCTTGGAAATTTTAAAAGTCCACGCCCGCAACAAGAAATTAGACCCCAGCGTTTCTTTAGAAACAATTGCCCGTCGCTGTCCTGGATTTACTGGTGCAGATTTAGCAAACTTGCTCAACGAAGCTGCTATTCTGACTGCACGACGCCGTAAAGATGCCATCACCAATACAGAAATTGATGATGCAGTAGACCGGGTTGTGGCTGGTATGGAAGGAACGCCATTGGTGGATAGCAAGAGCAAGCGTTTGATTGCTTATCACGAAATAGGACACGCTATCGTCGGTACATTGCTCAAAGACCACGATCCAGTCCAAAAAGTGACCCTGATTCCACGGGGACAGGCACAAGGTTTAACCTGGTTTATTCCAAATGAAGAACAAGGGCTGATCACGCGATCGCAGCTCAAAGCCAGAATTACTGGTGCTTTGGGTGGTCGTGCAGCAGAAGACATCATTTTTGGTGCTGCTGAAGTGACTACTGGTGCAGGCGGCGACTTGCAACAAGTTACCGGAATGGCACGGCAAATGGTAACACGATTTGGGATGTCCGATCTAGGTCCGGTGTCCTTAGAAAGCCAAACAGGTGAAGTTTTCTTAGGTCGCGATTGGATGACCAGATCTGAGTACTCAGAATCCATTGCTGCTCGCATTGATTCTCAAGTTCGCGTCATTGTAGACGAGTGCTACCAATCAGCGAAAAAGATTGTACGAGATAATCGTACTGTTATGGATAGATTGGTAGATTTACTGATTGAGAAAGAAAGCATTGACGGTGAAGAATTTCGACAAATTGTAGCAGAATATACTAGCGTGCCTGAAAAGCAACAGTTTATTCCTACTCTTTAATCTCACTTTATTCTCAACTTATCTTATACAGTATTGTAGGGGTGTAGTGAAATATACCCCTTTTTTCTGTGTTCGCATCTGCTTCCATCCCAGTCTCAAATTACCCAGTTGAGCCAAAAGCATTGCTAACAAACATCTGAAGGTGGGCGTTGCCAAATCGACAATACAGGAATAGATATTATATATGTAAACTATTCTACTTTAGATAGATTTTTGGTAATAAAATAAAAACCACAATCAACAAATATAAATACTTCCACTGTAAGATTAGTGGATAAAATTTATACTGAATCTAACAGGGGGCTGAATATAAAGTTATTCTAAAAAGTAAAGCTAAATTTGTATTAAAAGATACGCTATCAATAAAGTCTAATTCCTTAGAACTAAGTTTTCTAGTCAGATAAGTAGTAAAAATGGCTGAATTTCCCGTACTGGAATACGAGCAACTTTCAGATTTGAAGGCTAAAGAGATATATCAAGAAATCCAAGTAGAACTTGGGTTTGGGATTGTACCCAATCTATTTAAATCAATGGCAATCAATTCTGGAGTGCTAGAAGCAAACTGGAAAAAGTTCCGCGCTACAGTTTTGCAAGGAACTGTTCCTCGCACACTTAAGGAAATGTTGGGAATTGCTATCTCTCAAGCAAACAGCAGTCCTTATGCATTAAATGTTCATTTACACGCATTGTCGTCTTTGGGAATGAGTGAAGAAGTTTTGAAAACTTTGGTTTCCAACTTTGCTGCTTGTCCGCTTCCCACACGAGAAAAGGCAGTCATTAGCTTTGGCTTAAAAGCTGCTACCGAACCTCACAATCTTTCAAGCCAGGATTTTCAAAAGTTGCGAGAGTTTGGATTGGATGATTCGGAAATATTTGAGATTATTGCCACAGCAGATCTATTTACTAGCATAAATCGGTATACAGATTCGATAGCCCTCGAAATAGACAAGTTATGACTTTTATCCCCACCTCTACTGAAAGTAGTAGGTTGGAAGAACAAAATTATCAACAACTGTTGCTTCTTTCCCGTCGTCTGATATCAGAAGCGCAAGCGTTCTCCAGCCGTATCGCATCTGTTAATGAAATTGCGATCGCCATCAATCAAACCTTAAAAGTAGATGAAATTTTGCGAGTGGTGGGAAAGCAAGCAAAGTGGTTGTTGGATTTTGAACATTGTAGTGTTTGTCTGCGCGATAAGCAGGGTACGGCTTGCGCCAAAGGCGATAAGCAGGGTACGGCTTGCGCTAAGAGCGATCGCAAGGAGACTTGGAGTATAAACACACTTTTTAGTTCTGTTGCTGAAGTTGAGTGTTTGGATATTAGCAACTTAGGTGTCGTCAGTCACGCTCTCAGAACAGGTCAAGCTCAACTGATTCATGACAACTCAACTATCGGTTTTTTACACCAGTATAAATCGGCGATTGTGATTCCTTTGGAGTGCGATCGCCAGATCCTAGGTACCATTAACTTTGCTAGCATAACACCCAAAACATACAATCAAGAAGATTTACGGATCGGTTACTTGCTTGCCGTGCAACTATCAGCAGCCATTCGGAATGCAGAACGATTTGAAGAGTTAAATCGACTGTATCTTGAATTAGAAGAAGAAAAACGCAAATCAGACGAGTTGCTCTTAAATATACTACCAACAGACATTGCCTCCGAGTTAAAACAGACGGGTACAGTCAAACCCGTATTCTATGAATCCGCCTCTGTTCTTTTTACAGACTTCAAGAATTTTACTCAACTATCCGAACAACTGACACCACAAGAGCTCGTTGATGAACTAGACTACTGTTTTTCTTGCTTCGACCAGTTTATTGAAGCACACAATTTAGAAAAACTTAAAACTATTGGAGATAGTTATATGTGCGTTGGCGGAATTCCCGTCCCCAACAAAACTCATGCTATTGATACCGTATTAGCTGCTATAAATATTCGAGCCTTTATGCAATGGCGCAAGCAAGAAAAGGTATTTTTGAACTATCCCTACTGGGATATTCGTATTGGTATCCACTCAGGACCCTTGTTAGCAGGTGTAATCGGACATAAAAAATTTGCTTATGATGTTTGGGGTGATACTGTGAATACAGCTTCTAGAATGGAATCTTCTGGTATTCCCGGTAGCATTAACATTTCTCAAAACACTTTTGAATTAGTAAAAGATTTCTTTGCAGTGGAGTACCGAGGAAAAGTTTCTGCCAAAAATAAAGGTGATATTGATATGTACCTAGTGACTAAAATCAAAGATGGTCTTTCTCTCGATCCAACAGGATTGTTACCAAATGAATTGTTTAACGAACTATATTTTACCTTGCAATCAAGTACCGATCCAAACAGTGAGAAGTATCCAGTTGATACCTGTAGTTAAAAGTATCAAATTTTAACTCAGGTTGCAAATCGGGATAAAGCGACGATCGCGTTGAAATAACGCTCCCTTGTCTCTCCTTCCCAAGCGAAGCAATTGACTTGAGGTGAAACCGCAATTTCACTATTGCTCTTCTCGCTTCTCACAGGAGAAGAGGGAGGTTGCGAGAGTGAAGTCTATCTAACTTACGTTTTATCAAGAAAGGCAGAGGGCAGGAGGCAGGAGGCAGAAGGGAATACTGGCTCCGCTCTCTGCGAGTGACCAAAGGGAACAAGGGTTTAAGACCCCGACTGAACTCCGTTCAGTCGCTACCATTTAGGAGGGGTCTGAATCCCCTTCTAAATGGAACCTTCTGCCCTCTGCCTTCGTACTTCTGCCTTCTTCAATATCTTTTAATTGCACAATCATTTTGCCATAAATATTTCATATTTTAAATTAAATAGAGTTGGCATTGCTACATATATTTATAAATTTAGTCGAACTGAAAGATAAAAAATAAAACAAGACAATTGTTAATATATAACATTCCAAAAACTCAAAATAACTATAATCCTTGTTTTTAACTAACACTTTTAGAAGAAAATAAAAAATGAAAAATACATTGAATCTGTTAAGGATTAACATAAGCAGTCAAAAAAATGGGTTAAAAAATGTATGAACACTAAAAATAAAGAAACGTCATGACGGAATCTCTCAATACAACAATCAAGACAAATACTTCTAATACATCACCTCTTAATGACAGCCAAAATAACTCCTATGTTAGTGTAGATAGTTCACTTAATCAGAGCTATTATGGTTCTTCACAATCATCTTTAGAATCAGATTTAACAACTGATAACAACGTTTCTGCAACAAGCAATACCAATCCACTCTTGAATAGTGCTGCGATTTTTGCTGATTTTAATGGTGATGGTAAGAACGATAAGCTTTGGTATAATTCTCAAACTGGAGAAACTTCTCTTTGGTTAATGGATGGTAGCAATGTTCTTGCTGAAGCATCTCTTAAAACTTTAACTCCTGGCTCAACATTGAATATTGCTGATTTTAATGCTGATAACAAAACCGATCTTCTCATACACAATACTCAGACAGGCGAAAGCAGTATTTGGATTATGGATGGGACAACAATTGTCTCAGAGGCTGCGCTAACTTCTTTAAGTGGCGAATGGAGCCCTACCCTTGTTGATTTTAACGCCGACAGCAAAACTGATATTTTCTGGCGCAACAGTCAAACAGGCGAAAACCAAGCTTGGTTGATGGATGGCACTACTATCACATCCGAAGCAGCTTTAGATTCATTTGACTCAAATTGGACAGCTAAAGCAGGCTTTTTCAACGGTGATACCAATACAGATATTTTGTGGCGTAACAATGCAACCGGTGAAAATATCATTTGGTTTATGAATGGTACAACTGCTTCTGCATCTGCAGCGCCTACTCTAGGTACGGAATGGGAAATTGCGAGCCTTGGAGATGTTAACTTCAGTATTCAAACTTTTGAGACTGATGTTGTCTGGCGCAATAGTGCAACCGGTGAGAACAAAATTTGGCTCTTTGATGATGGAAATGTTGTAAGTGATACTGCTTTACCTACACTGACTGGTTCTGGTTGGAAGTCTTCAATTGGTGATTTCGACGGCAATGGCAGCACCGATCTCTTCTGGTACAACGAAGAAACAGGTGAGAATAAAGTTTGGATAATGGATGGTGCAACTGTAGTCAGTGACGTTTCTCTACAATCTCAAAGCCCTGGTGGTGCTTGGCAAGCTAGTATTTCTGATGTCAATGGAGATGGCAAAACTGACATCTTCTGGCGGAATTATCAAACAGGCGAGAACAAGCTTTGGACAATGGATGGTACTACTTATAGTGAATCTCCTGTTGCAGCACGTTCTCCTGAATGGTACACCGCTTAATCATTCATCCACAGTTATTAGTAACTAGTGGTGAACTGGATTTATGATGAGTTAAGTTGGTCTAGAACCCTGACTTTTTAGAAAAGTCAGGGTTTTAACAAATTCCCAGAAGCAGTACGATCTAGAACAGCACGGCATAAATAAGCTAACGATTAACAACAAACAAAAAGCTCACTTTCAAAACTTTTGCGCCTTCTGCCCTAGTAGCGAGCGAACTTCTGCCTTCATGTACTAGTACCGTTCTTTTTTTTGGTTGTTGTTCAAAAAAGGCGCTCGCAACAAAGTTCTCCAGTTTTGTTTCTACTACAGCAGCACTGAACTCTTGTTAATCAGTCAATTTAGGAGTTAAAAAATCGAAAATATGATGAGCCATTTCTAATTTAGAACAGGGAGGTATCTCAAAGCGCTGTCCTTGCTTGTCTAAAAAAACAGCTTGATTGGTGTCACTACCAAATCCACTTCCCGGTTCATCTACTGGATTAGCAACGATCGCATCTAAATTTTTCCTATGTAATTTCTCTAATGCTGGCTTGACTATATCTCCTGTTTGCGCTGCAAATCCAATTAAACGCTGATGGGATTGTTTGATTTGTGCTAATTCAGCAACAATATCGGGTACTGGTTCTAAAGGTAAAGCTTCAGGGAGAGCTTTCTTTGCTAATTTCTCTGGGCTGTAATCTCTCGGCTTAACATCTGCAACTGCTGCGGACATAATAATAACATCTGCATTTGATAAACACCTCACCATATGCGATCGCATTTCTGACGCACTCACAACCGGAATTGCCGTAATTCCCAGAGGAATCTCCCAAGTTGCCAACCCATGTACTAAAGTTACATTTGCACCTCGGTGAAGTGCTGCTTGTGCTAATGCTAAGCCCATTTTGCCTGTAGAAGGATTGCCAATAAATCTGACGGGGTCGAGATACTCTCGCGTTCCACCAGCACTAATCAAAACTTGTTTTCCTGCTAAATCTTTTTGCCCTGCGGTATGTAACAGCGATTGGACATAAGCAATAATTTCCCAAGGCTCTGCCATTCTACCCGCCCCAACGCGATCGCATGCTAGCAATCCCGATGCTGTTCCGATCCCGTGATACCGTGGGTCTGTTAAAAGTTGGTGCCAATTCCTCTGTACGACTGCTTGCTCCCACATATCAGTGTTCATTGCTGGGGCTAACAGCACCGGACATCTGGACGCCAAAACAGTGTTTGCCAGCAAATTGTCAGCTAAGCCATAAGCTAACTTTGCCAGCGTATTTGCCGTGACTGGAGCAATTAAAATCAGATCTGCCCACTCTCCCAAATCTATATGCAGTGGACGAGAGCGATCCGATTGCCAAAACATTTCATCTGTATAAGCTGGATGACGGGAGAGGGTTGCTAGAGTTAAAGGCGTGATAAATTTTTGTGCTGAATTTGTAAGAATTACTTTGACCTCTACACCGCTTTTAAACAGTGCGGACACAACCTCACAAATTTTATAGGCAGCAATACCGCCGCCTACACCTACAATCACTCTTCTCAATTTTGGATTTTGGAGCCACTGCGTTGTGGGGGTTTCCCCCGTTGAAGCAAGTGGCGTGATTTTGAATTTTGGATTGGTCATAACATAAGACTCAATAGTCACCAACTGTTCTTGCGATCTTGTGTCTATTAGACATCTTCAAAAGTTAAGCATTGTATACAATTTTAATAAAGACGCGTCATGACGCGTCTCTACATTGTTGTTTGGAGATGTTTAATCCAGAATCCTAAAATTCAAAATCGTTACGCTTCATCATACGCTTCAAGATCTAACAGATGAATGTATGGTTCGACTAACTCAGGACGTTGGAAAGCGATCGCCCGCAGTAGATGCCAATCATTCAAACCCTCAAAAGCGCCACTGTAGTTATCTTGTTCCAGACGTGTTGCTAATTTTTCCACCTCTTGTGGAGTCATAGCAGCAATTTCTTTCTTAGAAATGCTTAGAGTTGTCATTGTGCTCGCCCCTCCCTTTTGCAGCATTCGCCAACAGAATGGGTTTAGTTGCGATCGTCGCAGCCACCCAATATATATTACTCACTAAAAAGAGTAATTTTCGTGAAATTATTCAGGATTTCCTCCAAATTTTGTAAAAATTTTGTAACCCCAACAACACAATCTTTAAAGACAAGCTAAATTGTGGGGTTTAAGAGAGCGGCAACATTCTATTGCCTAAGTATTAGCAACTATAAAATTGCGTAATAACTCTAGCATTTCCGGACGGATTTCATGACCCATGTCAAATTCATGGTATTCTACTGAGAACCCTGAAGATTCAAGAGTTTGTCGTGCTATAACTGCTGCTTGCAGCGGCACAACTGTATCTTGAGTGCCATGCATAATTAAGACGGGAGGCAGAGGTGTATTTGTAGATATTTTTGAAGAAGAATCATTTTGTGTTTCGTCTTTTTTGGGAATTGGATGTAAATATCCACTCATGGAAATTAATCCCGCTAGAGGTAATGTGACTCCTACATCCAAAGTCATAGCCCCTCCTTGAGAAAAACCACTCAGAATTGTGCGAGATAGAGGCACTCCCGTGCTACTTTCCAGGGATTTCAACCAATCTATTAGCTGTTGGCGACTTTCTGACAATCCTTGATACAAATTTTCCGTTTGTAGGTCATACCAAGCTTTTCCTATAGCAGAATAAGGATAAGGATACGGCGCATTAGGAAATATGAATTGATATTCAGGTAACCTAAAAAAAGGTAAAAGATATGCCACATCCTCAGCATTTGCTCCCCACCCGTGCAAAGTTACAATTAGACCTTTTGGAGGCTGGTCTGTTTGTGGAGGTATATTGATAGATTGTAAAGTAGGAGTCATTAGTCAAGAGTTAACGCTCAACAGTCAATAGTTAATAGTCTGTGGTTTCGCACTCAATAGTCAATAGGACAAAGGATATGCAACAAAAGATAGAAAATTTTGTATCTTTAATCTCTATTGAGTGCGTTCTTTGTGTCTTCGCTGTCTTTGACTAACTCACCGGGAAGACAGCCACGGTGATTCTTTGATCGATAAAATAGACTTCTGTCCTTATTTTTATACAAGCGAGACTTGGGAATTATGGCACGTCTAGCACTGCTGAGTGTATCTAACAAAACTGGTTTAATCGATCTTGCCCGTAACTTGGTGGAAGAGTTTGACTTTGAAATCATCAGCAGTGGCGGTACAGCTAAAGCTTTGAAAGATGCAGGAATATCAGTAAAAAAAGTAGCTGATTATACAGGTTCGCCAGAAATTTTGGGTGGACGAGTCAAAACACTGCATCCTCGGATTCATGGCGGTATTCTCGCTCGCAGAGACTTACCTGAAGATCTCACAGATTTAGAAAATAACCAGATTCGCCCCATTGATTTGGTTGTGGTGAATCTTTATCCTTTTGAGGAAACTATATCTACTCAAGGTGTGACTCTACCTGAGGCGATTGAACAAATAGATATTGGTGGTCCAGCCATGCTTAGGGCTGCATCAAAAAACTTTGCCCACGTTACAATTTTGTGCGAGCCAGAGCAGTATGAGGAATATGTACAAGAAATGCGCCGCTCAAGTGGCAATCCATCTTTTGAATTTCGCCAAAGATGTGGTTTAAAGGGATTTTTGCATACTTCGAGCTACGATCGCGCCATCGCTGAATATCTCAGTCAAAATATCTCCCCCAATCGTGAGGGAGAAGTGTTTGACAGCTACAATCTTTCTGGCAAACAACTGCAATCTCTTCGCTATGGAGAAAATCCCCATCAAACTGCAGCTTGGTATCAAACGGGGGCTCACCCAAGTGGGTGGGCAGCAGCAACTAAACTGCAGGGCAAAGAACTTAGTTACAATAACCTAGTAGACTTAGAAGCATCTCGAACTCTGATTGCTGAATTTACCGAGACAAGCGCAGCCGCAATTATCAAACATAACAATCCTTGTGGTGTTGCTCTAGGAAAAACTCTTCACGAAGCCTATCAAAAAGCGTTTAATGCCGACTCTATCTCTGCTTTTGGTGGAATTGTCGCCCTCAACCGTACCATTGATGCTGAAACTGCAACTGAATTAACAAAGACGTTTCTAGAATGTGTGGTTGCTCCTGATTGCGATGCTCAAGCACAAGAGATTTTGGCTGCTAAGTCAAAAGTGCGGGTATTAACATTACCGCACCTCAGCAGTGGACCAAAAGATTTGGTGAAAGTCATTGCAGGAGGGTTTCTCGTACAAGCCGCTGATGATGTAGTTAATGATACAAGTCAATGGCAATTTGTCACGGAGAAAAAACCTACAGAACAAGAGTTGGAAGAGCTGCTCTTCGCTTGGAAAGTCTGCAAACACGTCAAGTCTAATGCGATCGTTGTGAGTCGCGATCTCACAACCTTAGGGATAGGTGCAGGTCAAATGAACCGTGTTGGCTCTGTCAAAATTGCCTTAGAACAAGCAGGGGAAAAAACAAAAGGGGCATTTCTTGCAAGTGATGGTTTCTTTCCCTTTGATGATTCGGTCAGAACTGCAGCAGCAGCTGGTATTGCTGCTATTGTTCAACCAGGAGGCAGTTTGCGCGACCAAGATTCTATCAAAGCAGCCAATGAATTGGGTTTAATTATGGTGTTAACGGGTACTCGCCACTTTTTACACTAAGGTTAGTGAGCGGTTAGTAGTTATTGGGAGAATCACCAACCACTAACTACTAACTTATATGCAGTTTTTAAAGTGTCCCTTTAGATATATGCCAGTAAATTTCAGTCGTGATAATCTATGTTCAAGTGTGAGGAGTAAGTTGAAACGAAAAGCGCTTGGAGTCGAAACACGGCAAGACGTTCAGGCGCTTTTTGCGTGAGGTGAAAATTTCAGCTAGAGCATCGAACCTGCATTGCGGCTTACCAACATAAAGAAGTGTCACAAAAACAGTTGTGGTTATAGCTAAAAACATATAGCACTTTATTTTTCAATACCACTTAGGTAGTTAATTGGTAAAAACAATCCAAAAAAGGTTCAGTTTGTGAAGTGTCACCTTTCCCACTTGCTCTCAGACAAAGACAATGATATTCTCTAGTTGTGTGTGAGGAGCAAGTGTAAATCAAAAAACGTCTGGGGTGGAAACACGGCAACACTCCCAGGCGTTTTTTGCATTCAAAGATATTGTAGAGAAGTTGAAAAAATCAACTTGGTGAGTGGTTCTCTCAATCACTGCTAACTCCTAACTATTAACAACCAACCAAGTACAGTTTGTGAAGTGTCACCTTTCCCACTTGCTCTCGGACAAAGACAATGATATTCTCTAGTTGTGTGTGAGGAGCAAGTGTAAATCAAAAAACGTCTGGGGTGGAAACACGGCAACACTCCCGGACGTTTTTTGTTTTGAGTAGAAGGCAAGAACGCCCGGTACCACTGAAATTAAAATTTCAAACCAGTACCATTCTGATTAAAGTCTTCAACAGTTTTCTGTGATAGTTCGTGAGTTGTTATAGCTTGCAACATTGCTAAAGGTAGTGTCAGATGAGCAGCCCCAGCTTGAAGAGATGCTGCTGCTTCTTGTGGCGATTTAATACTAGCCGCCAGAATTTCTACATTGCTTCTTTGAAGTACACTCGCCATATCTCTTACTAAAGCAATACCGTCACCTAACAACTTGGTAGCTCGATTGACATACGCGATCGCAATTTTAGCCCCTGCTTCCCGTGCGACTGCTGCTTGCGCTGCACTATAAATGGCCGTTACCGAACAAGTTATTTCCGGGGACAAAAACGCTACAACTTGAAATCCCAAGGACGTTGCAGGAATCTTTAATATAGTTCGCTCACCAATAATTTCACAGGCTTTTCTTCCTTCTGCCACCATTCCATCAAAATCAGATGCTGTCAGTTGATAGTATAAAGGTCCGTTTGTCAACTGTGCTAATTTTTGTAGCGTGATTTCTGGTGGTTCGTGGCTTTTCGCTAAAAGCGTTGGATTTGTTGTAATGCCTTTAACCCATCCCATTTTGCTGGCAATTTCAGCTTCCGAGATAATTGCAGAGTCTAAATAAAGTGCCATAGATTTCCCAAGATGCCTCAATACTTTGTATGCAACACTACTATGTTGCCAGTAATTGCGTTCGAAACTATTTTAGTATTATTTTATACTATTGTAAAAATGTAAAGTTTTTTAATGGAAACAGATTTCTCTTATAAAATATTTCTTTAGACAGATGCAAGTTAATAATGAGATGTACATAAAAACACAAATTAACCGAAGATATCCGAGCCAAAGGCTAGAATTATATGGTTTATGAATTATTATAATTTTATGCTTCTACCTAAAGAGGTAAGTTTATAGTAGATCCATAACACCAAAGTATTTACTGAGTATTACTTCCTTTAGATGCCATTCGATGACCAATTTTCCCAGGCAGGATTATAGATCCACCCATAAGAGTTGGTAATTTTAGAGCGAAAAGGGAGTAGAAGTTCCCACCGCTCCTCTAAAAGAGGTGTCTGGGATGTCAACTGATATTTACTGAGGCACAATTGATGAAAATTCTGGTAGTGGAGGATGATGAAGCAACTGCCACAGCCCTGACAAAAGCGCTGAAGTCTCACAATTACGTAGTGACGAGTGTGGGTGATGGTTCCGTTGGTTTGCAAATAGCACAAAACTTTGAATATGACCTTGTTGTGCTAGATGTCATGCTCCCTGGGCTTGATGGTTTTAGTCTTTGTCGGCAACTGCGGTCTCTAAACCATCAAATGCCGATCGTGCTACTGACCGCAAAAGATAGCAGCATTGACAAGGTAAGAGGATTTAACGCAGGTGCTGATGATTATGTAGTCAAACCCTTTAATTTATCAGAACTTATTGCTCGCATTCGTTCCTTACTGCGACGTGCTAACAAAGATATTGTGGCTTCCGTATTGGTTTGGGAGAAACTACAACTTGATACTTATAAAAGTACGGTTACGTATGATAAAAGACGACTGCATTTAACAGCAAAAGAATATCAGTTACTAGAACTTTTTCTGCGAAATCCCCATCGGATTTTTAGCAAAAGTGCAATTTTAGAACACCTTTGGTCAAGCCCTGAATGTCCGGGCGAGGACGCCGTTAAAACCCATATCAAAGGACTCAGGCAGAAATTAAAAGCGGGTGGAGCTAGCGCAGATTTAATTGAGACAGTTTATGGCTTGGGCTATCGGCTCCAATACTCTTGTGAGGATGAAAAACCTACATTTACGCTTTCTAGTTCAGAGTTAACAAAAACAAGCAAGCAGCAAGCGGAGTCTAAGGTTGTTGCATCACTGACCCAACTATGGCAGCGGTTTAAGGATAGCTTTGTTGATGACGTGACATTACTGCTACAAGCGGCTACTGCTTTACAGATACGTGTTCTTAAAGCTAACGAACAGCAAACAGCACTGCAGGTGGCACATAAATTAGTAGGGGGATTGGGGTCTTTTGGCTTTACTGAAGGTTCAAAATTGGCTCGAAAAATTGAGCAATTGCTTCAAACAACAAATATAGAGCCAATTCAAGCACAACAATTAGTGGGAATGGTTGAATCGTTGCGACAAGAACTGGAAAAACCCTTAGCAATCACAACTCCCGCTTTGTCATGTAAAGTTCAACAGGCTTTGTTGCTAGTTATTGATGATGATGTCGCTTTGATAGAGCGAATTCAAATGGAAGCAAACGCATGGGGCTTTCAAGTCAATGCAGCAACTAGCTTGGCTATTGCTAGGAATGCGATCGCAAACAACCCTCCCGATGTTATCTTACTCGACTTAACCTTTCTCGATCCTGACGAGAGTGGATTGGCGTTCTTAGCTGAACTCAGAGATCGAAACCCAGAAATCTCGGTCATTGTTCTGACTGGAAAAAGCAGTTTGACAGAGAGATTGGAAGTTGCTCGTTTAGGAGGTCGTGCTTTTATACAGAAATCGGTCCCTTGTAGTGAAATACTCAAAATGACTTATCAGATAATCAGTTGTACTCAGCCACTAGAAGCAAAAGTAATGATTGTAGATGATGACCCAAGAGTTTTATCTAGCGTGTCCGCCTTATTGCACTCTTGGGGATTGTATGTCACGGCAATAGCTGAACCCCAAGAATTTTGGCAAGTTTTGGAAAGCACGGTTCCAGACCTTTTGATATTAGACGTGAAGATGCCTGATATTAATGGGATTGAACTTTGTCAGGTGGTACGTAACGATCCTCAATGGTCTCAACTACCAATCGTGTTTTTGTCTGCTTGTTCCGATATAGAAATAGTGCAGCAGGTATTTACAGCGGGTGCAGATGATTACGTGCAAAAACCGATTGTCGAACCGGAACTGATTGCTCGTGTTTTCAATCGACTAGAGCGAACAAAAATGTTACGCGAACTAGCAGAACGTTGACTTTGTGGAATAATTTTGTCATCTCAATGGCTGCAAGAGCAGTTAATGCAAGAATAGTTCGCTCTTAATGAATCCCTTCCTACAAAAAGATGACTTGTGGGTGTAGGATTGGTAATGTCAACTCTACAAGCTAAGTGGAATTTTAGAGGGGAAAAGGAGCATTAACCGGACTTGAGATAACTGGTATTGTTTGTCAGCACAAGTTATGCTAACTCTCTCAAATACTTGGAGCTACCATTACATACAGCTAGCACTATTTGTCAGCATTAAGGAATATGTTATTCAAACACATACTTTTTGTATCATTTTGTTAGCAAGTTTCAGCCTCAGCCTGGTGTTTTTGTGTTTCATATACTATCTTTTAAATCGCCAAATTAAGTGTCAGCAAGCGGAACTGGCATTACGATTCGCCCAATTACAACAGACCAACGAGCAACTGCAAAGAGAACTGAGCGAACGCAAACGGACAAAAGGTTTGTTGCAAGAAAGCGAAGAACGGTTCCGTAGTGCTTTTGAGAATGCGGGTATTGGGATGGCAATAGTCGCAACGAATGGACGTTGGCTGCGGGTTAACCGTTCTTTATGTGAAATTGTGGGCTACTCAGAATCCGAATTGCTAACCACAACCTTTCAGGCAATTACCCATCCTGAAGACTTAGATACCGATTTGGATTATATGCACCAAATGCTTGGTGATGAAATTCGTTACTATGAGATGGAAAAACGATATTTCCACAAGCAAGGGCACGTAGTCTGGATTTTGTTAAGTGGATCGCTGGTTCGCGATCCTGACGGTCAACCACTTTACTTTATTGCTCAAATCCAAGATATTACTCAGCGCAAACAGGCAGAAGAAGCTTTGCGCGAAAGCGAAAGACGATTTCGAGCGATCTTTGACCAAACCTTTCAATTTATCGGTTTGCTCAAGCCGGATGGTACTCTTTTGGAAGCAAATCAAACAGCGCTAGATTTTGGTGGCATCAACCATGCAGATATTGTAGGTCGGCCCTTTTGGGAAGCAAGATGGTGGACGATTTCATCAGAAATTCAAAATCAGTTAAAAGACGCGATCGCTCGTGCTGCAACAGGTGAATTTGTACGCTATGAAGTGGAAGTTTTGGGACGAGGAGAAATTGTTGTGACGATTGACTTTTCCCTCAAGCCCGTGAAAGATCCGACGGGAAAGATCGTTCTACTCATTCCGGAAGGGCGCGATATTAGCGAGCGCAAACGAGTCGAGAAAATGAAGAACGAGTTCATCTCAATAGTTAGCCATGAATTGCGAACTCCACTAGCTTCTATCCAAGGTTCTTTAGGATTGCTTGCTTCTGGACGGCTTAACAATTTACCGCAAAAGGCACAACGAATGTTAGACATTGCAAAAGCTGAGACTGAACGCTTGACTCGTTTAGTTAATGACATTCTCGATTTAGAACGGCTTGAGTCAGGTAAAGTCTGCCTCAATAAAACCTTATGTAATGCTGCAACTCTCATGGAGCAAGCAGTGGAATCAGTACAATCCCTTGCGGAGGAAGCAAAAATTGTGCTTGTTGTTTCTCCACTATCAGTTCAAATATGGGCTGATTGGGATCGTATAATTCAGACTCTTGTCAATCTGCTAAGTAATGCCATTAAGTTTTCGCCACCTCAAACCACAGTTGAACTGAGTGCAAAACTCTCCCAAAATCTAACACCTAACATTCCTCAAGTTGTATTTCAAATTAAAGACCAAGGTAGAGGTATTCCAGCAGATAAGCTAGAAACTATCTTTAGGCGGTTTCAGCAAGTCGATGCTTCAGATGCTCGCACGAAGGGAGGAACGGGATTGGGATTAGCTATTTGCCATACTATTGTGCAGCAGCATGGCGGACATATCTGGGCAGAAAGCACCTTAGGACAAGGAAGCATATTTTACTTTACTTTACCCCTTCTACAAAAATCAAATACTAGTCCTATATTATGCTAAGTACAAACACTAAGAAGCGTATGTAAATTATGCCCAGGCGAATTCTACTCATAGACGACGAAGAACGTCTCCGCGAAGTCATTCAAACTTGTTTAGAAGTCATGGGTGATTGGGAAGTATTAACCGCAGGAACGGCAAACGAAGGTTTGGTGAAAGCTGAAACGGAACAACCCTATGCTATTTTACTAGACGTCATGATGCCTGAAATGGATGGTATTACTCTATTTCGTCATTTACAGCAAAACCCTGCTACTCAATCTATTCCAGTCATTTTACTGACTGCAAAAATGCAGCCTGTCGATCGAGAGCAATTTGCTCAACTAGGTATCGCAGGAGTTATTGCCAAACCTTTCGATGCTTTAACGCTGGCAGATCGAGTGACTGAATTACTAAGTTCTACCTAAACAATTCAACAGATAACTCTTTAGGTCATTGCTATCGGCAACAATATCATATGGCGCTGTTTGCTCCTAAAAGAAATCGTCACAGTAATCTTGCAAAAAATACTCACGCTCTATAAAATTAACAGTTTTTTGCATGAAAGATATACCAACATTTTGTTTAATTTGCAAACTCAGTTGACTGGAGCCATATGCCCTTTTTAAATCTCCCATATAAAAGAAAGCTTTTGCTAAAGATTCCAGGCAACGAGCTTCTTCTATCCGGCTGCTTAGCTGACGGGCAATTTTTAAACTCTCTTGGTAAATCTGTAACGCATCTTCAATAAAATATTTAGCTAAATATAAATCTCCAAGATTCCTCATATTTTGAATTTGTAACTCATCTGCACCTATTTCTTTTGCAATCAACCAACTCTTTTTGTAGTACATTGCTGCTTCTAGGTGATTGTTCATAACTTGATAATGAATTCCTTGACGGTGCAACAGGTGAGCCTCCAAAAAGCGCCATCCCAAGTCTTTAGCAATTTCTAAACATCGACCACCAATCTCCATTGCTTGAGCATATTCACCCAGGAAATAGTGGGACAAGAGCATTTGATAAAGAACTGGTATTTCACTTTTTTGAACATCCATTGTTAAGAAGATGGTTTGAGCTTGTTTATAGTACTTCAGTGCTAGATAAAACCCATCTTGTTGATAAAATGTATCACCTATCAGTGCTAGCACATTTGCTTCCCCTATTCGATCTCCAATCATTCTAAAAATTTCTAAAGATTGCTGATAGCAATCTCTTGCCTCATAAAACTGCCCCATATCAAAATAAACATTTCCAAGAGTAAATTTTAATGATATCCCTTCTAGTGGTCGGTCGGCATACAACCCCAATAACTGATTGGCGAGTTCTATTAAACTCTTCAATTCATTTGTTTTCTGATTCTTTCTAAGGAAATATATTTTATCTAATACGATCTGTATTAAATTTGTATTAATTAAATCTTGGCTGTTTGATAAAATATCACACCTTTTACTATTAGAGTTAACTAGTAAAATTTCTATCAAATCGAGATAGGGTTGATAATATTTTTGTTTTTTCAACTTTATCAAGAAGTTATCCATATTTCTCATCCTTAACAGGCAATAGAGAGAAGTCAAATTTTAAAATTTAAAATTAACGATCTATATAAGCCCAATCAATGAATTTAAAACTTAGACTTACAAGAAAAACCATGCAAATGCATGGTTTTTGGGCTGATATCTGTTATTTAAACCCTATTTCTATAGGTTACTTTACAAAAGTGAGAAAAGCGTGAGGGGTGTGTTAATTTTTCGGTAAAATGTATTTTTGTTAAAAAATATTAATTTTATGACTTCTAAAATTTTCTGCAACCTTTACGATATATATCAATCCTATTTGCGCTCCAAACAGCAGTTTGCTGTAACAACAGCCAAACACATTTTATGGCAATAGCAAACTTAAAGCGGCATGAAGCTGTTAAGCATGATGTTAATGGTCTCATTAGCTTCTTTAGCAACAACTCTAGAAAGTGCTGAATTAATTCGAGAGGGTGTTAAGCGTTTCATTATGCAACATCACAACCAAAGTTTGGGTGCCATATCCTTATCGTTAGTTGCTTGCTATCCAGAAGGCAGTTTGGCAGGAGAGGCTGTAATAAAAGCTACAAATACTGTGTTGTATCATACCAAGAAGGTCGCGATCGCGTTTGTATTGCTTACTCTTTACTCAATACTTGATACTCAAGAGTAGTTAATACTTGAGGCTGGCACCATTTAACCTGGGCAAACATCACTTGCGAGCCTTCTTGTTCTAAGTCTTCGATGTAGCCAGCTTGCAATCTATTTGCTTCCTCGGCACTCATAAAAGGGCCAAAGAAATAACTACAACGCGGAAATACAGTAATAATCTCGATCCACCAAGCTAATTCCAACGGTTCTGGTATCATTTCAGTTGAGTACATAACGACCTTCTATATTTTTAGGAGATTTAAGTTTGATAATACATCATCAATTAATTAGTTATGTGGAGAGTTTATTTACTCCTGCATCATGTTTTATTTATATGTATCAAAAAAACTCAATTTCAAGGCGATCGGACCAGAGATTGCAAAATTAACACTTTCGATCGTAAAATCATGACAATTCCTGCCAAACAAAAGCTGAATGAGAAGAATTGGGATGATAATTAAATCTTCTTAAAAATTGACGATACAATGAAGTGATTTGAAAAACCAATGGTTAATCTACCCAATTTCTAAAAAACAGATAGGGAATTTTACCCAAAGATTGTAAAGTTCTATAAATTAAACAGAATTCACAGCAGGAATCGTATTGAATTTTTGAACTCCTAGAGGTAGCTCCACCTTCCCCTATCCCTATTCCCGACTTTCAGAACAAACAACCCGATCGCGCCCTTCTTTTTTGGCACGATACAAAGCTTCATCAGCTGCATGGATAACTGATTCTGCGGTCAAACCGTGTTCGGGGAAACACGCAACTCCCACAGACAAAGTCATAGTGCCAAGGTTTTGATTGCGGTTTTGCAACTTGAGAAGCTTTACACCTTTCCGGATTTGTTCGGCTCGCTCAAGCGCTACTTCTAAAGATGTTTCCGGCAGAATTAAGGTCATCTCCTCACCACCATAGCGACAAGCGATTTCGGATAAGCGTACCTGTTTCTTTAAAAATCTCCCTAACTCTCGTAGAACCATATCCCCAGCTTCATGACTGAATGTATCGTTAAATCGTTTGAAGTAGTCAACGTCAAGCATCATCACGCCCAAACAAAACTGCTTGCGTTTGGCTCGTTGAATCTCTCGTTCTAAAGACTCTTCTAAATAGCGACGATTAAACAATCCCGTTAGAGGATCGCGAATATTTTGCTCCTGAATCGTTTCATGAAGCTTTAAGTTTGCCAACGCCAATGCGATGTGTTCGGCAACTGTAACTGCTAACTGTTTTTTTGCTGTGGTTAGCTGTCCTGGCACATGAGAACTTAAATGCAGTACACCCATCGCCTTTCCCTGTGCCATCATGGGAACACACAAAGTGTCTGTGAAAAGAGCATTTGGAATGATATGCTTGCACTCCAAACTGCAAGCATCAACTGCAAATAAGTGTGTACGTCCGCGTCGCAATCCCCAACATTCTCTTGGAGTAAAGATTTTTTGACTTACAAGGGTTTCATCACTCCAGGTGGTAACAGCCTCTACTAGGTTTTTTGAGGCATTTATCAAAAACACACCTCCCGCCATATTGGGAAATAACGATTGAATTAATCGAGATAAAGTGTAATATGCTTCGTCAACAGTCAAACAAGCTTGTAGCATATCGCTCAACTTACCCATCAGAATAATTTCATGATTGCGCTGCTCCAATTCCTTTACCCAATTAGTCAGTTCTGCATTCAACTGTTGAAGTTGGACTGTACGTTCTGCCACTCGTGTTTCTAAATCGGCTTTTGCCCGTTGTAATTCGAGTTCTGCTTGTTTGCGAATAGTAATATCTGTAAGCGTTAAAATGCAGCCCTTCAAACTGCTTTCTGGGTTGGAGAGCAACCGCGCATTGAGTAGTAAATTAAATTGCTGTCCTCCTTTTTGTTGGAAAAAGACTTCAACGCCTTGAAAACTTTCTCCCTTAAGAACAGTTAGAACAGAAAAGCTTTTTTTGGTTTCCCAATTATTTTCTGTTCCAATTTTTGTAGCGTCTAATTTTTCTGAAGATCGCGTTTCCCAGTTACTCTGATAAAGTTGTAATGGAAAAATAACATCAAAGGGTTGGAATAAAAGATTTTGTCCGCAAAGCTGATGCGCTGCTATACTTGCACGAATAATCTGTCCGTTTTCATCACAAACAACGATGGCTTCAGCTGCTTGTTCGACAATGGAACGAGCAAGCTTTTCAGCAATAATAATTTCTTCATTCCGGTTTTTTTCTGTCAAATCTGTGACAATCAAGGAGGTGATTTTGACATTATTCATTGTCAATAAATAAATATCCACGTGGATAGGGACGGTGGTTAAATCGTTAGCAATTAGGTTAAATTCTCCTTGAGAATGTTTTCTTTCTTGCTGTAGCAACATTTGAAATCCCGGCTTTTGCTCGGGTGCAATATACTCGTTAAAGCCGGAACCAATAACTTTTTTTATAGATCGTTTTACCAAACGTGCTAAACTTCTATTACAGTAAAGAATAAATCCATCATCTGTTAGTGTAGCTGCCCCTTCTTTCATCTCTTCTAGTAAAATTCTATAAAGAGAATCATTATTTTGTAAAGTAAAAATCTGTTCGCCTTGACTTCCCGAAACCACTAAAGCGTCTGCCTCTCCGTGACAGATAGCCCGCAAAGTTTCTTCAGCAAGTTCAAGGCGCGAACTCAGTTCTTCGATCTCTTTTTGTAATTCTTCCCTTGATTTGTCATTTGTCATTTGTCATTTGTCATTTGTCACTGATTACTAGTCAACACTCAGATCTGTAGCTGTAACTACCCGATCGCGACCTTCTTGTTTAGCATGATATAAAGCTGTATTAGCAGCAGCAATTATTGCTTCTCCTGTCAAACCGTCGTCTGGAAAAACGGCGACTCCCAAGGATATGGTGATCGTAGTGAGAGAATGGTAGCGGTTGTGGCAATAAAGGTGCTTGACATCTTCTCGTATTTGCTCGGCTCGTTTTTTAGTTGCGTCTAAAGATGCTTCCGGTAGAATTAAGACTATTTCTTCACCTCCATAACGACAGGCAATATCACCCCCTCGAATATTTTTTTCTAAAAACTTAGCTAACTCTTGCAACACGTTATCACCAGAGTTTTGTCCAAAAGTATCGTTAAAACGTTTGAAATTGTCTATATCCAGCATGATAATTCCTACAGATTGCTGTTTGCGATCGGCGCGGCTAATTTCCCGCTCTAAGGATTCTTCTAAATAACGGCGATTGAATAATCCAGTTAGAGGATCGCGGATGCTTTGTTGCTGAAGAGCTTCATGCAATTGCAGGTTTGCCAGTCCCAAGGCAATGTGTTCGGCAGCTGTTATAGCAAATTGCTGCTTCGCTTCTGTAAGTTTGTCTGGTTGATTTGAACTCAAATACAAGACTCCTAAGGCTTCTCCCTGAGCCATCATGGGGATGCAGAGTGATTCAATAGAAGTGGAAGATTCGCAACAATCTTTTTTTCTATGCTGACAGAGTATACTTTCTGTAGTCCTATCTGCTAAATGCGATCGCCCTCTACGAAGCCCCCAACATTTTCCCGGTGCAAA
The DNA here is from genome assembly GCF_000760695.4 of Tolypothrix bouteillei VB521301. Classification (GTDB taxonomy): domain Bacteria; phylum Cyanobacteriota; class Cyanobacteriia; order Cyanobacteriales; family Nostocaceae; genus Scytonema; species Scytonema bouteillei_A. Next base: position 9,003,309 of record NZ_JHEG04000001.1, on the reverse strand, counting down.
TACCAACTCTGTCGTTTCATTGACTTCTCCCCAAGTTGCTACCGCTTCGAGTAAGTTTTCTGAATTGTTAAGTACAAACACGGCACCCGATACATCAGGAAATAAAGGTTGAACTAATCGAGCTAAAGCTTGATGTGCTTCATCAATAGACAAACACGCCTGGAGAATATCGCTTAATTGACTCAGTAAAGCAATTTCGCGATTGCGTATTTCCAATTCCTCCACCCAGCTATTGAGTTTAAAATTAGCTTGTTCCAAGTCTCTTTTTGCCTGCTTCAATGCACTTATATCATGAACAACCGAGTAAAGTAGTGTTTTTCCTTGACGTGTCACCGGGCAAGAGTAAATTTCCACATCTCGAATTTCTCCACTAGCAAGTTTGTGGCGAAACTGAAAGTAACTTTGTTGATTGAATAGATATTGCTGCATGAGAGAAAACACCTGTTCGGCAGGTAAAACATTGATGTCTGTAATCATCATTTGTTTGAGATGTTTTAAGCTATAACCGTAGAAACGACAAGCAGCTGGATTGGCATCAACAATGACTCCCGTATCGCGCTCAATAAGCAATTTAATTGCCAAGTTAGTCTGAAACATTTGGCGGTAAAGTTCTTCACTTTCATGTAAAGCAATTTCCGCTTGCTTCCTTTCTACTAAAGAGGCAACAAAGTTAGCTAAACTAGTTAGTAATCTGAGAAATGAAGCGTCTAGCTGTACTCGTTCGGGATGCGCTAAGGTCAGTACACCAATGACTTGTTGATTGACAATCATTGGTTGACAGACAAAAGTCCGAATATTAAGTTGACCGATTGTTTGATGCGAATCATATATTCTAATTTGGGAAGACTCTATTTCATGAGAGTTAAAAATTTTAATCATAGGTTTTCCCGTCAGAACAACTGTTCCAGAAAGAGTCCGTTCTACAGGAACTTCTAATGTATCGCAAGCAGCTAGTGAAGCAACTCCCGTTGTTCCAACAAAGCGCATCATTTGACTTGCTGGATCGTAAAGTTCAATTGTAACTTTAGGAAATCCAGTTGCATGACTAATTTCGGTTACAGCATCTTGAGCAGCTAGTTTCAAAGAATTAGTCCGTAATGCAACTTCAGAAAGTTTATACAGGGTTAGTAATTCTTGATTTCTTATCTGAAGATCTGCTTCTGCTTGTTTGCGTTCGGTTATGTCAACTGCTACACCTCCTACCAAAAGTTGTTCGTCTATATCAAACATGGGAAACTTATAAACCAAAAACTCACTCAGCGTCCCATCTGAAGACATAGCAGACTCATTCACTTCCAGAACTTGTCCTGTTTGTAAAACATGTTGGATATGTTCGAGGTGTTGTTGGGCAAGATGAGGCGGATTAAAATCAAAAATTGTTTTACCAATAATTTCCCACGTTGAGCGCTGATACCAACGTTCAAAACTTTTGTTGCAATAAACTAACTGACCTTCACCATCGGTAATCCAAGATAAAGGGGGAATGTGATTCATAAAAGCTTGAAACTGCGCTTCAGTTCTCCGCAAAGCAGCTTCAGTTGCTTTCAGCTCTGTTAAATCCCGTAAAATCACGGTAAATGCGTTACTGCTAACTAATTCTAATGGAGAAATCGATACTTCAATGGGGAAGAATGCTCCATTTTTCCGACAACCTGTCATCTCCCGACGTTCTCCTAAATTCCTATTGGCTGTGTTGGAGTTGTAAGAGGTAAAGAGGTACTGGGAATCTCCATTTGGTAAATGTTTTGGAATTAGCAAATCAAGTGTTTGTCCCAAAATTTCTGAAGTTGTGTAGCCAAAAACTTTTTCGGCTTCTTTACTAAAAAGTACAATCTTGTGCGAAGATTCTACTGAAAGAATTGCATCTGAAGCATTATCCAAAATACCTGCCAAACGGATACCTGCCGTCAGTAGGGCTTCTTCAGTTTGCTTGTACTTTGTGATATTTCTATTGATTTCTACAATTTCTGTTTCTCCCCGATTGTTTTGTTGTAATACCCAATAGCTGGCAACAAGAATTTCGGTTCCATTCTTTTGACTGTGAATAAGTTCTCCTTCCCATTTCCCGCATTCAAATAAGCAGTTATGCAATTCCGGTAATGGTTTAGGAAAGCGTACTTTAAGTAGCGAAGAAAACTCTTTTCCTACAGCTTCTTGTTGAGAAAATCCATATATTTTTTCAGCGCCACAATTCCAAAAAGTAATCATACCATCTCCATCTCGAATGATGATTGCTTCTTGCACTAAATCGATAATTTCTACTTGTTTTTGTAGTCTCTGCTCTCGGAGTAAGCTCTCTTTTAGTTTAGTTTGCAATTCTTTATTTACATAGTTAAGTTGTAAATTTTTTTTAAATAAATTTACAAAAAATGTAA